>DASYHY010000144.1:0-7116 GCA_036252795.1 Aurantimonas sp. | reverse complement strand
CTCGACCAGCATCGCCTGCGCCCGCACCATGTCGCGGATGGTGATCACCGGCAGGTCGAGCCCGTACGGCTCGCCCGTCGCCGGGTCGATCGAGGCCGGCCCGGTGGAGCCCATGCAGCCGCCGATGACGTTCGAGCAGATCACGAAGAATCTGTCGGTGTCGATCGGCTTGCCAAGCCCCACGATCGAGGACCACCAGCCGGGCTTGCCGGTCACCGGCGACTGGCTGGCCGCGTAGTGGTCGCCGGTCAGCGCGTGGCACACGAGCACGGCGTTGGACTTGTCGGCGTTGAGCGTGCCGTAGGTGTTGTAGGCGATCTGGAAGGGCGCAAGCGCGCGGCCCGCATCGAGCAGCAGCGGCTCGTCCTCGCCGAAATGCGCCACCGGGCTCGAGGGATCGTACACCTCCCGGTTGCCGGCGGCGTGTTCCAGGTCCTGGCGGCTGGGTTCGGCGATGGTCATCGGCATCTGATCGGCGGCCTTGCGTGCGCTCTGCCCGGCCGGCCTCCCCTTCGCTCCGTGTCGTGAGGCCCCAGATACGCATTTGCGGCAGCCGCGGCAATGACGTCGCGCCGCAGCCGGCGCGGGCCCCGCGCCCCGGCACCCTCGACATCGGCCAAGGCGGCGTCTATTCGGCTCGTGCCCGGTCCGTCGCGACGCGGCGGGCTCCGGCGATCCGCGAGCGAAAGAGCAGACGATGAAGCCCGTTCCGATCAGGGGTATTCTCGACATCGAGGCCTATGTGCCCGGCAAGAGCAAGGCGCCGGCCGGCGTTCGCCTCCACAAGCTGTCCTCCAACGAGAGCCCGCTCGGCGCGCCGCCCTCGGCGCGGGAAGCTGCAGCGGCGGTTCTCGACCATCTGGAGTCCTATCCCGACGGCCAGGCCGGGGAACTGAAGCGGGCGATCGCCGACATCCACGGGCTGAACCCGCGCGCCCTGCTCTGCGGCAACGGCTCCGACGAGCTGCTCGGCCTGCTCTGCCAGTGCTATCTCGGCCCCGGCGACGAAGCTATCCACACCGAGCACGGCTTCCTCGTCTACCGCATCCAGATCCTCGCCCGCGGCGCGACGCCCGTTGTCGCGCCCGAGCGCGACGCCACGGCCGACGTCGACGCCATCCTTTCGCGCGTCACCGACCGCACCAGGCTGGTCTTCCTCGCCAATCCGAACAACCCGACCGGAACCTACCTTCCCTTCGACGAGGTGCGGCGCCTGCACGCCGGGCTGCCAGGCAACGTCATCCTGGTGCTCGACGCGGCCTACGCGGAATATGTCCGCCGCAACGACTACGGCGCCGGGATCGAGCTCGTCTCCTCGGCCGAGAACGTCGTCATGACCCGGACCTTCTCGAAGATCTACGGCCTGGCGGCGCTGCGCATCGGCTGGCTCTACGGGCCGGAGGCGGTGGTCGACGCGCTCGACCGCGTGCGGGGGCCGTTCAACCTGAATGCCGCGGCGATCGCGGCGGGCGCGGCGGCGATCCGCGATCGCGGCTTCCTCGAGACCGCGGTCGAGCACAACAGCCGCTGGCTCGCGTGGATGACCGAGGAGCTGACCGCTCTCGGCCTTCGGGTCACGCCCAGCGTCGGCAATTTCCTGCTCGTCCATTTCCCGCAGGAGGCTGACCGCACGGCCGCCGAAGCCGACGACTACCTCACCGCCGGCGGCTTCATCCTGCGCCGCGTCACCGGCTACGGCTTCCCGGACGCGCTACGCCTCTCGATTGGCTCCGAGGAAGCCAATCGGGGCGTCGTCGCCCGGCTGGCGGAATTCCTCGGCAAGGGCAGCGCATGAGCGGGATGCCCTTCGCGCGTGTCGCGCTGATCGGCATCGGCCTCATCGGCTCGTCGATCGCGCACAACATCCGCGCCCATCGCCTGGCGGAGCACGTCGCCATCACCACCCGCCGCGCCGAAACCCTGGCGCGGGCCCAGGCGCTCGGCCTCGGCGACAGCTACCACCTGGAAGCCGCCGAAGCCGTGCGCGGCGCCGATCTGGTGATCCTGTGCGTGCCGGTCGGCTCCTGCGGCGCGGTCACGAGGGAGATCGCCGCCGCGCTGGAGCCGGGGGCGATCGTCTCCGACGTCGGCTCGGTCAAGGGTGCCATCGTGCAGCAGATGCAGCCGCATCTGCCGCACAACGTGCATTTCGTCCCGGCCCATCCCATCGCCGGCACCGAGCAGTCCGGGCCGGACGCCGGCTTCCTCGAGCTGTTCGAGAACCGCTGGTGCATCCTGACGCCGGTGGAGGGTACCGACCCGCAGGCGGTCGAGCGGCTCAAGCACTTCTGGGAAGGCTGCGGCTCGACCGTCGAGGTGATGACCGCCGAGCATCACGACCTGGTGCTGGCCATCGTCAGCCACGTGCCGCATCTCATCGCCTACAACATTGTCGGCACCGCCGCGGACCTCGAGACCGTGACGCAGTCGGAGGTGGTGAAGTTCTCCGCCTCCGGTTTCCGCGATTTCACCCGCATCGCCGCCTCGGACCCGACCATGTGGCGCGACGTCTTCCTGCACAATCGCGACGCGGTGCTGGAGATGCTGGCGCGGTTCTCGGAGGATCTGGCGACGCTGCAGCGGGCGATCCGCTGGGGCGACGGCGACACGCTGTTCGAGCTGTTCACCCGCACCCGCGCGATCCGGCGCGGCATCGTCGAGGCCGGGCAGGATACGGCGGCCCCGGACTTCGGCCGCGAGCACGGCCGCAGCACCCCCAGGCCCGACGAGGCATAGGATTCGACGCCTATTCCAGCGGCGGGATCACCCCGAGCGGGATCAGGCCGGCGGCGACGATGCCATCCGCGACGACGATGCTGATCACCGTCCGGCCGGCTTCCTCCCGGCTGATGAAGGCGAGCGCCGCGGCGACGGAATTCACCACCGGCGCGACCTCCGGCAGCGCCTCCGCGATCAGCGCGGCGATCCGTTCGGGATCCGCGAGGGCGATGTCGAAATTGCCGGTCAGCCGGCCCTCCTCGTCGAAGCGGAAGGTCCCGGACAGCTCGGCGCCGGTGTCCCCGAGGTCCACAGATAGAGTGCGCAGCGTCGCCGAATGTCCCGCCAGCGCCTCGCGCGGGGTCCGGCCGACCCGTCCGTCCAGCCACTCCGCCGCATCCTCGATCGTCGCGTCCAGCGCCACGTCGAATACCGGCAGCGACGGGACGTCCGGCGCCACGACGCGCACGCCTCGATCGGTGAGCGCAAGATCGAGATCGCCGTCTCGGCGGCGCACGTGCAGTTCCAGATGCTCCGCCGTCGCCAGCGGCAGCCTTCCCGCCGCCGGCTGCGCCAGCGCCACGTCCGGCGCTTCGACGACCAGCGAGAAGCGGTCCAGCCCTTCGGTCCAGAAGGCGGCGCTCGCCTGCGCCAGCTGCCAGCGCAGATCCAGCGGCGGCGCGTCCGGCGCGTTGAGGATGAGCGGCGCTTCGAGTTCGGAGACGACGCGGTTCGGCCGGTAGATCTGGGCCGCCGTGCGCAGCGCCCCGCCGGCGAGGTGGAGATCCTCGGCCCGCTGATCGAGCGTCAGCGCGTCGCAGCGCAGGCCCAGCCGGAACGGATAGCCGACGACCGCACGATTGGGACAGCCGATCTCGATGCCCTCGGCGGCCGCCTCGTCGATCGCCTGTGCGACGCGCGTGTCGATCTGGGCGGCGAGAAAGTACCATGCCGCGCTGAGCGCGACGAACAGCGCCACCGCCACGACGATGATCCAGAGATAGGCCCTTCTTGCCTTGCCGCTTGACGCCGCCATCGCACTATCCTTTGTGAGCACCCGGCCGGGCTGAGCCGACGGACGGGGCGAATTGAGGGCAATGGACGAATTGTGGGTGTTTGGCTACGGCTCACTGATCTGGCGGCCGGGTTTTGCCTTCCTCGAGCGCCGGCCGGCGCGGCTCGCCGGCTACCACCGCTCGCTGTGCATCCACTCCCACGTCCATCGCGGCACGCCGCAGCGGCCGGGCCTGGTCTTCGGCCTGGATCGCGGCGGCTCCTGCGTCGGCATGGCGTTCCGTGTCGCGGCGGCGGAGCGGGACGCGGTGGTGGCGTATCTGCGGGAGCGCGAACTCGTCACCCATGTCTATCGCGAGGCGCATCTGCCGGTGCGGCTGCAGGACGGCGGCAGCGTGCGTGCCCTCGCCTATGTCGTCGACCGTGGGCACAACCAGTATGCCGGCCGCCTGACCCCCGCCGAGGCGGCCGCCATCGTCCGCGGCGCGCACGGCCAGTCCGGCCCGAACGTCGACTACGTGACCAGCGTGCTGGCGCATATCGGCGAGATGGGGCTGAAGGACCGCTGGCTGGAGGAGGTCGTGGCGCGGCTCTGACGCCTCAGCGGCGCGCCATCGGCTCCGCCTCATCGAGGTCCCGCCCGCCGGGAAGCGGAGCGGGAGAATATCCGTCGCGGGCGTAGGCTTCCGCCAGGAGATCGGCCGAGCGCTCCTCGATCGCCCCCCGCAGCTGGTCGAGGAACGCGCCGCGCGACAGGCCGGGCGGCAGCGGCGCCATGATGTCGGCGCGGATCGTGCCCGGCCGGCGGACGAACTTGCGTCGCGGCCAGTAGAGCCCGGAATTCAGCGCCACCGGCACGACCGGCAGTCCGAGTGCCTCGTAGAGGCGGAAGACTCCCTGGCGATAGTCCGGCGCGGCCCCGGGCGCGGTGCGCGTGCCCTCGGGGAAGATGACGATCTGACGCCCCTCGGCCATCGCCTTCTCGGCGCCCTCGATCATCGAGGCGACGGCGCCGCCGCGCTTCGCCCGGTCGACCGGGATCATGCCCATGCGCCGCGCGAACCAGCCGAAGAACGGGATCGCCAGCAGCTCCTTCTTGAGGATGAAGGTCGGGCGGTCGAGGTCGGGCAGGAACGCGAACACGTCCCAGAGCGACTGGTGCTTGGCGGCGATGATGATCGGCCCTTCGGCCAGATGCTCCTTACCGCGGATGTCGGCGCGGATTCCCGCGACATGCTCCAGCAGCCAGAGGCTGGAGCGGGCCCAGTTCTTGACGATCCACCACCCGGTCGCTTCCGACACGAAGAAGAAGATCGGGGAATAGAACAGCAGCTGGCCGACGAGGTTGAGATAGAACAGGCCGTTGAAGGCCAGCGAGCGAAGAAACATCATCAGGGCATCGCTCCCGCGGCGGTCATCGGGGCCATGCGGGAACCCGTCTCCCGCCAGCGCATCGCCGCAGGGTCTACGCCGGCGCGGACGGAAAATCGAGAGGCAGGCCCCGCATCCGCGCCCCTGGTCAGGGCGCGATCCCGGCGACGCGGGTCGCGACGCTTTCCTTGGCGACCACGCCGATCGTGGTCAGGAAGCGGGCGGCGATGAGCTTGACGTATTCGGTCGCCAGGACGCGCAGGCCCGGCGCCGTCGGCGTCAGCTCGTCCTGCCACAGATCCCCGCGCCGCACGGCGTAGGGCGTGACGGAGCGGATGGCGCCGACCCGGTCGAACTCGATCAGCGAGCGCGGCATGTGATAGTCGCTGGTCACCAGGATCAGGTCGCGGAAGCCTTGTTCGCTCGCCCAGCGACCGGCCATCTCGGCGTTGCCGACCGTGTTCAACGCCGCGTAGTCGACGTCGACGCAGCAATCGAACCATCGGCGTTCGGTATCCGTCAGCCGGGCCAGCGTTTCGACGCTCGTGTCCGGATTGACGCCGCTGATCAGCAGCCGGCGTCCCCGCCCCTCCTTCAGGAGGTCGATCGCCTGATCGATGCGCTGCGCCCCGCCCGTCAGGACGACGATGCCGTCCGCGACCGTGATGGATGCCGGGCGGGAGAGAAGGTTCACCTCCTCGGTGAAGCGCAGGAAGCCGCCGGCGAGATAGCCGCAGAACGCGACCACCCCGAGCATCGCGAGAGCCCGAGCCGCGCGGCGGGCCGACCCGCGCCGTCGACCGGCAGCGGGCACCGTCTGGCGATAGCTCTCGTTGGTCGGCGTCATCGTCATTCGACAGCTTGTTCCCGCGATTGCGGCGGAGTCGTGGAGCCGCCTTCATGAGGTCGGCCGAGTCTGAGCATTGATGGTTAACCGGGCCTTACCCTTCAACCGGTGATATCATGTCGATCGCCGATAGTTGCCGCATCACGGTGATTCGCGACGTCAACGCAGTGAGCGCACCGACGGTTGCAATCAGCAGCAGCACACCGACATAGCCGGTCCAGCCGATCGAGAACGAGCCGAACAGCGCGCTGATCTGGTCGGCCTCGGGAGTCGCCTGGTTGCTCCGCGTCCAGAGGCCCATGAGCACGAAGATGAGCAGGGCCGCCGCGCCGCCGCCGACGGCGCCGAACAGGCCGAGACGCAGGAAGTGCCGCTGGAACTCGCCGGCGATGAAGGCCGAACGGGCGCCGACGAAATGCAGCACCTCGATGATGTGCCGGTTGCCGGCCATCGCGCCGCGCGTGGCGAAGATCACCGTCAGGACGGTCGCCGCCAGAACCAGCGCCAGCACCGCGATGCCGACCAGCACCATCGCCCGCGCCATGGTGACGAGGCGGGAGACCCAGGCCCGGTGGTCGTCGAGCACCGCCGAGGGAACGGCTTGCGCCAGCCGCGCGCCGAAGCCGGAAAAGTCCGGCGGGTCGTCCGCGTCGATGGCGATGATCACCAGGCGCGGCACCGGCAGTTCGTCGAGGTCCAGGCCGGCGCCGAGCCAGGGCTGCAGCAGCCGGCTGGTGGCCGCGTCGTCGAGCACCGACGCTGCGGTGATGCCCGGCGTGTCGAGCGCCATCTCCTGCACGCGGCGCAGCGCCGCGGCCATGTCGACCCCGTCGTCCGGCTTGACCTGGACGGTCACCTCCCGCGAAATGTCGCTCTGCCACTGCCCCGCCGTGTCGGAGACGAGGGTGACGGCGCCGACGGTGAGGCTGGCGAGGAAGGTCATGATGGCGATCACGGTCATCAGCGCCCGGCCCGCGACGTTCGCCGGCGGCACGATCGGTGCCGGACGCTCGCGCCGGGCGATTCCCGTCGTGCGCTCGACGAATTCGCGCAGGTCCAGCCACCGTTCCGCAAGATCAGTCATAGATTTCCAGTCTGCCATCCGCCAGCACCATGCGGCGGGCGTCGACCTGCTCCATCAGGCCGAGATCGTGGGTGGCGATGAC
>DASYHY010000143.1:0-5870 GCA_036252795.1 Aurantimonas sp. | reverse complement strand
GTCGAGCTACCGCGGCGATTTCGAGCGATGCCGACTGCTCTGCGAGAGCATCGATCGCCGGGTCACCGGCCATACCCGCCATCTCGTCCTCGTCGAAGCGCGCGACGTGGCGATGTTCCGCAGCCTGGCGGGGCCGCGCCGTGAGATCGTCGACGAGCGCGAGCTGCTGCCCGCCTGGCTGCGGCCGTTTCCCGACCCGCTGTCGCTCGGCCGCCGTCGCTTCTGGCTCTCTCCGAAAGGGCCGCCGCTGCGCGGCTGGCACGTGCAGCAGCTGCGCCGGATCGCCATGGCGGCGACGCTCGAGGAGACGGTGATGATCTCGGTCGATTCCGACGTGGTCTTCCTGCGCCCGTTCGATGTCGGCTGGTTCCACGAGGGCTCGAGGGTCCGGTTCTACCGCCGGCCCGGCGTGGTGGCGGGCTACGCGCCTGCTGCTCGCGAGGAGCACCGCAAATGGTCGCGCAAGGCCGGCCGGCTGCTCGGCATCGAAGGACCGCAGGAGACCGATACGGCCTATATCGCGACGCTCATCGCCTGGCGCAGCGACACGGTCCGCGATCTGCTCGGCCGCATCGAGAACCGGACCGGCCGCTCCTGGGTATCCGCTCTGGCCGCGACGCGGGCCCTGTCGGAATGCACGATCTACGGACGCTTCGTCGATGAGGTCGAGGCACGGCCGGACCGGCATCTGCCGGGCGACACCAATCTCTGCCACATGTACTGGACGGGCAGCGCCATGGGCCCGGACGCCCTCACGACCTTCGCGGCCGACCTTGAGCCGCATCAGGTCGCGGCCGGCATCCAGTCCTTCACCGGCACCGATCCGGCGCTCATTCGCCGGGCTGCGGGACTGGCGTGATGGCGCGCGCCTTCCGGGGCGGGCGCGACCAGTCGAGCGCCGCGTAGGTCGCCGCTGCCGAGACGATCCAGAGCGCGAAGAACAGGCCGTTCAGTCCGAGCACCCAGTCTTCCGTCGTCGGCATCGTGCGCAGCAGCATCACCAGGAAGCCCGCCTTGACCAGCCCGACGATGGCCAGGATCAGGGCGCGTAGCGTGGTCTTGCCGCGGGCGTAGAGCAGCTCGCTCTCGTACTCGATGAGATTGCGGAATGCCGGAACCATGAGGGCGGCGAGGACGAGCGGTGCGGCATCCGCGACGTTGTCGCCGAGCGCCCTCGGGAAGACGTGCAGGAAGCCGCCGAGAACCGCGAGGCCGGCGACCGACACGAGGGCGACGCCGCACTCGACGCCCCAGCGCACCGGCCACCGGCTGAGGAGCGCCGGCTTGCGCATCATCTTCTGCACGATCATCGTGTTGAACGAGCGGATCGGCAGCGCGGTCAGGTCGATCAGGCGCATCAGGATGGCATAGATGCCCGCGGCCTGCGGCCCGCCGAGCGACAGGACCAGCAGCTTGTCGAGCTCCGACTGCAGATAGAAGATCACCTCTGCGCCGGCCACCGAGACGCTGTCGCGCCACCGCGCGAGATAGAGATCGGGGCGAAAGCGCAGGCGCTGCCGGGGATAGTAGACGAGGACGGCAAGGATTGCCGCGACGGCGTTGGCGCCGAGATAGGCGAGCGCCCATGTCGACAGCGAGCCGCCCCCGAGGAAGAGGAAGCCGACCGCCGCCGCCGCGCGGATCGCCGAGCCGGCGATGACGATGATCGCCCCGCGCGCGAAGCGGCCGAGGCCGTTATTGACGATGATCACGATTTCCAGGCCGCGCCAGAACAGCACTTCCGCCACGATGATCGCGGCGAACGTCCCGAGCCCCATCTCGCCCTGGAAGAACGCGACGTAGAAGCCGGCGGCGGCAATGGCGACCAGCGGCAGCGACAGGACGAAGGCCACCAGGAGCCCGGCCGTGTAGGCGCCGATCAGGCGCGAGCGTGCCGTCGCCACCCGGTAGAGCGGCGAGACGAAGCCGAAGCCGGCGATGCGCGAGAGCACGATCCCGGTGGCCGAAGCAGTGGCGAAGAGGCCGAAATCGCCGACCGACAGGGCATTGGCGACGCAGACGAAATAGGCGAGCGACAGGACCAGCCGTCCGGCCGAGCCGGAGAGCAGCGAGGCGTAGTCGCGCGCCAGGTTTAGGTTGCCCTTAAGCCTTTCCGTCCACACTGCGATCGGCGCCATTCACGATTCCTGGAGTAGGGCATATCGATGATCATGCATCGGCGTCTTGCCGCGCGTCGCTTGGCCGCAGCCGGCACCGCGATTGTGCCTGAACTTGGACCGGCCTCCCATCCCCTCAGTAGCGCTGCCGCCTTAACGCGGCGTTCCTTCATGGCAGGCGGCGCCGGGCTGATGCTCGCGGGCACCGCCAGCCGCGAGGCGTCGGCCACGGATCTGGCCGCCGCGCCGCGCCGCGTGCCCCTCGGAGGCGCGATCCAGGCGGAGTACATCGATGCCGATCCGGCCTACCGCCAGGCGTTTCTCGACCATTGCGACCTGATCATGCCGATGAACGAACTGAAGCTCGACCAGATTCGGCCGACGCGCGATAGCTGGAACTTCGAGCCCGCCGATCGGCTGGTCGAGTTCGCCCTGGCGAACGGCCGGCAGTCGCGCGGCACCTGCCACGTCTGGTGGAACGCGATGCCCCCCTGGCTGGAGGCGATCGACGACGCGAGGGAGGCCGAGGCGGTACTCGTCGAGCATGTCGAACGGGTCACCGACCGCTATCGCGGCAGGCTCGTCGGCTGGGACGTCGTCAACGAGGTGATCGCCAACGATCCGCTTCAGGAGGGACCGCTCCGTCGCACCGACTGGCTGCGCAAGCTCGGGCCGCGGCACATTCCGATCGCCTTCTCGGCCGCCGCACGGGCGGATCCGGCGGCGCGGCTGGTGATCAACGACTACGACCTCGAATTCGTCGGTCCGCGCTTCGACGCCCGCCGCGAGGTCATGCTGTCGATCGTCCGGCAGATGCAGGACAACCGCGTGGCGGTGCACGGCGTCGGGATGCAGGGGCATCTCTATGCGGACCGGGAGATCGACATAGCGGGGCTGGAGCGCTTCCACCGCGAGCTCGACCGGCTCGGGGTCGGCCTGCTCGTCACCGAGCTCGACGTCATCGACTGGCACAGTCCCGCCGATCCTGAACGTCAGGACGCGACGGCCCATCGGCTGGTATCCGATCTTCTCGACGCGGTTTTCGCATGGAAGCCGCCGGAAGCGATCGTCGTCTGGGGCATCAGCGATCGCTACAGCTGGATCCCGTCGGTCCTGCCGCGGCCGGACGGGGCGCCGGACCGTCCCTTGCCGCTCGACCGCGACATGGTGCCGAAGAACTGGATGCGTCTCCTCGACGAGCGGCTGCGTCGCGTCTCCTGAACCATCCGATCGAGATCATCTTAACCGTTTATTGAGCATAAAGGCCGATTCTTGGCTCTCGGGGGCGGCCTTGTCGTAAGACCGCCCGGCGAAGCGGTGGCGGTCGATGTTCTCCAGCTCTGACACTCCCCAGACTCTCGACGCCCGGCGCTATGAGCGCCGCACGGCCGAGCCGGACGCGCTTCTCGACCCGGTCTACATCGCCCGCTCCGTCTGGGGCTCGAAAGGGCTGATCGCCTTCACGACGATCCTCGGTATCATCATTGCCGTCGCCATCGCGCTATCGACCCCCAAGGAATACACGGCGACGACTGCGATCCTGGTGGATCCCCGCGACATCAAGGTCGTGGCCAACGAGGTGACGCCGAACGGGCTTCCCTCCGATGCCGCGTTGGCGCTGATCGAGAGCCAGATCGCCGTGATCTACTCGAACGACGTGCTGGGCCGCGTGGTCGACGATGCCGATCTCGTCGCGGACCCGCAATTCAACGGCACCGCCGAATCGGCCTTCGGCTCGCTGACGGCATGGTTCGACGGCCTCTTCGGCGATGCGGACGAGATCGCCACGCGCCGCCGGCTGCTGACCCTCCAGAACTTCCGGGAGGCCACCACCGTCACGCGCGATCCGAAGAGCTTCGTGCTCAGCCTCAGCGTCGACACCTGGGACCCGGAGAAGTCGGCGCGGCTGGCGAACCTTGTCGCCGACAGCTTCATCGATCAGCTGGCGCTGGTTCAGTCGTCGACGGCGCGGCGCGCCAGCGACGCGCTTTCCTCCCGGCTGGCCGAACTGCGCCAGTCCGTCGTCGAGGCCGAACGCGCCGTAGAGGAATACAAGTCGGAGAATGGCCTGATCGGCGTCGGCGGCCGGCTCGTCGACGACGACTACATCCTGCGCATGAACGACCAACTGGCGCGCTCGCGCAGCGACATCACCGCGCTGCGCGTCCGCGCGGAGCAGATGGCGGATGCCAGCGTCGACGCGGTCGTCGAGGGCTCATTCCCGGAGGAACTGACCTCGGAAGCGCTGAGCCGGCTGCGCAACAGCTATTCCGAACTCGCGCAGCAGACGGCGAGCCTCGCCTCGACGCTCGGGCCGCGGCATCCGCAGCTTCTGGCGAGCGAACAGGCGCTGAATTCGGCGCGCGAGGCGATCCGCCAGGAAGTCAGCCGCATCGTCGCCGCGGCCCAGACCGAGCTGTCGCGTGCCGAGCAGACCAACCGTGACCTCACCGACCAGATCAACGAGCTCAAGACCAAGCAGGTCGCGACCAGCGGATCCTTCGTCAAGCTGCGCGAACTCGAACGGGAGGTCGAAGCCTCCCGGGCCGTCTACGAGGCATTCCTGCTCAGGGCGCGCGAGACCGGCGAGCAGGAGAGACTGAATACCGCCAATGTGCGGGTGATCTCGTCGGCCACGATGCCGCTCGAGCCCTCCAGCATTCCCCGCCGGGTCGTCGTGTTGATCGGGGCGATCCTCGGCCTCCTCGCGGGCATTGCGCTCGCGGCGCTCTGGGCGGTCATCGCCTTCGTCCGCACGAGGCCCGTGACGCGGCCGGCAGCCGCTTCGGTGCCTATTCCTGCCAATTTGCGCCTCGTTGACGAGACGGCCGGCTTCCGGCCGAGCGTCCACGCCGGTGCGAGCGAGTTGCGGCGAGACCGGTCCGGAGACGCGGGCAGCGATCCGGCGCCGGGCATGAACGATCACCCGGCCACCTTCGATGAGCCTCGGACGGAGCCCCTTGTGTCGGACGCTTCGGCCATGGCGAATGCGTCGCCCGAGGAAGGTCCGTCCGGGACGGACGACGATCTCCAGCCGGACGAATCGGCGGCTCCGGCGGAGCGTCGGCGGACGCTGCGCGAGCGGATCCAGGCTCTCGGCGGGGAAAACCCTGCACCGGCCAGCGGCGTCTACGCCGAGGAGGACGCCGAGGTCGAGCGCCTGCAGGAGGACATCGCCGCGGTGAAGCGGCACATCGCCGAGATCCGCAGCCGGCGACAGGCGGTCTGAGCGTCGGCGACGCCGGGGCGGGCGCCGGATCCCGTTCCCCCTGCCGCGGGCGTCGTTCAGCCGGAAGTTCCGGCCTCAGAAGACGCTGGCGCCCTGGTCCGCAGTGCCGACTGTTGCGCGGAAGGCGGCGAAGAGCTCGCGGCCCATCCCGAACTCGTTGCCGGAAAGGTCCGGCATTTCAGGCGTGCGGGCGTCGAGTTCGGCGGCGTCGACGAGAACTTCCAGCGTTCCCGTCTCGCCGTCGAGGCGGATCATGTCGCCGTCCTGGACCCTCGCGATCGGCCCACCGGACTTCGCCTCGGGCGTCACGTGGATCGCCGCCGGCACCTTGCCGGAAGCCCCCGACATGCGCCCGTCGGTGACGAGTGCGACCTTGTGGCCGCGATCCTGCAGGACACCGAGCAGCGGCGTCAGCTTGTGCAGTTCCGGCATGCCGTTCGACTGCGGCCCCTGGAACCGGACGACGGCGACGAAGTCGCGGTCGAGTTCGCCGGCGTCGAAGGCGACCTTCAGCTCGTTCTGGT
>DASYHY010000142.1:0-4937 GCA_036252795.1 Aurantimonas sp. | reverse complement strand
CGACGCCCGCATTCGAGCTTGGGACGGAAAACCCCGGACAACGCCTACTTCAATCGACCGCTTCTCGCAGCGGCCTAAACCCGGCAGGCAGTCCACTTACCAAGCCGATGAGCCTGTTCAGATAAACCGAGCCACCTCTCTCCGAGCGTACCCATCGTGCCGTATCAGCATCCGTCGCTAAGAACCGCTGGAGGGCAGCCTTGCCTTCCCGGGTGTACGTGTCGAGGCACCACCCAGGGATCGGCCCAATCATGCCCTGCGGCGGCAGTGGGTCATCTCCAACAGTCTTATGTTCATCCTTGTGCTCTGGCTGGAGCAGAAGGGCGAACGCCGTAAGGGGGCCAGCGCCTCGGCGGAAGCCCTCTCTGGCCACCTCAACGAGGGTGTGGGGATATCCGACTTCGCAAAGGTGATCGACTTGAGCCCGTAGGGGCAGAGATGGTCGGGCATGACCATCCGGTAGAGGATCGCGGTCTTGCCGCTCTGGTCCGGAGCCATCAGCCCTCCTTGCGAATCGTATCGGCTCCCCGATCGTCAGATCGCCGCGCAGGAGTAGAAGCCGCCGTAGCCGACGCGGAGCCCCTGATCGAGCTGGAACACGAGCTCGGCGTTCTGGCGCCAGATGGCATCGTCGCCGAGCGGCCGCACGGTCACGGTGGCGCCGGGCGCCGCAAACGCCGCTCCGCCCGCCGGCGTTTCGCCAGCCGCCTCCAGGGCGACGAGGACGCCGTTGAGCTTCATCGCGGCCGGCCCGCCTTCGCTCGCCCAGAAGATCGGATCGGTTTCCGGGCTGCGGTTGAACGCGCAGGAAGCGGAGGCGCCGAGCACCCGATCGGCTTCGGCCGCGGGCATCGGCGCCAGGTCGAGCTCACTGACGAGGGTGTTCGAAAGAGCGTCCTCGACGCTGCCCGGTTCGGCCGGCGGGTCCTGGTAGATGCTCTCCACCACGTTCCCTTCGGAGACGTCGTTGATCAGGTAGCGCATCTCGGCGATCTCGCGCCGCTGTGCCGCGATGATCTCGTCGGCCAGTTTGCGCACGCGCGGATCGCGGATCTGCGCCCGTTCGGACGTCATGATCGCGATCGAGTGGTGCGGGATCATCGCGCTCATGTAGCTGGGGCCCGAGACCGTGACCTGGCTGCGGACCAGCCAGAGCGACCCGGCGAAGACGATGATCGCGCCGACGAAGATCGCGATGTTGAGGCGCTTGTTCGAGTACATGCCGAGCATGTAGGCGAGCATGATGACGGCCATCGTCGCGCCCATCATGATCGCCATGTAGGTTCGCGTCTCGGAGAAGAAAACGTGCTCCCAGGCGTAGGTGTTGAGATACATCAGGATGAACATCACCACCGTGGAAGTGAGGATCATCAGGCCGAAACGCACGTAGGACATGTTCGAAATTCCTGCTCGTTCTCTACTGATGAGCGGCGCCAGCGGCTCCGCCGGTAAGCGCCGCGTAATCGTCCGCCGAAAGCCCGGGGAGCGACGTCACGAACGCCGTCAGCGCCACGATTTCCTCCGGCGCGTGGTGCGGGCCGAACGCCGGCATGCCGCTCATCTTGATGCCGTTCGTGACGATCCAGTGGATCTCCTCGGGGCTCCACTCGGCGGCCGCTTCGGTCAGGTGCGGCGGCTCGGGACGTATCCCCCGCGACCATCCCGCCGGTTCTCCGCCTGGCGTGCCGTGGCAATGGGCGCAACTCTCTGCATAGTGCCGCGCCCCTTCCGCGATCAGGGCGCCGGAGAAGCTCTCCGGCAGACCGGCTGCGCCGGCACGGTTGGCCACCGAACGGTGCATCGTGGTGTCGAGCGTCCAGCGGACGACATCCGCATGCTGATCCGAGGCTGCGACGTTGTAGGCGCCCGTATAGGCGACGGTCAGCCAGACGGCGACAGCAAGAAGGATCGTTCCGACGACCCCCAGCGCAAGTCCGGCAGCAAATCGCTTTGCCATGCATCCCTCCCGTTGTGCATGTTCAAGGCTCGGTCTGGAAACATGAGCATCTGACCGAAAATGTCCATGTCGCGCGACTTTCGGTGTCGCTGGATGGCAAACACTCCTGAGTGCATGAATGCGGGAATCCGCAGCTACGCACCTCCGATGACGATGCCAGCGGCCAGCACCAGGCTGCCCCCGAGGACGACCTGGAAGGCTGCACGGAGAAAGGGCGTTTCCATATAGCGGTTCTGGATCCAGACGATTGCCCAAAGCTCCAGGAAGACAACCGCGAAGGCAATGATCGTCGCCGTCCAGAAGGACGGGATGAGGTAGGGCAATGCGTGGCCGAGTCCGCCGAGGGTGGTCATGACGCCGGACGCGAGGCCGCGCTTCCAGGGCGCGCCGCGGCCCGAGAGCTTGCCGTCGTCATGGGCCGCTTCCGTGAAGCCCATGGAGATGCCCGCGCCGACCGAGGCCGAGAGCCCGACGAGGAAGGTCGTCCAGGGGTCTTGCGTCGCGAAAGCGGTGGCGAAGATCGGCGCGAGGGTCGAGACAGACCCGTCCATCAGGCCGGCAAGGCCGGGCTGTGCCCAGGTCAGGACGAATTGGCGGCGTGCGTCCCGGTCTTCCTCTTCGCGTGCCTGGCCGGACAGATGCGTCTCGCTCAGCCGGTCGGCTGTCCGCTGGTGCCCGGCTTCTGCCATGGCGAGATCGCCGAGGAGCTTGCGAGTCTCGGCATCGCCGGTTCGGGCGGCCGCGAGTGAATAAAATGTTTCGGCCTGACGCTCCATCGCCGCGACCTCATCGCGGATGCGCTCGAGACCGAGATTCTGAACGAGCCAGACCGGCCGGCGGGTGTAGAAATCGGCGATATGCTCGCGCCGGATTGGCGGGATGGTCTCGCCGAAGCGTTGCCGGAAGCGCTCGATCAACCGGTGACGGTGCTCGTTCTCCTCTTGGGCCATGCCCTCGAAGACGGCGGCCGAGGCCGGGAAGTCGGGGCGAAGACGATCGGCATAGGTCGCGTAGATGCGCCCGTCCTCTTCCTCCGACGCGATGGCCAGCGCCAGGATCTCCTTGTCCGACAGGCTGTCGAAGCGACGGCGGCCGCTGAGGCTGGCGGTGATCATCTGGCTCATCGTCGGCATCGATCGCGCCTCCACGTTTTCGCACTTAGGATACAAGGGGCTGCGGCCCCGCAGGACATCCCGCTGGCAGTCATGCTGCGGGCAGCACCACTGTGACACGCGTTCCGCCCGCTTCTCCAGATGCGATGGCGAGTGAGCCGCCGAGGATCGCGGCGATGCGGTTTGCGATCTTCAGGCCGACGCCCATCGACCCGCTTGATTTGACGCTGGCAAGTTCGGCATTGCTGCTGGTGGTCGCCCGGCTGAAGCCCGGCCCGTGATCGATGACCGTGATCGTTGCCGGCGCTTCGACCCGAACCGTGATGCCGGTCCCCTTCGGCGTGTGCTTGATGGCATTCTCGACGAGGTTCCTGACGAGCGTGGTCAGAAGCGAACGCGAGACGCGCGAGCGGGGCTCACCGGCCCGTTCGAAGGCGATGGACTTCTCGGCCTTGTACACCAGCGGCGCGATGTCCTCGACGACGCCTTCCACCAGATCGGCAGAGGCTCGAGGGTGAAGGCCTCTCCTTCGGTCGCATCGACCCGCGCAGGGGCGGTCAGCTGCTCCAGGACGTGGGTGAGGGAGTCGAGATCGCCCTCGGCCTTGCGGGCGCGGGGATTGTCGATCCGGGCCAGTTCCAGCTTGACGATGGAGACCGGCGTCCGGATTTCGTGGGCGATCGAGGCGGCGAAGATCTTCTGCGAGCGGATCAGCTCCTCGACCCGGCCAAACGCCCGGTTCACCGCTCGTACCAGACGCAGGATCTCCGCAACAAAATGGCGCGTAGGGACTTCCTGCCGATCGGCAGCTTTCGCCGGCCATGGGCCGGAAGCTGCCGGTGCCTTTTCGGCCCAACCGCGACGGCGGAGAGGGAGGCTGCTGCGAGCTTCCCGACGCCCGGTTGCAACGCGTCGTAGCTTCGTGAGGCGGCATGCAGCACATCCTTGACAGGAAGCGAAAAATCTTCGGGCTATCACGATATTCCGTTACGGAAGAACGGGCTGCGGATGTGCGCCCGGCCAAGGAGGGTAGCGATGGCCACGATCGATGGCGACGACGGTGACAACGCGCTGAATGGGACGAACGAATCCGATCTGATCCGTGCCTTCGGCGGCGACGACGATATTTTCTTCTCGAGCGGTTTCGATGAGATCCATGGCGGATATGGCTTCGACCAGATTCGCTACGAGACCTTGTTCCAGGGGATCGTCGTGAACTTCACGGGGTTCGGTTCGGGCACGGTCACCAAGTACTATGGGCCGGGGAATTTTGAGACCGACACGTTCTTCGAGATCGAGGGCATCGTCGGCACGCAGTATGCCGACGGGTTCAACAACAGCAGCGACGGCTATGCACGGTTCCGCGGGCTGCAAGGCGCGGACGTCTATAATGGCAGTGCGACCGGCTTCGACGAGGTCGACTATCTTCGCGATGCCAATTTCGGCGGACACAATGGTGTTGTCATAGATCTGGCAGCCGGTACCGGAACGGACGGTTTCGGAAATACGGAAGTACTGAGCAACATCGATGGTGTCAGGGGTACACAATATGCGGACCTGCTGATCGGCAGCTCGGGCAACAATGACCTGAATGGCGAAGGCGGCAACGATGTACTCCAGGGCGGTGCCGGCGAAGACCTCCTGATCGGCGGAAATGGGAGTGATCTGCTGGAAGGCGGCGAGGGCGACGACCAACTCGAAGGCGATGCTGGATCAGACACTTTGATAGGCGGCGACGGCTTCGACGCGCTCAATTATCGCGCCGATCCACTCGGCATCACCGCAATCTTCACCGGGGATCTTGCCGGAACGGTCGAACAGGGGGACGGTTCGATCGATGTCTTCCAGGAGATCGAGGCTGTTTTGGG
>DASYHY010000141.1:0-3156 GCA_036252795.1 Aurantimonas sp. | reverse complement strand
TTGCCGATGCCGTTCGGCCCCTGCAGCAGCCATGCATGGTGGAACCGTCCCCCGCTGCGCGCGGCCGCCAACTCGTTCCATTCCAGGTAATGGCCGAAGAGAGTCAGCGCCGCGGGAGGGCTCGCTGCGCCGTCGATGTCGTCGTGGGCCGCCGGCGTGTTGATGGCTTCTGCTTTCATCGGGCCTGGCGGCCGACGTCGATCGAGTGGCCGACCGCCTCGAAGCGCGCGGCCTCCATGCGGTCGTCGACGATGCCTGCGATCTCGGCGGCGACTGCGTCCACCGACTGCGTGCCGTCGACGACGACGCAGCGCTCCGGCTCCTCGTCCGCGATCTTCAGGAAGGCCCGGCGCCGCCTCTCGTGCAGCGCCTCGGCCTCCTTCTCGAAGCGGTCGATCTCGCCCCCGCCCCGCCGCTCGCGCGCCCGGGCAGCACCCAGGTCCGCCGGAACGTCGAGGATGAGGGTCAGGTCCGGATAGATGTCGTCGAGCGCCGCACGCTCGAGCCGCTGCATCAGTCCGTCTTTCAGCGGGCTGTCGAGAAACTGGTAGACCCGCGTCGAATCGTGGAAGCGGTCGCAGAGGACGATGTCGCCCCGCACCAGCGCCGGGCGGATGACCAGGGCGACGTGGTCGGCGCGCGCTGCCGAGAAGAGGATCGCCTCCATCTCCGCGCCGAGCGCTTCGGCCGCTCCCGAAAGGATGACGTGGCGGATCGCATCGGCGCCGGGTGAGCCGCCGGGCTCGCGCGTGGTGACGACGCGATGGCCGTCGCGCCGCAGATGCTCGGCGAGGCGCATGATCTGCGTGGTCTTGCCGCTGCCCTCGCCGCCCTCGAAGGTTATGAACATGCCCATCAACGCCATTCCGCCATCAAAACGCCCGCACCCAGCCGAAAGCCAGTTCCTTCATCGCACCGAGGGCCCGGTCGGCGAAGCTGCCGGCCTGCGTCCCTCTGCCGGCATGAAGTTCCTGTGACAGGACCGGTTGGCCATCGACCAGCACGTCGAGTGCCGCGATCGTATCGCCCTCGGCAACGGGCGCGATCAGCGGGCCGTCGTAGCGGATCCGCGCCCGGACGCGGTCGCCCGCTTCCACCGGCAGCAGCACCGTCACCGGCTTTGCCGCGATGGCCGGAACCCATCCGGCGGTGCCTCCGAAGACGCTGGTCGTGCCGATCGTCGCGCCTGCCTCGAACAGCTCAACCTGCCGAAAGGATTCGGTGGCCCAGCGAAGCAGCTTGATCGCTTCCGCTGCGCGCTCGCGCTCGCTTTCGAGGCCGCTCATCGCAAGGAGCGTGACCCGCCCTTCCTGCTCGGTCACGCCGAGCAGTGCGTAGCCCGACGCTTCCGTGTAGCCGGTACCGAGCCCGTCGGCGCCGATGCCCGCGGTCAGCAGCGGGTTGCGATTGCGCTGGAAGATCTTGTTCCACTCGAAGGAGGGTTCGGCATAGATCGCATAAAGGTCCGGATAGGTGGCGCGCATGTGGCGGGCGAGCCTGACGAGGTCGGTGACGGTGACCTGCTGCCCCTCTGCCGGCAGCCCCGTCGGATTGACGAAGCGCGAATCGCGAAGGCCCAGTTCGGCCGCCCGCTGGTTCATCCGCTCCGCGAACGCCGCTTCCGAGCCTTCCATGCCCTCGGCGAGTATGATCGCCGCGTCGTTCGCCGCCTGGACGATCGTGCCGCGGATCAGGTCCGCCACCGGCACCTGCGAATTCAGCGCCGCAAACATCGTGGATGTGCCTGAAGGCGCCCCGCCCGTGCGCCAGGCGTGCTCGCTCACCGGGAAGGCGGTGTCGAGGCTGATCTCCCCGCTGCGCAAGGCCCCGAAGACGATCTCCATCGTCATGACCTTGGCCAGCGACGCCGGCGGGAACGGCTGGTCCGGATTCTTCTGGAACAGGATGGTGCCCGTCTCCCCGTCGACCAGCAGTACCTCGGCAGCCGTGGTCTCGACGGCGGGTGGCGCGGCATCCTGCGCTTTCACGGGGTCCGCCGGAAATACCAGAATGGTCGCGGCGGCGAACGCCGTGAGGATGGCTGTCCGGAACATGGGGCTGACCTTCGGCCTGACACCGGACGCGACGTCGCGTCCGCGGAGCGAACCGCGAACTTAGGCTCTCGGACGGGCTGTCGGCAAGATCGTTCGGGTCGATCAGTCGCGGACGACGAAGGCCTCGGCGGCGCCGACCTGCCACAGACGCCGGAGCACCGCGTCCGCCGATGCGGCGCTGTCGACGCGCAGCGATGCGTGGATCTCGTCCGTGCCGGGCGCGGTTTCCGCATCCAGCTGGCCCTGCCCCCTCGTGACGCTGCGAACCCGTTCCATGAGGGCCGGGTCGAGCACGCCGATCTGGATCCGCTCGGCGGGCTGCTGTCCCACGCGCTGTACCGCGGCGAGAGCGCCACCGGCCATCTCTTCGCCGGCAAAGGAGGAGCTGAAGGCCGGGATGCGCGCGGCTCCGAGCAGGCGCCCGAGATCGATGCCGCCCTTCCGATCGCCATCATCGGCCCCGCGGTCGAGCGGACGGACGCCCGGCAGGCCGGCGGCGCCGGCGAAGGCCAGCAGCGAGCGATCCTCACGGACGGCGCCCTGTCCCTCGGCCACCATGACCGGCGCTTCGCCCGCCTGCGTTCCAGGCTCATAGCTCGCCATCAGCATCGCGGTGTCGTCGCCCTCGAGCGGCGCACGGCCGACATATTCGACCTTCACGTCCGCGATCCCCGCATGCTTGAAACCGAGCAACTCCGCCGCCTGCGAGGAAACGTCGATCTCGCGGCCGTGCGAGAACGGCCCGCGATCGTTGACGCGGACCATGACGCGGCTGCCCGTTTCGACATTGGTGACCATCGCGTAGGACGGCAGCGGAAACGTCTTGTGGGCGGCCGACAGGCCGTGCATGTCGTAGACCTCGCCATTGGCGGTCAGGCGGCCGTGGAAGTTCGGGCCGTACCACGATGCCTGTCCCTCGCCGACATAGCCCGGCTCGTCCTTCGGGTAGTACCACTCGCCGCGCACCTTGTAGGGCTTGCCGACATGCGAGCGACCGCCGCCTTTGGGGACACGCTTCAAATTGGTGACGCGGGGGCTGGCGGGAACGCCGAAGGTCCGAGAGTCGAACTTCACCTTGGTGTTGATCTCGGCGAGTTCCTCC
>DASYHY010000140.1:0-47256 GCA_036252795.1 Aurantimonas sp. | reverse complement strand
GCATGACGGACCAGGACACACCGCTCGACCGGATCGAGGACGCCATCGAGGCCATCGCCAACGGCGAGCTCGTCGTCGTCGTCGACGATACCGACCGCGAGAACGAGGGCGACCTGATCATGGCGGCGGCCAAGGCGACGCGGGAAAAGATGGCGTTCATGATCCGCCATACCAGCGGCATCATCTGCGTGCCGATGACCGCCGATCGTGCCGACAGGCTCAACCTGCCGCCGATGGTCGCGAACAATCTCGACCCGATGCGCACCGCCTTCACCGTCTCCGTCGACTACAAGGTCGGCATGACCACCGGCATTTCGGCGGAGGAGCGGGCCAACACCGCCCGCGCGCTGAGCAACGACAACTGCTCGGGCACCGATTTCCTGCGGCCCGGCCACATCTTTCCGCTGATCTCCCGGGATGGCGGCGTCCTTACCCGCTCCGGTCATACCGAAGCCGGTACCGATCTCGCCAAGCTTGCCGGACTGGTCCCGGCGGGGGTCCTGGCCGAGATCGTCAACGACGACGGGACGGTGAAGCGGCTGCCGGAACTCATCCCGTTCGCGCGGGAACACGGCCTGAAGATCATCTCCATCGAGGACCTGATCTCCTACCGCGTCCGGCGGGAATCCTTCGTCACCTGCGTCAAGGAAGAGAACCTGACGATCGACGGGCTCAGCGGCGTGCTGCGCATCTACGAGACCCCGTTCGACGACATGCAGCACGTGGTGGCGATCTTCGGCGATGTCCGCGCGCGCGAGAAGGTGCCCACCCGCATCCACCGCGAACAGCCCGTGCTCGACCTCTTCGGCCGTACGCGTGGCACGCGGACTTGGGTCGAGATCGCCGTCGAGAAGCTGAAGCAGCATGGGCACGGCGTGCTGATGCTGATGCGGACGGCAAATGTGGACGAGTTCAGCCCGCTTGCCGCGCCCGAGCCCGCCGACGGGGAGCAGCACGGCAGCGCGCTGAAGCGCCAGCAGCGCTGGCGCGAGATCGGGATTGGCGCCCAGATCCTGCGCGATCTCGACATCCGCTCGATCTCGGTGCTCGCGACGCACGAACGGGCCTATGTCGGCCTGACCGGCTTCGGGATCGAGGTCGCGGGGACGATTCTCGTCGACGACTGACCGCTACGGGCGACGCTTCGGGACCGCCCGCCCGCTCTTGTTCCCCCGTCTTCAGGAGGTCCCGGCCGGCACGGCGGCGCCGCCGCCTCGCTCGCCTCAAGCCGCTTTGCGGCGTGCCGCCGGTACGCGCGAAGTATCAGGGCTCGGGCGCCCAGGCTCGGCACCGTCGACACGCGCACGCGAACTACCCTTGCGTCACAACGCTATATTTCTGGTTCAATTTAGTACAATTTCTGTACCATATCGGCACAGCCACCATGCCCGGCGTTTTTTTGCCGTGGCGCTATCATTATGTTCTTGATATTTCGTGCAGTCCTTCGCATCCTTCCGTTGCGCAACATCAAACAACGGAGGCGTTATTTCCATGCGCAAAGTGCTTTTTTCGGCCGCGGCTGTCGCAGCGGCAATCACCTTTTCTGCGGACGCTCAGGCGCGGACGTTCAAGAAGGATGTCGATGAGCGGGGGTCGAAGTGCTACCTGGTCGAGTACGTTCCGTCGCTCTACCAGTACAACACCCGCGGCAAGCTGGTCACCGGCGAAAGCCGGACCTGGGTCGGCGACATCACGGAAGGCGCGATCATCAGCAAGCGTCGCAACCCGTCGGTGTACATCCAGACCAAGAAGCTGGTCGAGAAGGACCACTACACCCTGGTTCCGCAAGGTTCCTGCTAAGGACCACGGCACGGGGGGAAGGTCGTTGCGAGCCTTTCCCCCTGCCACCCATTTCCCGAACCTGGAGCGCTCGACGTGATGATGGACCTGCTCATCCTCGCCGCCGGCCTCGCCATCCCCTTCGGCGACCCGGTCAGCACCGACATCGAGCCGGCCGAACCGGGCCGTTACGAGGCAGCGTTCGAGTTCGTCGAATCCGACGCGGGCTACAGGCTCAACGCGCTGCTGATGGACGTCGCGACCGAAACCCACCAGTCGTCGAAACTGGCAGATTGCGCGACGATCGACATCGAGGCCTTCTCCGAGGGCCTTTTCGGGACACCGGTCAGGTGCAACGACGCCGTCTACGAATTCGACCTCCAGGGCTCGAGCATCGTGGTCGAGAATTCCGCCACGGGCCGGACCCAGGTGATCCGGACACTCGCAGCGGGGCCTGTCGTGATCAACGGCGTCAGACTCCTCATCGAATGAGATCTGCCGAGAGGGGAAAAGCGGGGTAGTCGCCCCGCGGCCGGCGATAGAAGACGGTGCCATCGATCGTCGGGGGGCGATCGAGCCGGTCGAACGGGGGCGGCGCATGCTCGGCCACCGGACGCTCACCGAATCGTGCCTGCAGCAACAGCGGCCGGTCCCAGAAGCCGTCGAAGGCTGCCGGCTCCCCGGCCCCGTCGGACGCCAGGGCCAGTTCCGTTCGCCTTGGCAGGGCAGTGACGGCGCCGCGCAGGGGCGCATCGTGCACCAGGCCGCCGTCCGCTTCCCGGGACTCGTCCGGGTCATCGGCCGGCGCGAGGAACCCTTCATAGGCCAGAGCGCCGATCACGTAGGGCGGCACGTAGAAGGCGGCGTTAGTCTCGGTGATCGGCCGGACAACCAGGTTGGGGCCCGTCTCGCAAGCCTCGGCGGTCGGAGCGCCCCCGGCGTTCAGCGTCACGTAGCAGCGGGAAGGTCCCACGGCGCACCCGCCCAAACCGGTCATCAGGCCAAGAAGGATGAGGGACGCGCGCATGGGTTATCTCCGCAGCGCGAATCTTTCAACTTATGGTTAAAGCGCCGTTAATGGCAGGGCGCTTGATCGTTGCGGCGGGTCAGCGCGCCAGGCCCAGCCGCTCGACGGTTCCACGCACCGTCTCGATGAACAGCCGCAATGCGGGGGACGGGCTGCCCTCGCCGCGCATGGTCAGCCCGACCGGCCCCAGCGTATCGGCCATTGCCAGAGGCAGTTCCGCCAGCATCCCCTCGGCGACGTCGAGCGCCACGACCCCCGAGGAGATCACCCAGACGGCGTCGGTCTTGCGGACATAGGCCCGGCCGAACGATTCCGCGACCGTCTCGACGCGGTCCCGCCGGCGCGGCAGCCCGTGGGCGATGAAGAACTGCTCCGCAATCGTGCGGATGGCAGCGTCGCCGTTCGGAAACAGCAGCGGGTAGCGGGCGATCTCGTCCGGCTCCGGCCGACCGAGGAGCGGGTGACCGGGACGAACGACAAGGCTGATCCGTTCGGAGTAGAGCTGCGCGAAGCTGAAGCCGGCCATGGTGCGCGGATCGCCGAGGCGGCCGATGACGAGGTCGAGACTGCCGGAAGCCAGCTCCGACATCAGGAAGGACGTCGGCCCGGAAACGATGGTCAGGCCGGCTTCCGGCGCGACGCGCTGCATCTCGATGACCGCGTCCGGGACGATCCGCGCAGCAACGCTTGGCAGGGCGCCGATCGCCAGCCGCAGATCGGACGCCGCGAGCGTCTCGCTCACCCCCTCGATACCCTGGCGAAGCGCGGCGAGGCTCGCCGTGGCGTAGGCGTGGAACATCCTGCCGACCGGCGTCAGCTGGACGCCGCCGCGCCCGCGACCGAGCAGCTTGGCGCCCAGCGCCGCCTCCAGTTCCGCCAGCGTCTTTGACACGGCCGGCTGCGAGACATGCAGCGTCTCGCCGGCCTTGCCGACGCTGCCCAGCCGAGCCACCTCGATGAAGGTGCGCAGGTGCCGCAGTTTGATGTGGCGGTCGATCTCCATGACTGTGCGGTTATCCAAATGGCCGAATTTTTCATTTTACATGACTTTTGCCAACCTCAATAGTGTGGTGGGGAAGCCGGACGGGATGGCGGCATGGACGGCGACAACAGGCAATCGGACCGGCTGGCACTGGGCGCGGCCACCCGCCGGGCCGTCCTCGGCGATGCGCATGTCGACCGCGCTGCGGCGCAGACGACGCCGTTCGACGCCGACTTCCAGACCTACATCACCGAGAATGCCTGGGGCGCGGTCTGGTCCCGGCCGCATCTCACCCGGCGCGAGCGCTCCATCGTGACGATCGCGCTCCTGGCAGCGCTCGGCCAGGACGAGGAGGTCGGCATGCATGTGCGGGCCACCGCCAATACCGGCGCGAGCCGCGATGACGTGCTGGAGGCGCTGCTCCACGTCGCCGTCTATGCCGGCGTTCCCGCCGCCAACCACGCCATCAAGATCGTCAAGGCGGTCTATGCCGAGATCGACGCGGGAGAGGCGGCTTGAGCGGCGGCTCCTTCTATCAGCGCGACCGGAGCCGGCATCCGCCGGCCTTCTCGCCCGGCTACAAGACCTCGGTGACCCGCTCGCCGCAGAAGGCGCCGATCTCGCTGGACAACACGATCTCCGAGATGACCGGGCCAGTTTTCGGGCACGGCCTGATCGGCGAACTCGACAACGACCTGACGCGCAATTTCGCCCACGGCGGCGACCCTGTCGGCCAGCGGATCATCGTCCATGGCCGGGTGCTGGACGAGGACGGCCGCGCCGTCCCGGACGTGCTGCTGGAGTTCTGGCAGGCCAATGCCGGCGGGCGCTACCGTCACAGCAAGGAGACCTATCTCGCGCCGCTCGACCCGAATTTCGGCGGCTGCGGGCGCACCCTCACCGACCCCCACGGCAGTTACCGTTTCCGGACCGTCAAGCCGGGCGCCTATCCCTGGCCGAACGGGCCGAACGACTGGCGGCCGGCGCACATCCATTTCTCGGTCTTCGGTCTCGGCTTCGCGCAGCGGCTGATCACCCAGATGTATTTCGAAGGCGATCCGCTGATCTGGCGGTGTCCGATCGTGCGGACGATCCCCGACCGGTCGGCGATCGAACAGCTGATCGCGCCGCTCGACATGGCCAACAGCGTCCCGATGGATGCGCGAGCCTACAAATTCGACATCGTCCTGCGCGGGCGCCGCTCGACCCTCTTCGAGAACCGGCTGGAGGGCAATTGATGGTGCAGCCGCTGGACCGCCTGAAGGAAACCGTCTCCCAGACCGCCGGCCCCTACGTGCATATCGGCTGCACACCGAATTTCTGCGGTATCGAAGGTGTCTTCGCCGCGGATCTCGGCGCCCGAATGGTCACCGCGGAGACCAAGGGCGAGCGGATCCGCATCGTCGGGCGGGTGTTCGACGGCGTCGGGGTGGCGCTGAAGGACGCGATGGTCGAGATCTGGCAGGCCGACGCGGCGGGGCTCTACCCGTCGCCGCAGGAGCGGCGCGGCGCCGCCGACCCGCATTTTTCCGGCTTCGGCCGCTCGCCCGGCGACATGACGACCGGGGAGTTCGTGTTCGAGACGATCAAGCCCGGCAGCGTGCCGTTCAAGGACGGCCGGCCCCAGGCGCCGCAAGTGACCTTCTGGATCGTCGCCCGCGGCATCAATCTCGGCCTGCACACGCGGATGTATTTCGGCGACGAGACGGCCGCGAACGAGGCCGATCCGGTGCTGTCGCGGATCGAGCATCGCTCGCGGGTGGCGAGCCTCGTCGCGCCCCGGGCCGAGGAGGAAGGGATCGCGACCTATCGGTTCGACATTTTCCTGCAGGGCGACAGGGAAACGATCTTCTTCGACATCTGACGCCGCCGACCCCACGCAACCGACCAGCGAGCCCCATGGCACAGTTCCAGTCTCTCGAAGCCGCCGTCGCCGACAATCTCTCGGCGGGTGACAGCGCCGCCTTCGAGGGGTTTACCCACCTCATCCCGCATGCCGCCGCCCACGAGGTGATCCGGCAGGGGATCGGCGATCTGACGCTGATCCGCATGACGCCGGACCTGATCTACGACCAGCTGATCGGATGCGGCCTCGTCGCGAAGTTGATCTTCTCCTATGCCGGCAATCCGGGCGTCGGCCTGCTCCGGCGGCTGCGCGATGCGGTGGAGAAGGGCGTGCCGCGGCCGCTGGCGCTCGAAGAGCACAGCCACGCGGCGATGGCGAACGCCTACGAGGCGGGCGCCGCGGGCCTGCCGGTAGCGATCTTTCGCGGCTACAAGGGCGCTGGCCTGAAGGACGTCAACCCGAACATCCGCTCGGTCACCTGCCCGTTTACCGGCGAGGAACTCGCCGCCGTGCCGGCCATCCGGCCGGACGTCGCCTTCATCCACGCGCAGAAGGCGGACCGGAAGGGCAACGTGCTGATCGAGGGGATCCTGGGGGTTCAGAAGGAAGCGGTGCTGGCCGCCAGGCGCTCGGTGGTGACGGTGGAAGAGATCGTGGAGGATTTCGGCGGGCTGCACCCCAATCTGACGATCCTGCCGCACTGGACGGTCACGTCGGTGGTCGTCGTCCCGGGCGGAGCGCACCCGTCCTATGCCCGCGGCTATTACGGGCGCGACAACGCCGCCTATCTGGAGTGGGACGAGATCGCCTCCGACATGGATCGGTTCCGCGCCTGGATCGACACGCATGTGATCGGCTGCGGCCCGGACGCCTTCGCCGACCGGGTCGCCGGGCTGAGGGGAGCGATGTGATGGCCGACTTTACCCCGGACGAGATGATGACCATCGCTGCGGCGCGGGCGCTGTCAAACGACGACGTCTGTTTCGTCGGCATCGGCGCGCCGTCAGCCGCCTGCAACGTCGCGCGGCTGACCCACGCGCCCGACATCACGCTGATCTACGAATCCGGCACGATCGGCACCGCGCCCAGCATCCTGCCGCTGTCGATCGGCGACGGCGAACTCTGCGAGACGGCGCTCACCACCGTCGCCGTGCCGGAGATGTTCCGCTACTGGCTGCAGGGCGGGCGGATCACCGTCGGCTTCCTCGGCGCCGCGCAGCTCGACCCGTTCGGCAATATCAACACCACCGTCATCGGCGACTACGCCCACCCGAAGACGAGGCTTCCCGGCGGCGGCGGCGCGCCGGAGATCGCCTCGTCCTGCGGCGAGGTGTTCATCACGATGAAGCAGTCGAAGCGGAGCATGGTGGAGGCCATCGACTTCTTCACATCCTTCGGCCACGGCAAGGGCGGCACGGACCGCCAGGACCGGGGCATCTCGACCAAGGGACCGACGCTGCTCGTCACCGATCTCGCCGTCTGGCGCCCAAACCCCGAGACCATGGCTTTCGAGGTGCGCTCGATCTATCCGGGCGCGACGCGCGAGGCGATAGAGGCGACCTGCGGCTGGTCCGTCCGCTACGGCGATCATATGGAGGAGACCGCGCCGCCGACCGCGATCGAACTGACGACACTGCGCGACATCAAGGCCCGCACCGCGGCGGCGCACCGGCGGAGCGCGGCGTGAGCGACGGATTTGCGCCCGTCCGCGTTCCGCGCCGTACCCGCGTCGCGGTCGTCGGCGGCGGTCCCGCCGGCCTGCTGCTGGCGCTGCTTCTCCACCGCGCCGGCATCGACTGCGTCGTCCTGGAGCGCAAGAGCCGTGACTACGTGCTGTCGCGGATCCGCGCCGGGGTGCTCGAGCAGAGCACGGTGGACCTCCTCCGCCTCGCCGGCGTCGGGGGTCGGATGGACCGCGAGGGCCTCGTCCATGACGGGTTCGAGATCGCGTGGCGCGGCGAAATGCTGCGTATCGACCTGCGCGGGCTTGCCGGCGGCAAGACGGTCACGGTCTACGGGCAGACCGAGGTCACGCACGACCTCTACGATGCGCTGGGTGCGGCGAACGTCCCGATCATCCACGAGGCCGAGGACGTGCAGCCGCAGGCCCTGGACACGGACGCGCCCTTCGTCACCTTCCGGACCGAGGAGGGGGAGCGCCGGCTCGAATGCGACTTCGTCGCCGGTTGCGATGGCTTCCATGGCGTCTGCCGGCAGGCGATCCCCGCCGACCGGCTCCGGACCTTCGAGCGCATCTACCCGTTCGGCTGGCTGGGCCTGCTCACCCGCATGCCGCCGGTTCAGGACGAGTTGATCTACGCGCATCACAACCGCGGCTTCGCCCTCTGCTCGCTGCGCAGCCCGCTGCTGTCGCGCTACTACGTCCAGTGCCGTGCCGAAGAGCGCGTCGAAGACTGGTCGGACGGGCGGTTCTACGACGAATTGCAGGCGCGCCTGCCCGAGCAGGCGGCGGCCGGTCTGCAGCGCGGCCCGTCGATCGAAAAGTCGATCGCGCCGCTGCGATCCTTCGTCGCCGAGCCGATGCGCCATGGCCGCCTGTTCCTGGCCGGCGATGCCGCCCACATCGTCCCGCCGACCGGCGCCAAGGGGCTCAACCTCGCGGTTTCCGACATCCACTATCTCAGCCAGGCGCTGATCGCCCATTACGAGGAGCACGACGACAGCCTCCTCGATGGCTATTCCGCCACCGCTCTCGCGCGGGTCTGGAAGGCGGAACGCTTCTCCTGGTGGTTCACCTCGATGATGCATCGCTTCGAGGACGACGGCGGCTTCGGCCAGCGGATTCAGGAGGCGGAGCTCGATTATCTCGCCGGTTCCCAGGCGGCGCAGACGGCTTTGGCCGAGAACTATGTCGGCCTGCCGTTCTGACGCCCGGCGGCGGAGCGGCGCTGGTCGGGACACGCTCCGCCGCCTGATCCCGGGCGTTGGTATCAGCCGACAGAGACGGGTGGCAAATGTGAGGGCCGACCTTCCGCCTGATGTCGGACCCCACCGCCCTATCTGCATCCACGCCCGATCAATCTCGCGGAGAGCCGGATGCTCAATCTCTGGTACAAGAACGCCGTCATCTACTGCGTCGACGTCGATTCGTTTTTTGACCGCGACGGCGATGGCACCGGCGACTTCCAGGGTCTGACCGACCGCCTGGGCCATATCGAGGCCCTCGGCGCCAACTGCATCTGGCTGCTGCCGTTCTATCCGTCGCCGAACAAGGACAACGGCTACGACATCTCGGACTATTTCGGCGTCGACTCCCGTCTCGGCACGCTCGGCGACTTCGTCGAGTTCACCCATGCCGCCCGCGCCCGGGGGCTCAAGGTCATCGTCGACCTCGTGGTCAACCATTCCTCGATCGACCATCCCTGGTTCCAGGCGAGCCGCGCCGGACACCCAAAATACAAGGACTGGTACGTCTGGCGGAAGGAGAGGCCGGAGGACCACGACGACGGGGTGATCTTTCCCGGCGTGCAGGAATCCACCTGGACGTTCGACCGCAAGCGCCAAGAATATTACTTCCATCGCTTCTACAAGCATCAGGCGGACCTCAACATCGCCAACCCCGCGGTTCGCGAGGAGATCGATCGGATCATGGGGTTCTGGCTAGCGCTCGGCGTCTCCGGGTTCCGGATCGATGCCGTGCCGTTCCTGATCGAGGATCTCGACGGCAACGAAGCGACCCAGTCGCCATACGAATATCTGGGCGAGATGCGCCAGTTCCTGGCGTGGCGGCGGGCCGAGGCGATCCTGCTCGCCGAGGCGAACATCCCGATGGAGAAGGCCGACGAGTATTTTGGCGACGGCGACCGGCTGAACCTTATCTTCAATTTCCCGCTCAACCAGAAGCTCTTCCTGGCCCTGGCTCGCCGCGACGGCGCGCCGGTGCGCGAGTTTCTCGAGCAGCTGCCGAAAATCCCGCCGACCGCCCAGTGGGCAACGTTCCTGCGCAACCACGACGAGATCGATCTGGGCAGGCTGTCCGACGAGGAACGCCAGGAGGCCTTCGAGGCGTTCGGGCCCGAGAAATCGATGCAGTTGTACGATCGGGGAATCCGCCGCCGGCTTGCGCCGATGCTCGGCGGCGACGAGCGGCGCATCGAGATGGCGATGAGCCTGATGCTGTCGCTGCCCGGCACGCCGGTGATCTGGTACGGCGACGAGATCGGCATGGGCGACAATCTCGACCTGCCGGAGCGGATGGCCGTCCGCACGCCGATGCAATGGTCTGCCGAAGCCAATGGCGGGTTCTCGACCGCCGCGCCGCAGGATTGCGTGCGTCAGCCGGTCTCCGAGGGCCCCTTCGCCTTCACCCACGTGAATGCGGAGAGCCAGCGGATCGACCCGGAATCGATGTTCTCCGTGACGCAGCGCCTGATCCGCGCGAGGCGAAGCGCTCCGGAGATCGGCTGGGGCACCTGCCGCGTGATCGACCTCGGCGAGACGAACGTCGTCGCGCTCCTCGCCGAATGGCAGGGCGGCCAGGTGCTGACGCTGCACAATCTCGGCGAGGAACCGGCGCTGGTCGACTGCGCGGATGCGCTCGCCGGCGCGCCTGTGCGGCCGATGCTGCAGTTCGGGATCGACCTCGACCGGTCCGACGGGGCCTGCCGGATCCGGCTCGGGGCCTATGGCTACCAGTGGCTGCGGGTGGGAACCTCCGGCTGACCGGGCGCCGGCGACGGCCCGGCCGCGCGAGGAAGGCGATCATCCTGCGCGTGAGGGCTTTGCCTCAAGGATGATCTCCCGGGCAGGGCAAGTGCGCAAAATTTGGCCTCGCCCGCCGGACGGTCACGGTCTATCCATAGGCCGAGTGCCAATCCGAGGATGCGATCATGGCCGAGCGCCCGCACATCCAGCCCATCGAGACGCCAGCGCGCGAGACGACGGATTCGCCCGAGCGCCCGGCGCGGATGGGGCCGCTGTCGAGCCTGCCGGTGTTCTTTGCGCTGAGCGGTCGGCGGGTGGTGATGAGCGGCGGCGGGCCGGGTGCCGCGTGGAAGGCGGAACTCCTGCGCGCGGCGGGCGCCCATATCGACCTCTACGTCCCGGCGGACCAGATCGACCCGGAGATGGCCGAACTGCTGGCCGTCAGTTCGAGCAGCGAGCCGGGCGAAACCGGTGCGTATGGCGCTGCGTCCGCACCGACGGGCACGATCGTGCATCACGACCGGCCCTGGTCGGTCGACATCTTCGCCCATGCGACGCTCGCCGTTGCCGACACCGAGAGCGCGGCGGAAGGACAAGCCTTCGCGTGCGCCGCCCGCGCGGCGGGCGTACCGGTCAACGTCGTCGACAAGCCGGCCTTCTGCGACTTCAATTTCGGCTCGATCGTCAACCGTTCGCCGGTGGTCGTCGGCATCTCCACCGATGGCGCCGCGCCGATCCTCGGCCAGGCGATCCGGCGCCGCATCGAGACGCTGCTGCCGCCGGCGCTTGCCGGATGGGCACAGCTCGCGGTGCGGCTGCGCGGGGCGGCGATGGAGAAGCTGGCGCCCGGCCCGCTGCGCCGGGCCTTCTGGGAGCGTTTCACCGACGAGGCCTTCACGCCGCGCGACCCCGCCCCGATCGACGAGGCGACGGCCAACCGGCTGATCGAGGAGCTCGCGCGCGGTCCGGCCTCCGGCGAGGCAACCGGCCGGGTCACGCTGGTCGGGGCCGGCCCGGGCGAGGCGGAACTCCTGACACTGAAGGCCGTCCGCGCGCTGCAGTCGGCCGACGTCATCCTGTTCGACGACCTGATCTCGGACGCGGTGCTCGAACTCGCCCGCCGCGAGGCGCGCCGGTTCCTGGTCGGCAAGCGCGCTGCCCGCGACAGCTGCCGACAGGAGGACATCAACCGTATGATGATCGCCTTCGCCAAGGCCGGAAAACACGTCGTTCGGCTGAAATCCGGCGACGTCTCGGTGTTCGGCCGAGCCGGCGAGGAGATCACGGCACTGGCGGCGGAGAACATCCCCGTCGCGATCGTGCCCGGCATCACCGCGGCCTCGGCCCTGGCCGCCAGCTTCGGCGTTTCGCTCACGCATCGTGACCGGGCCCAGCAGCTGCGTTTCGTCACCGGCCATTCCCGCAATGGCGGCCTGCCGGACGATCTGGACTGGGCCGCCCTGGCCGACGACCATGTGACCACCGTGTTCTACATGGGCGGGCGGATGGCCGGCCGGATCGCCGACCAGTTGATCGCCCACGGCCTCCCGCCGCAGACGCCGGTCGCCGTCGCCGCCAATCTCAGTCGCGACGACGAGACGCGGGCCGCCGGGACGCTTTCCGGGCTCGCCGATCTCGTCGGCGTCATCGGCACCGAGCGGCCGATCCTCATCGGCGTCGGCCGTGTGTTTGCCGAGGCCGCATCAGCCGCCGGCCCTGTCGCCGAGGTCGCGCCGGTCGCCTCTGCCGGAGGCGGCTGAGGGCGCCCGCCGGCGCTTGCGTCCCGGCTCGGCGAGACGCACAATCAGGCGAGCGATACCGGTTCTCCCGCCGTGCCGCGGCAGTGCCCGCAAGCCGCGGGACCGGCAAACCCCGCAAGGAGCAACATGCGCGTCGGCTGCCCCCGAGAGATCAAGAATCACGAATACCGCGTCGGCCTCACCCCATCGGCCGCCCGCGAATATGTCGCCCACGGCCACAGCGTTCTGGTCGAGACCGGCGCCGGCGCCGGCATCGACGCGAGCGACGGCGACTACGAGGCGGCCGGCGCCGAAGTCGCCCCCGATGCGGAGACGGTGTTCGCCCGGGCCGACATGGTGGTGAAGGTCAAGGAGCCGCAGCCGCACGAATGGGTGCAGCTGCGCGAGGGCCAGATCCTCTACACCTATCTGCATCTGGCGCCTGATCCGGCGCAGACCGAGGGGCTGATCGCCTCCGGCGTCACCGCGATCGCCTACGAGACCGTGACCGACGCGAGGGGCGGCCTGCCGCTGCTCGCGCCGATGTCGGAAGTCGCCGGCAGGCTGTCGATCCAGGCGGCGGCGCGGGCGCTCGAGAAGGCACAGGGCGGCCGCGGCGTGCTGCTGGGCGGCGTGCCGGGCGTCGCCTCCGCCAAGGTGGTGATCATCGGCGGCGGCGTCGTCGGCAAGGAAGCGGCCAAGATGGCGATCGGCCTCGGCGCCACCGTCACCATCCTCGACCGGTCGATCCCGCGGCTGCGCGAACTGGACGACCTCTTCGCCGGCCGTGTCCACACCCGCTACTCGACCAGGACGGCCATCGAGGAAGAGGTGTTCGCCGCCGACGCGGTGATCGGCGCCGTGCTGATCCCGGGCGCCTCGGCGCCGCAGCTCGTGACCCGCCCGATGCTGTCCGGGATGAAGAAGGGCGCCGTCCTCGTCGACGTCGCCATCGACCAGGGCGGCTGCTTCGAGACCTCGCGCCCGACAACCCATGCCGAGCCCACCTTCGAGGTCGAGGGCGTCGTCCACTACTGCGTCGCCAACATGCCGGGCGCCGTGCCGATCACGTCGGCCCACGCGCTGAACAACGCCACGCTGCTCTTCGGCCTCGCGATCGCCGACAACGGCCTTTCAGCGCTCGTCGCAGACCCGCATCTGCTGCGCGGTCTCAACGTGCATCGCGGCCAGATCACCAACCGCGCCGTCGCCGAGTCGCTCGGGCGCGAACTCGTCGATCCGGAGCGGGTGATCGCCGCCTGAGCGGCCTATCCGGTCATCATCTGGCGCTGACGCTCGCGCAGCGCAGCCGCCTTCTGCGCCGTCAGATCGTCGATGCAGGCGGGGCAGGAAACGCCGGGCTCGAAGGCCGGCGAGCGTCGGTCATCCGGCGAGAGCGGCTGGCCGCAGCCAAAGCAGGCCGACCAGCCCGTCGGCGCCAGGCCCTGCCCCACCGCGATCCGCCCGTCGAAGACGTAGCAATCACCGCGCCAGAGACTGTCCGCCTCCGGCACGTCTTCCAGGTACTGGAGGATGCCACCCTTCAGGTGGAAAACCTCGGGGAAGCCGCGAGCCCGCATGAAGGCCGAAGCCTTCTCACAGCGTATGCCGCCGGTGCAGAACATCGCCACCTTCCTGTGGCGGGCGGGGTCCAGCTCGTTCTCCACGAACGCCTTGAAGTCGGTAAAATTGTCGAGCCCGGGATCGGTGGCCCCGGCGAAGGTCCCGACGGCGGTCTCGTAGCGGTTGCGGGTATCGAGCAGCAGCACGTCGGGATCGGCCATCAGCGCGTTCCAGTCGGCGGGCTCGACATAGGTACCGGCCAGCAGAGCGGGATTGGCCTCGGGAGCGCGCATCGTGATGATCTCGGGGCGGATCCGCACCTTCAGCCGCGCGAAGGGCCATTCGGCCGCGTGCGACAGCTTCACCTCGCCGCTTCGCAAGCCGCAGCGCCGGTCGAGATCGTCGAGCAGGGCATCGATACCCGCCGCAGGGCCGGCGAGCGTACCGTTGATCCCCTCCGACGCGAGGAGGATCGTGCCGCGAAGCCCGTGCCCGGAACAGGCGGCGTGCAGCGCTTCCCGGAGCGAGGGCAGGTCGTCGAGCGGCACGAAGCGGTAGAAGGTCGCGACAGTCAGGATCATGGTGCCCTCATAGCGGTACAGGCCTTGCCTGTTCAACGCAGGCGATGCGGCAGGTGGAAAACGCATCAACGGCGGTGACCCGGCCGTCGGAGATGCTAAGAGAGGAATACTGACCCCGCCGCCCCCCTCCCGGAGCATCCTGCGCGTGACCGACCGTCTCATCGGTATCATGCTGATCGTCACCGCGATCGCCGTCGTCCTGCGTGAGTGGGTTGGCAGCGAGAGTGCGGCGCTCGTGGCCTCGGCCGGGCTCGTGGCGTTCCTGGTGCTGGCGACGCCGCGCGCGCACTGGTCGCGGCAGTGCTTCGTCGCGGTCGGGCTGGCGCTGGCCGTCACCCTCATGGCGCTGCGCGCGGACTGGCAGGACGTCCTCCTGCGGGGGCTGGGACAGGGCGCGTTCATCGCCGCCTTCTTCATCGCGCTCGCCACGCTGCGCAATCCGGCATCGGCGTCGCCCGCGATCGAGCGGTGCGGGCAGTATCTGGCGAGCCAGCCGCCCGGCAAGCGCTATCTGTCGCTGACCATCGGCGGCCATCTCTTCGCGCTCATCCTCAGCTATGGCTCGCTGTCGCTGCTGGGCGGTCTGACCGAAAGCATCGCCAGCCGCGAAGCCAATGCCGAGATCCGCGAGATCCGCAACCGGCGCATGCTGCTGGCCATCCAGCGCGGCTTCGTCGCCTCCCTTGCCTGGTCACCGCTGGCCTTCGCGATGGCCATCTCGACCTCCGTGGTTCCCGGCTCCACCTGGAGCGGCGCCGCGCCGCTCGGGGCCCTGAACGCCGTGCTGATCACCTTCGTGGGCTGGGCGCTGGACACGATCTTCAAGCCGCGGCTGTCGCAGCCGGCTCCGGCGCGCCGGCCGATCGGCAGCTGGCGGGACCTGCGCCCCCTCCTCACTTTGCTGCTGCTGCTGTTCGTCGGCGTGTCGATCCTCGAGGTGATGAGCGGCCTGCGGGTGATCGCGGTGGTCATGCTGCTGGTGCCGGCGATCGCCGTCGCCTGGATCGTCATCCAGAGCCGGGCCCACCTTGCGGCAACGGCCGGCCGGCTGCTCCAGATCGCCTTCAAGGACGTGCCGTCCTATCAGTCGGAGCTCGTCCTCCTGGTGATGGCGGGGATCATCGGGACCATCGGCGGGGCGTTGCTCCAGCCGCTGTTCGCCGGTCAATCCATTGGTCTCGCCGCGCTGCCCGCTTGGGTGGTCCTGGTCTTCCTCGTCTGGTTCATCCCGCTGCTCGGCCAGCTCGGCATGAACCCGATTCTCGCCGTCTCGCTTCTCGCCCCGCTCCTGCCGGACGCGGCGACCATGGGGGTTTCGCCGAACGCCGTCGTCGCCGCGCTGACGGCCGGCTGGGCGCTGGCCGGGGCGACCTCGCCCTTCACGGCGACCACGCTGCTCGTCGGCAGGCTAGGCCATACCAGTGCATGGCGGGTGGGAGTGATCTGGAACCGGTCGTTCACGCTGGTTGCCGGACTGGCGCTGTCGGCTTCCGTCGCGATCGCCGCCCTCCTGTAGCCCGGCCGTCAGCGCGACATCAGCACCGGCACGGTCATCGTCTCCAGAATGTGCCGCGTGACGCCGCCCAAGAGCAGTTGGCGAAACCGCGAGTGGCCGTAACAGCCCATCACCAGCAGGTCGGCGCCGTAATCCGACACGGCGTTGAGCAATGTGTCGCCGGCCGATAGGTCGCCGCTCGAGGTTCTTGCTGCCTCGGCCGGAACGCCGTGCCGTGCGAGCGCGAGAGTCAGATCGTCGGCCGGAGCCAGCCCCGCAGATGCCCCGCTTGGCGCGCCGATCGTCAGAACACGGACCGCTTGTGCCTGTTGCAGAAACGGTACGGCATCGAAGGCTGCGCGCGCCGCCTCGCGTCCGCCGTTCCACGCGATCAGCGCCCGGTTGCCGGCGTCCTCGAAGCTGCCTGCGTACGGCACGAAGAGAACCGGCCGGCCGGTGTCGAGCAGGATGTCGGTCAGGAGGTTGCCGCCTTGCCATCCCGCCCCGTCCGGCTGGCCGGTTATCGCTAGGTCGGCACACAGCGCATGCCGGGTGACGGCGGATTCGTAGCTGTCTCCCCGGGAGAGTTCGAGGCGCCATTCGGTGGCGACATCCGCGGTGCCGGCGAGATCGCGGAACGTCGCCTCGATCGCCCCGGCGTCCGCCTCGATCTGCTTCTGGGCCCGTTCGATGTAGTCGACCGAAACCTCCGTCGGCATCCCCACGAACGGATCGGGAGCGACGTGGAGGCCCACGAGGTGGGCGCCCTGCCGCGCCGCCAATGCCAAGCCCATCTTCGTCAAGCCGGCCGCGTGCCGCGGATCCTTCAGGCAAACGAGAATCGTCCTGTACATGATCATCTCTCCCGTCCCGGCGACGTTTCCCCACATGCCGCACATTGCGGCGGCGACGCCCGTGCTTACCTTGACCTGCATCAACGCCAGACGGCCATGGCTCCTCCTCAAGCGCTTGCGGCAGCGACCACCTTGATCGGGCGGCCCAATGCTGGTTTCTGAGCCGTGACCGCGCTCGCGCGTCCACCAAACATTTCCGGCAAAGCTCATGTTGAACAGCGACACCATCGAGACGAGCGACCGGGCGGTCCGGGCGGTGGCGGCTGTCCGCACGGAGGGTGCGAAGGCCTACCTGCTCGCGCTGGCGGCCGTCGCGGTCGCGTTGGGCATCGGCTTCGCCCTCGCCTCCGTCGGCGAAAGCCGTGCGGGGCTGACGCTGCTCGTGCCGGTCGTTCTCGCAGTCGCCGTTTCGGGCGGCGCAGGGCCCGGACTTCTCGCCCTGGCGCTGGCATCCAGCGGAGTGCTCGTGTTCCCCGACCCGGCTGACATGGGCAGTGCCGGTGCATGGGAGACGGCCGCCCTGGCGGTGGCGGGGCTCGTAGTGGTCACGGCAGGAGCGTTGCTGCGCCAAAGCCTCGGCGTCGTATCCCGCGTCCGGCAGACGCTCGGTGCGCGGGAGCGGCATATCGGCTCGATCCTCGACACGGTCCTCGACGCCACCGTGGTCATCGAGACCGACGGAAGCATCGTCTCCTTCAATGCCGCCGCCAAGCGGCAGTTCGGCTACGGCGAGGACGAAGTCATCGGCGAGAACGTCCGGATGCTGATGCCGGAGCCGTATCACCGCGAACACGACGGCTACATGCAGCGCTACCTGGAGACCGGCGAGAAGCGCATCATCGGCGTCGATCGGGTGGTGTTCGGCCGACGCAAGGACGGCTCCACCTTTCCGATGAAGCTGGCCGTCGGCGAGGTCGAGGTCGGCGGCCGCACGCTCTTCACCGGTTTCATCCGCGACCTGACGGAACGGGAGGAGTCGGCCGCGCGGCTCAGCGAGATCGAGGGCGAACTGGCGCGGCTAGCCCGGCTCAACGAGCTGGGCGAGATGGCCTCGACGCTTGCCCACGAACTCAACCAGCCGCTGTCTGCGATCGCCAATTACGCGCAGGGCTGCGTCCGGCTGCTTCGCGACATGGACGACAGCCTCGCCTCGCGGATGCGCGAGGCGCTGGAGGAGACCGCTCAGCAATCGCTGCGGGCCGGCCAGATCATCCGTCACCTCCGCGAGTTCGTGACGCGCGGCGAGACCCGGCAGGAGCCCGAGGACATTCGCGCGCTCGTGGAGGAAGCCGGCACGCTGGCCCTCGTGGGATCGCGCGAGCGCGGCATACGGTCGAACTTCGAGTTCGCCTCCGGCGTCGAGAAGGTGATGGTCGACCGCGTGCAGATCCAGCAGGTTCTGATCAACCTCATGCGCAACGCCATGGAGGCGATGGGCGACAGCGAGAAGCGGGAACTGCTGGTAAGGACCACCCTGAACGGGCAGGGAGACGTCATCTTCGAGGTATCGGACACCGGGACCGGCATCTCGGACGAGGTCGCGGCCCAGCTGTTCCGTCCGTTCGTCACCACGAAGCCGGGCGGCATGGGGATCGGCCTGTCGATCTCCAAGCGCATCGTGGAATCCCATGGCGGCACGATATCGATCAGCCGGAATAGCCAGGGCGGTGCAACGTTCCGCTTCTCGCTGCCGGCACTGAAAGACGAGGATGTTCATGGAGAACGGTAACTACACCGTCCATATCGTCGACGACGAGGAAGCGGTCCGCAAGTCGCTGGCGTTCCTCCTAACCATGTGCGGTTTCGCCGTTCGCGTGCATGCCTCGGCAACGGCCTTCCTGTCCGTCGCTCCGACGCTGGACAAGGGTTGCCTCGTCACCGACCTGCGGATGCCGGACATGAGCGGCGTCGAACTGCTGCGGCGGCTGGGCGCGGCGCAGGCGCTGATGCCGGCGATCGTCGTCACCGGACACGGCGACGTGCCGATGGCCGTCGAGGCGATGAAGGCCGGCGCGCTCGACTTCATCGAGAAGCCGTTCGAGGACGACGTGCTCGTCGCAGCGGTGCGGAACGCCGCCGCGGAACTCGCGGCTCGTCCGGACAAGGCCCATGCCGTTCCGGAAATCCGTGCGCGGCTGGAGCAGCTGACCGACCGCGAGCGCCAGGTGCTGTCGGGGGTCGTCGGCGGGCTTCCCAACAAGACGATCGCCTTCGACCTCGACATCAGCCCCCGGACCGTCGAGGTGCACCGCGCCAGCATCATGACCAAGATGAAGGCCGGCAGCCTCGCGGAGCTGGTGCGCATGGCGCTGCTCGTCGAACTCGAAACGCTTCCCGCAGGGACCGCGACGCCTTCTTCGCGGATTTGATCTGCCGCAATGCCTGCTTGTGTCCCGGCGGCCTAAGGAAAGGATGCCGGACATTCCGTCGGCCTTCGAAACGCTCTGGCAGAGCATCGCACTTGGCAACGATGGGCGTGATACAGATTATTGCTGCAGACAGCGCCTTCCGACGCTCCCTCAAGTTCGCTCTGGAGGCCGAGTCCTTCGTGGTCGATGCGCATGACGGGCTGGCATCGGCCCGACGCTCGCCGCTGGGTGAAGCAGCGCTTTGCGCGGTGGTCGACGAGGAAGCGATACGCCACCAGGGTCCCGCGCGAACGGCGCTGGGACGGCTGGGAAAGCCGGTCATCCTTCTGGTGAACCAGGTGGCCGAACGGCACGACGACATCGGCGTCGCGATGCTCGTCAAGCCGATGCACGGCGACGCGCTTATCCACACGTTGCGCGAGATGACGCTGCGCGGTGGCGAAGCCGGCGGGCCGGTGCTCCTCTCCGCGAGACCGGACGACGAATCCGGGCGGACAGAATCCGGCTCCAGCCCGCTCGTTCCCTGATGCATCGGGACAGGCCGGGGCCAAGGTCTACGTAGTTTTCCGGAGGGATATAACCGGATACCGGCGCCGCCTGGATTTCGTCATTGCTACTCCATCGGGAAACGACGGAGACCGGCCATGCTCGCCCACAGCAGCTTCCAGAACGCGCCTCACCACCACGCGGGGGCGTTCCTGCGCAACAGCGAGACCCCGTCGGCCTTCTCGCCGACGCCGGTGCAGCCGGTCACCTTCTTCCCCGCCGGAGCGGAGATTTACGCCGACGGCGAGTTCGCGGAAGCGATCTATCAGGTCGAATACGGCGCGGTCCGCGTCTACCGGCTCCTCGCCGACGGTCGCCGGCAGATCAGCGCCTTCCATCTGGCCGGCGAGATCTTCGGCTTCGAAGCCGATCGCGCCCACCATTTCTTCGCCGAAGCGATCGTCTCCACCTCGCTCCGCCGCTTCCGGCTCGCGGCCGGCGCCGACATCTCGCGCGACCTCCTGCCGCTTGCCCTGCGCAGCCTGATGCGGGCGCAGGACCATCTGCTCGTCCTCGGCCGGCATACCGCCATCGAGCGCGTCGCGGCCTTCCTCATCGACATGGCCGAACGTCAGGGCGAATCCGGGCATGTCGACCTGCCGATGTCGCGGACGGACATCGGCGACTATCTCGGCCTCACCATCGAGACGGTGTCGCGGGTTTTCTCACGGCTGAAGGAGCGCAAGATCATCCGCCTGACGAACTCCCGCAGCGTCGAGATCCTGAAATGGGATGCGCTGCGGCAGATGGGCGAATGAGCATGGTCGCCCCGCCGCTGCTGCGCAGGCTCCTGCCGATAGCGCTCGCCACCGCGATGCTGACCACCAGCGCGGCCGCCGGGACCGCCGAAATGCTGGCCGAAGGCAGGGCGTTGCTGGAAGCCAACTGCAGCCGGTGCCATGCGATCGACGGATCGGATGACAGCCAGCATCCCGAGGCACCGCCCTTCCGCACGCTCTCCCGGCAGTATCCCGTCTCCTCGCTTCAGGAGGCGCTGGCCGAAGGCATCGTGACGGGTCACCCGGACATGCCGGAGTTTTCGGCAGAACCGGCTCAGATCGCCGCCATCATCGCCTATCTCGAGAGCATCCAGTCGCAGTAGCGAGCACGCTACAGGCAGAGCGACAGGCCGAGGATCGGCGCGTAGTTGATCACCGTCACCACCGCGGCAACGATGGTCGCATGCAGGACGCCGCCGGCGAAGAAGGTCTCGATCGGGGCGCCGTCCTCCGCCGCCTGCTGGCGGCGGTAAGTCCAGAACAGCAGGCCCCCGATCAGCGCGAGGTGGAGCAGCCACAGCCCGATCAGCAGAACGCGAAGCAGGCTGATCGGCCCCAGCATCGCCACGTGCCATCCCAAAGCGCAGCCGACCGAAAGTGCGGCATAGAGCATGAGGAAGGCCGATCCCCAGATCACCATGCCGGCGATCAGGAGAAGCAGGTTGGCGCCGGCGCTGCGGCCGATCATGGCTGGGTATCCCGGAACGTCACGAGCAGCGGCAGCAGATAGACCAGCGCCATCGCGGCAAGACCGGTCAGCGCCGTGTAGTCGTGCCAGAGGCACGCTGTCCGCAGGTCCCCGCTGCGGCGCGCCGAGACGTAGCCGGCGCGGCTGCGATAGAGGGTGAAGAGCGCCAGGACCAGGCCGATCCCCGCATGCAGCGCGACGTAGCCGATCAGCGCCGCCGTGACGGCGAGATAGGCATGCGAGGTCGGTGCCGGCACGTCGGCGACGACGATCCATACGGCAAGGCCGACTGCGGCCGCGTGGCCGAGGGCGGCGGCGGCCAAGCCCAGATCGCTCGGCCGGTCGCGCTTGCGCAGCGGCGCGAGGCCGAGATGGCCCGCGGCGGACGCCACGACCAGCGCAACGGCGAGACCGGCCGCCTTCGCCAGCGGAAGCTCCACGAGTGCGGGCGGCGGCCAGCCCGGCGCGACTAGCCAGAGGAACAGCGCCCCGAAGGCGAGCGAGCCGAACAGCGTCCCGTTCGCGACGAGCAGGAAGAGCATCGCCCACCAGGATGCCGGACGCGGCACCTCCGCGTGGAGCGGAAGCTCGATCCCGTGGCCGGCGGGGAGCGGCCCATGGTCGACCTGCGACCCCGTCGTCCGTGTCCAGAGAAGGAACATCGCCAGCGTGGCGAGGACGGCTGCGATCGCCAGCGGATAGACCTTGAACAGCATGGACAGGACGAAGACGCCGATCGACGCGGCAGTGGCCAGCGGCAGGAAGGACGGCCGCGGCAGGATCGCGATGTGCTCCGGCTTGCCCGTCGCCATCTCCACGACGAGCGTCTCCTGCCAGCGGTTGCGCGCTGCGCCGAGATAGCCCGCGCCGGCGGCGAGCTCCGCCCCGAGATCGGGACGGTCGCGCAAGGGCGCGCGGCTCGCAACTTCCGGCAGCGAGGCGAAGCCGTAGGAGGGCGGCGGCGTCGCCGTCGCCCATTCGAGCGACGTCGACTTCCACAGGTTGCGCGGGGCGATCCGGCCGTACCGGGACTGCGCGAACATGTCGACGGCGAAGAGCGCGAAGCCCATCGTGGTGACGAACCCGCCGATCGACGAGATGAGGTTGAGGCCGGTCCAGCCATATTCCGGCGCGTAGGTGTAGTAGCGCCGGGGCATCCCGAGAAGCCCCGTGAGATGCATGACGAGGAAGGTCAGGTTGAAGCCGATGAAGATCAGCCAGAAGGCCACCTTTCCGACCCCGTAGAGCGGCTCCCGCCCGGTGAAGTGCGGCAGCCAGTAATAGGCGGCGGCCAGCATCGGAAAGACGAAGCCGCCCACCAGCACATAATGAAGATGCGCCACGACGAAGTGGGTGTCGTGGGCCTGCCAGTCGAACGGGACGATGGCGAGCATCACGCCGGTCAGGCCGCCGCAGACGAAGACGAAGAAGAAGCCGAGCAGATACAGCATCGGCACCGACATCCGAGGGCGGCCCGCCATCAGCGTGCCGATCCAGAGGAATATCTGGACGGCAGTCGGAATGGCGACGAGAACGCTGGCGGCCGAAAAGAACGCCAGTGCCAGATGCGGTATGCCGACCGTGAACATGTGGTGGACCCAGAGCCCGAAGGACAGGAAGCCCATCGCCACGAGCGCCACGACGATCCAGGCGTAGCCGAGAATGTCCCGCCCCGCGAGGACGGGCAGGATCGTCGAGATGACACCGGCCGCCGGCAGGAAGATGATGTAGACCTCGGGGTGGCCGAACAGCCAGAAGAGATGCTGCCACAAGAGCGGGTCGCCGCCCCGCGTAGGATCGAAGAAGGGCAGGTCGAAGGCGCGCTCGAGCTCGAGCAGGATCGAGCCGAGGATCAGCGGCGGGAAGCCGACGATCATCATGCCGGCCGTCACGAGGATGTACCAGCCGAACAAGGGCATGCGGGCGAGCGACATGCCGGGGGCCCGGAACTTCAGGATCGAGACCGTGATCTCGACGGCGGCGGCCACTGCCGAGATCTCGACGAAGGTCACGCCGAGCAGCCAGACATCGGCGTTGATGCCGGGCGAGTAGCGGCCCGAGGAGAGCGGCGTGTACATGAACCAGCCGCTGTCCGGCGCGTAGCCGACCAGCATCGCGACGATGAGGATCGATCCGCCGAAAACGTAGCAGTAGAAGCCGAAGGCGGAGAGCCGCGGGAAGGCCAGATCGCGCGCGCCGAGCATCTTCGGCAGGAAGTAGATGGCCAGCCCCTCGAACAGGGGGATGGCGAAGAGGAACATCATCACCGTGCCGTGCATGGTGAAGATCTGGTTGTAGATTTCCGGTCCGACGAAGGCGCTGTGCGGCGTCGCGAGCTGGGCCCTGATCAGCATCGCCAAGACGCCGCCGATCGCGAAGAACACGAAGGCAGCAATGATGAAGCGGCGGCCGACGATCGTGTGGTTCACCGCGGAAAGCCGGCCGAGGCCCGGCGGTGTCCGCCAGATCGCCTCCAGCTCGTGGTGCAGCGCCACCGGATCGGAATGTGTGGTGGTCGTGCTCACGGCTGGTCCTGCGTCTCGGTTCGAGGTGATGCCAGCGCCTCGCTCAGCGCCGCGTCGTAATCGCCGGCCGGGTGCGCGACCACGGAGAAACTCATCGCGACGTGGCCGATGCCGCAGAATTCCGCGCAGACCCCGCCATAGGTGCCGGGCCGGTCGGCCACCAGGCGGATCACGTTGATGTGGCCGGGTATCGCGTCGATCTTGCCCGCGAGACGCGGCACCCAGAAGGAATGGATGACGTCGGTGCCGACGACGTGGACGTCCACCGGCACGCCCGCCGGGATGTGCAGGACGTCGTTGGTCGCCGTCTCCGCGCCGGGATAGCGGAACTGCCAGAACCACTGATGCGGCCGCGCTTCCACCTGGACAACGCCCGGCGTCTGCGGATGCGCGAGAAGTCGCTCCCCGGTCAGGAGGGCGAAGACCAGGAGGGCGCTCAGGACGGTCCCCGGGAACACCAGCCCACCCCAGACCAGCCAGCGCTTAGGGTCGACGTCGCGGCCGATGCCGGGCCGCATGAAGGCAACCGCGAGCAGCACCATGACGAATATGAAGATCGCCGTGCCGCCGATGGCCATGACCCACCAGAGCGTCGCGCTCGACTGCGCCGCCGGGCCGGCAGGATCGAGGGCCGAGAGGTTGCCGGCGCAACCGGACAGCCCAATTGTGAGCAGCATGCCGGCAACAGGCGCCGGCCGCCTGACCGACGATTTCCGTGGAGAACACGCATGAGCCAGAGCGAATCCCCCGTCAGCCCGGTGATCCAGCGGATCAGCGAGATGGACACGAGTTCCGCCGTCGCGGTGGCCGGGCACCCGATCCACGCCATGAGTGTGCATTTCCCCATCGCGCTGGTCATCGCGACCTTCGGTTGCGACGTGTTCTACTGGTGGTGGGGCGACGAGTTCTGGCTGCGGGCGGGGGTCTGGTCGGCGGGCTTCGCCTTCTGCCTCGGCGTGGCCGCCGGCATGGTCGGCACCGCCGAGCTGCTCCTCGTCCGCGGCATCCGCAACCGCGCCGCCAGCTGGACCCATGCCATCGCGGCGATGATGCTTCTTTCCATCGCCGGCATGAACTGGGGGCTGCGCCTTGCCGATCCGGACGCGGTGCTGCCGCTCGGCCTGGCGCTTTCGGCGTTGGCCAGCGTGTTCACGGGTCTGGCAGGCTGGCATGGTGGCAAGCTGATCCTTCATCATGGCGTCGGGATCATGGTCTCAGACCAGGAATGAATGCGGCGGCGAGCCGGCGCAATCCGCCCGGCTCGTGAAAGTCCGCCGGCAGGAAGTCCGTCGACAGGTCCGGCTTGGCGAGGACGGCCCAGAGAATCCCGGTCAGCGTCAGGCTGATCGTCACGACGCCGGAGACCGCGCGCCAGGGCCGGAAGTTCTTGTCCGACTTGAAGACGGAGAGGACCAGCAGGCCGAGCCAGACATGCAGGAAGACGAGAAAGCCGACGAAGACCAGCTTGATCGCCAGCCAGACCGTGAAGATCTCGCGCACCAGGATCAGCGCGGTGCCCGAGCCGATCGCGACGAAGGCGGCGGGCGAGACGAGTGCGATATAGGCAAAGCGGGTGTAGCGATGCAGCCGGTCCACCTCGGCGCCCCGGTTTCCGGCCGCCTCGCGCTGCGTCAGCAGGATCGGCAGCGTCAGCAGACCGCCGCACCAGATGACCAGCGCCGCGATGTGGAGGCTCTTCAGCCAGACGATGGTCAAACCGCCCGTTCCTTCTGTCCGAAGCCGTCCCGGATGAGGCCGTCGAGCGCCAGCAGGGCGGCCAGCAGATAGGGTGCGATGGCCGGCACCCACATGATCAGGCCGGCCAGCTGCTGGTCGTCCAGCGCTGAAAGGCCATAGGGCGCGGTTGTCAGGAAGTGCGGCGCGTAGAGCGGCTCTGGCGCAAAAGTGATCAGCGCGCCGAGCAGGCCCATCTGCACGATCAGCGTGAGATGCGCCATGAGAACCCGCCCTACCGGCGCTGCCGGCGCAGTCAGCTCGCGCCAGAGCAGGACGCCCGAGACCAGCAGCGTCAGCTCCATCGTCCAGTAGATGGCGTCGCTCGTCAGGGCCGCCTCGTATGGCTGCGGCGCATGCCAGAACCAGACGGCGACGAGGTGGACCGCGACGAGCAGCGAGAGCAGGCCGGTGCCGCCGGCCCGCCGCCTCGGAAAGGCCAGCGCCAGCATTGGCGCCGCGACCGCGATCAGCAGAAGGTGATGGACGACGCGGGCCGAGAAGAGCGCGGAGGACAAGGCGCACAGGGGCGACAGGAACGCCGCGGCGAGCATCAGCATCGCGCCCGCGTGCCAGGCCCGCCGCCGGCCATCGCCTTCGCCGCGCAACCGCCAGAAGCCGGCCGCCGCAGCGACGGCCAGCGCCGCGATCAGCAACGGATCACCGTTCCAGGAGGCGAGGAGGTCGGCGGGCGCAGGGGGCGCACCGCAATAAGGATCGAAGGCGCCTGGTGCCGTGTATGGCGTCATGGTCGCGGCAATTCCTGTCGGCTCGACGCAAAGGGACGAAGAAGGAAGTATGGCTCGCGCCCAATGTGACAACACGGAAATCATCGCCCGGCCAAACGGTTTGGCCGTTTTCCAGAACCGGGGCCCCGTCTGGCGCGCGGCAGGTGGAGCGCTGCGACGCAGCGGCCGCCAGAGCTGACCGCTGCACCGCTTGATCGAGATCAACGAGATTGCCGCAGGATGCGGGATGATGCCGGTGCGGCTTCCCGGTGGATCGATCTGCCGGGTCGTGAACCACAAGGAGTGTCACATGGCAGTCTTCCGAAGCGCGAATGTCGGCATGGCAGATCGGGCCGTTCGCTACCTACTCGCTGTGCTCCTGGCGGTCGCGGCCTATGCCTATCTGGCCGAGCCCTGGTCCTACGTCGCCTATGCGGCGGCCCTAATCCTGGTGGTGACGGCCATCGTGCGGTTCTGCCCGGCCTACGCACTATTCGGCGCAAGCACCTGCCGCACGCCCCGGCCGCGCTGACGCGGCGCCGGGACGCCGGACCTTTGGGTCCGGTTCATTTGCGGAGGATGCCCGGCCGTCACGCTACGGGCACCAACCCGTCGGCATCTGCCCGGTTGGCGCAGAACACCTCGTAGAGTGCGGCCATGATCGCGCGGGTTTCAGCGCCGGCCAGCGAATAGAAGATCGTCTGCCCCTCGCGGCGGGTGGTCACGAGATCGCCCGCCCGCAAACGCGCCAGATGCTGCGACAGCGCCGACTGGCTGAGCCCTACCTCCTGCACGAGTTCTCCGACGGAGGCCTCGCCCTCGGCCAGCCGGCACAGGATGCGCAGGCGATGCGCATTGGCCATTAGCGCCAGGATTTCCGCCACCTCGCCGGCTCGCGCATCGAGCGCCCGCGCATCCTCGGAACGGACGAGAGCATCCATTATATTAGCCTTGTCTAATTTAGTTAGGCTGCATATGTAGTGCCTGAAGGCGGCTCGACCAAGTGGCTGCCTCCCCTAGGACAACACGGGGCAGACGACACCGGGCTGCACGTCGTCCGGACCGCACCGGTTCCGTTTCCTACGCCGATACAGAGGAGCGTTGCATGCTTACCCGCCATAGCCCGTCCCGCGGCCCCGGTTCGCCCGACGTCTGGGGCTTCTACGAGGAAGACACCGGCTCTATCCAGTATGTCTGCGCCGATCCTGCCACACGCAAGGCGGCGCTGATCGATGTCGTGCTCGACTTCGACCCCGCCGAGGCGCGGACCGCGACCAAGAGCGCCGACGAGATCCTCGCCCATGTCCAGCGCGAGGGACTGACGGTCGAGTGGATCCTCGACACCCATCCCCATGCCGACCACATGATGGCCGCTGCCTATCTCAAGGAAAAGCTCGGCGTGCCGATGGCGATCGGCAGGAAGGTCTCGGACATCGCCGAACTCTGGCGCGACCTCTACAACCTTCCCGACGCGTTCGACCCCGAGCGCGACTTCGATGTCCTCTGGGACGACGGCGCGACCTTCCAGATCGGCGAACTCGACGTCCGTGTCATGCTGTCGCCCGGCCACACGCTCGGCTCGGTCACCTATGTGGTCGGCGACGCGGCCTTCGTCCACGACACCCTGATGTATCCCGACATGGGATCCAGCCGGGCGGATTTTCCGGGCGGATCCTCGAAGGTGCTGTGGAACTCGATCCAGGAAATCCTTGCCCTGCCGAAGGAGACGAGGCTTTTCGTCGGGCACGACTACGGCGCGGAAGGGCGCGACGACATTCGCTGGGAGGCGACCGTCGCCGAACATCGAAGCCGCCACAAGCACGTCAAGGACGGGACCAGCGAAAGCGATTTCGTCCGTATCCGCGACGAGCGGGACAAGACGCTCGCCCTGCCCGATCGCATCCTTCATGCCCTGCAGGTGAATTTGCGCGGCGGTCGGCTGCCGCCGCCGGAGGACGACGGCAACCGCTATTTCAAGATTCCCGCGAACCGCTTCTGAGGAGACGATGATGAACAAGACCGTCAAAGACATGGTGGCCGAGGCCAAGTCCACGACCGGCGTCGTACAGCCCGAGGAGGCGCATGGCGCGGGCGGCGTCATCCTGGACGTCCGGGAGACGCAGGAACTGGCCGAAAGCGGCCGGGTCGACGCAGCCGTCCATGTGCCCCGCGGCTTCCTGGAGGCGCGGGCCGACCCGACTGCCGAGAGCGCCCATCCCCCGTTGACGCAGGCGCATGGCGGTGCCGTGCCGGTCTACGTACTCTGCGCTTCCGGCGCGCGTGCCGCCATGGCGGCGAAGACGCTGACCGACATGGGCTACGATGCCAAGCCCATCGAGGGCGGCCTGAAGGCGTGGCGCGAATGCGGCCTGCCCGTCGACGAATGATGCCGGTCGCCCGCGGCGGCACCCGGGCGCTCGCCCCGCAGCAAGCCGCCCGGGCCCCAGCCCTTCATGATGCCACCGCCAACGGCTATCCGAGTTCGCCGAAATGACCCTCAGCCTCTTACAATATCTTCTGGGCGCCCTCTCCGGCTCGGTGGTAGGCCTGACGCTCGGCCTGTTCGGCGGCGGCGGCTCCATCCTCGCGGTACCGCTGATGGTCTATCTCGTCGGCGTGCCCAGTGCCCACATGGCGATCGGGACCAGCGCCTTCGCGGTGGCCGCGAATGCCGCCGGCAATCTCGTGACCCATGCGCGGCTCGGCAACGTGAAATGGCGCTGCGCCTTCCTCTTCAGCGCGGCCGGCATCGCCGGGGCGGCGCTCGGATCGACGATCGGCAAGGCGGTCGACGGAGAGCGGCTGCTGTTCCTGTTCGCCATACTGATGATGGTGGTCGGGGTCATGATGTTTCGGGATCGCGACCGCGTCGGCGACGCGGATGCGCAGTGCAACCGGGAGAACGGGCCGAAGGTGCTCGGCTATGGCGGCGCCACCGGCGCGTTTTCCGGCTTCTTCGGGATCGGCGGCGGCTTCCTCGTCGTGCCTGGCCTCGTCGCTTCCACCGGAATGCCCATGCTGAAGGCGGTCGGGTCGTCGCTCGTCGCCATTACCGCCTTCGGCCTGACGACATCCGTCAACTACGCGCTGTCCGGCCTTGTCGACTGGCCGCTCGCGCTGGTCTTCGTCGTCGGCGGGCTGCTCGGCGGCGTGGCGGGGGCGCTTCTCGCCCGGCTTCTGTCCAGCCGCAAGAACGCCCTCAACGTAGCCTTCGCCGGCCTGATCATCGTGGTCGGCGCCACCATGCTCGTGCGAAGCGGCCAGAGCCTGGTGGGCTGACCGCCCTGCCCCGCACCGTTCGCTTCATCGGAGTCCGCCTTGATGCCTCTCGATACCATCACCCCGTTCACCCCGTACGCCTCGCTCGCCGGCGGCATCCTCATCGGGCTCTCCGCGGTCCTGGTGATGGGCCTGTTCGGCCGGATTGCCGGCATCTCGGGCATCACGACCGGCGCCGTGCCGGGACGCCGTGACGATTGGCCGTGGCGCCTCGCCTTCGTCGCCGGCCTCGTCGCGGCGCCGCTGCTCGTCCTGGCCGCGACCGGCAGCCCGGTTCAGCAGACGGTATCGGCCAACCTTCCCGCCATGGCGATCGCCGGGCTGCTGGTCGGCTTCGGCACGGTGACCGGATCCGGCTGCACCAGCGGGCACGGCGTCTGCGGACTGGCACGGCTTTCGTCCCGCTCGCTCGTCGCGGTCCTGACCTTCATGGTCTTTGCAGCGGCGACCGTGTTCGTCCTGCGCCACGTCGCCTGAAGGAGCTCGCGATGCGTCCTGTCCTCGGCTTTCTCTCCGGCCTGCTTTTCGGCCTCGGCCTCATCCTCGCCGGCATGTCGGACCCGGCGAAGGTCCTCAACTTCCTCGACATCTTCGGGAGCTGGGATCCGAGCCTCGGCTTCGTGATGGGGGGCGCCGCGCTCACCACCTTCATCGGCTACCGGCTGGTCCTGAACAGGAAGCGGCCGCTGCTCGTCTCCGACTTCCAGATCCCGACCCGGCAGGACGTCGACCGCGACCTGGTGACGGGCGCGGCGATCTTCGGCATCGGATGGGGGATCGGCGGCTACTGCCCCGGCCCGGCCTGGACGGCGCTCGCCATCGGAGCGCCGGGCACGCTCGCCTTCCTGTCGGCGATGCTGGCGGGCATGGCGGCTGCGACGCTGTGGCGGAACCGCGACCTGGCAAGGCGAGCGTCCCGCGGGTCCGCGCGGTAGCCTTCCGCCGCGGCGTCGCGTCCGGGATCTGCGGCGCAGGCAGCACGCACCTCCCGGATTCAGGGGCTTGCGCCCTGGTGCTGGCGAAAACGGCGTGTCCCGACGAGCGGGGACACGCCGTCCACCCCCTTGGTCTACGTCCAGAGCTGCGCGGAGATATCCGTCGTCGAGCCGTGAACGACCACGCTGTTTCCCCCGACGAAGAAGATTTCGGTGCGCGCCGGGCCCGCCTCCTTCAGGTGCGTGATCATCGGCACGATGGCGACGATCTTCTGGTTGTTGGTGTCGACGAAATCGTAGCGCCGGGGCGATGCGGCCATGGGGTGGGTCCTTTGCGTGGCAGAGCAGCCCTTAGAACCTGACGCGTCCCGCGGGTAAAGAAGGGCGACGGCGTGATCCTCAGGAACCGGCTCCGGCGCCGTCTCGGCTCCCTGCCGAACCACGCGAAGACCTGATCGGCAGGCATCAAATACCCAGGGCGCTCTTCTGAAGCAGATCCATAGCGCCGAGACGCGCCTGCCACAAATCGCTCGCGAGGCGTGCGGCACACGAAGACGAGCGCGGTTACAATCGGCGGCAATGTCGGATGGCGGCTTGCGGGCGATCCTTGATGCCAGCGCTGCGAAACGCCGACCCGATCCCTGCTGTGGCTGGTCGGAGTGGCAGGATTCGAACCTGCGACCCCCTCGTCCCGAACGAGGTGCGCTACCAGGCTGCGCTACACTCCGTGACCTGCGGCGCGGTATATAGCCGGGGCGTCGGGCGGCTGCAAGCGGCCATTGTCGAATACCGCAACAGGCCGATCCCGCGGCGCGCCCGCAGCCGATAAATCGACGATTCCGCCGATGAGCCTTGTAATCGGCCGCGACGGGGTGCATATAGCGATGGTCGATAGACGGCCGGACTGGTTGGCCTTGCGTTGTCACCAACGCCTTGATCAAGTTTTCGCTCCTGACAGATCGATCTACAACGCTCCGCGACGAATGCGGGGTGGCCTGAACTACTATCTTGGAAAGGGTTTCCCATGACGACGGGAACCGTGAAATGGTTTGACTCTCAAAAGGGCTTTGGCTTCATTGCGCCGGACACCGGCGGCAACGATGCCTTCGTCCACATCAGCGCCGTCGAGCGCGCTGGCCTGAGCGGGCTGAAGGACGGCCAGAAGGTCTCCTACGAACTCGTCTCCGATCGTAAGAGCGGCAAGATGTCCGCCGACAATCTGTCGATCATCTCGTAAGTTTCGCGCGCGGCTGAAAAGCCGCGAGCCTGCCGCATCGGCACCGGATCGACCACGGATGTACTGGCGAATCCGATGCAACGATGCGCAGCGCGCGGTCGCCTGAGGGCGGCTCGCGTGGTAAGGCCCTGCTCCCGAAAGGGACGCGGGGCTTTTTGCTGTCTGGACCCCGGTTTCCGCCATCAATCGCGTGGATCCGGGGCTTGAGCCGATAGGCTCGCGGGCCGGCTGATCGCCCTATTCCTGCTCCGGATTCTGCGAAAGCGACGCTGCGGCCTGTCCGTCGGGTGCCGTACGGCGGCTCCGTCCGTCCGTGTTCCGGTAATTGACGAAGGCACCGAGCGGCGCGGCGCATAGGGCGGATCTCGACAGCGAGCGCGGCTGACGTCGGCCCCGGCCCGACACTGAGGGCGTGCGAGGCGACGCATCCCGGTGTCGCCGCAGGTCTTCGTCCCGATCCTCCAGCCGCAGGGCAGGACCTGCCCCGGCCGGCTCGCCCTCGTGCCGCGAAAGGTCTAAGCGACATCCGGGTGCAGCAGGGCACCGATTGGGCCGTATCCTGCGAAGCTTGATCGCTCGCAGCAGGATCATTGGGGGGAAGCATGCGTCTGGTCATGATCGGCTCCGGCTATGTCGGCCTCGTCTCGGGAGCCTGCTTCGCCGATTTCGGCCACGAGGTGATCTGCATCGACAAGATCACCGCCAAGATCGAGGCGCTGGAGCGCGGCGAGATCCCGATCTTCGAGCCGGGGCTCGACCAGCTCGTCCGGACAAACCTCGCCGCGGGGCGCCTGCGCTTCACCACCGACCTCGCCGGCCCCGTGGCGGCGGCGGACGTCGTGTTCATCGCCGTCGGCACCCCCTCGCGGCGCGGCGACGGCCATGCCGACCTCAGCTACGTCCACGCTGCCGCACGCGAGATCGCCCTGGCGATGCGCGGCTTCACCGTCGTCGTGACCAAGTCGACGGTGCCGGTCGGCACAGGGGACGAGGTCGAGCGGATTATCCACGAGGCGAACCCGGAAGCCGACTTCGCCGTCGTCTCCAACCCTGAGTTCCTGCGCGAGGGCGCGGCCATTGCCGACTTCAAGCGGCCCGACCGGATCGTCATCGGCACGGAGGATCCGCGCGCCGAGAAGGTGATGCGCGAGGTCTATCGACCGCTCTATCTCAACGAATCGCCGCTGTTCTTCTGCGAGCGGCGCACTTCCGAGCTGATCAAATACGCGGGCAACGCGTTCCTAGCGATGAAGATCACCTTCATCAACGAGATCGCCGACCTTTGCGAGCGGGTCGGCGCCGACGTGCAGAAGGTCGCCAAGGGAATCGGCCTCGACCGGCGCATCGGCGACAAGTTCCTGCATGCCGGCCCCGGATATGGCGGCTCGTGCTTTCCCAAGGACACGCTGGCGCTGGTCAAGACCGCGCAGGACCATGACAGCCCGGTCGGGCTGATCGAGACCACCGTCGCCGTCAACGACAACCGCAAGCGCGCGATGGCAAGGAAGGTGATCGCCGCCTATGGCGGCGACGTGCGCGGCAAGACGATCGCGATGCTGGGCCTGACCTTCAAGCCGAACACGGACGACATGCGCGAGGCACCGTCGCTCGCCATCATCCAGGCGCTGCAGGACAAGGGCGCGGCGATCCGTGCCTACGACCCGGAGGGCATCGAGGCAGCGCGGGGCATGACCAGCGGCATCGTCTTCGGCAGGGACGCCTACGAGATCGCCGACGGCGCTGACGCGCTGGTGCTGGTGACGGAGTGGGACGCCTTCCGCGCCCTGGATTTCGCGCGGCTCCGGGAGAGGATGAACCAGGCGCTGCTCGTCGATCTGCGCAACGTCTATCCCGCGCATGAGGTGGAGCGGCACGGGTTTCGCCATGTCGGCGTCGGGCGCCCGACGGTCGGGGACTGAAACGGCCTGCTGCCGGGCGCGCTGTACGGGACGCCGGCAAGATGGCAAGCTTACCGAGGCGGCCGGTCCGCTGCCTGCCACAGGCAGCGCGGTGGGCCTCTTCAACAGGGCACAGCCATGGGGGCAGCACGCGGGCACATGCCGCAGGATCGCGGCCCCCGCCTGCGGGATGCGGCGCAGGCGGTCAGCCCGATGCGCCGTCGCCCGATGGGGCTGCCCCGGATCGTCGCCGGCGCCGCCGGCCTTCTCGTGGTTCTCCTCGCGATCGGCCTTGCGATGCGCGAACCGGTCGGCGACAAGCCGTATCTGAGGATCGCGGGAGCCAGCTTCATCTTCAACTACCGCGTAGCCGAGGTCTTCTACGGCTTCACGGCCGAGGTCCAGAGGCCGGTGCGGAACCTCTCGCTGCTCGAGGCGGTGTTCGAGGATCCGGGCGGCGGCGCGCCGATCCGCGTCACCGAGAGGCTCAACCCGCGGACGAAGCGCTATTCGCTGCGGACACCGCCGGTCCGGGGCGTCGAGAAGGACCGGCCTTACAAGGTCGTCGTCCGGCTGATCCAGAACGGCGACGACGCGATCCTCTTCGAGGAGGAATTCACCGTGCGCTCGCAGATGGCCGACGACGTCGTGCCCGACCGCCCGCTGACCGTCGGGCCGGGCTATATGCGCAATCCCGCATTGGACGACGATGCCGCCGGCCAACGGTGAGCGCCGCATCGCCGGAGCGATGGGCCCCCTACCCTGTCGGAAATCGGCGCTGGCCTGACTCTTGACATTTAGGTTGAGTTCAACATTTGTCTGCCATGACCATGCGTGAAGACCTGCCCCTTGCCGTCACCATCGAGGTTCGCGATCATTGCCTGTGCCTGCACCTGCAGCGGGCCGCCCGCGCCCTCGCCCGGCGTTTCGACGAGGCGCTGCGGCCCTTCGGGATCACCAGCGGCCAGTTCTCGCTGCTGATGTCGCTCAACCGCCCGACGCCCCCGCGCATCAGCGACATAGCGGCGCTGCTCGGCATGGACCGCACCACGCTGACCGCCAATCTGAAGCCGCTCGAACGGCAGGGTCTCGTCGAAGGTGACCGCGATCCGGCCGACAGGCGCAGCCGGCTGCTGCGGCTGACAGGCGCTGGCCAAGACGTGCTGGCGGCGGCGCTACCGGTCTGGCGGGAAGTCAACGAGGCGATCGACCGCCTGCTGCCGGACACCGATCCCCAGCAGTTCCGGGCGGACCTCCGCACGCTGTCGTGACCGGAGGGAGCATGGGCAAGGATTTTCTTCCGCTTGCGACACGGGTGGACGCCGCGGCCGGCCTACGCTATGAGAACGATCATTCGCTCTCGACTCTCGGTCCGTTGATAATGGGCAGCAACCAGTTCGCCCCCTCCACCGCAGAAGCGGCTGCTCCCAGCGCGCACGACCAGCGCCGGATGCACGTGCTGGCCGCCGCGCGCTCCTGCTTCGCGCGATCGGGCTTTCACGGCGCGTCGATGCAGCAGATCTGCGCGGAAGCGGAGATGAGCCCGGGCGCGCTCTACCGGTACTTCCCTTCCAAGGACGCGATCATCGAAGCGATCGCCGAGGAAGAGCGGGTCGACGCGGCCGCCTGCGTCGCCGCCCTTTACGGCGAAGGCAGCCTCGTCGACCGCATCACCGCAGTCGGCATGGACTATCTGCGCCAGACCGTGGATCCCGACACGGGCGGGCTGATGGTCGAGATCTGGTCAGAGAGCATTCGCAACAGGGCGCTCGGCCGGCGCTTCCACGAGATCGAGGTCGAGGTCCGCCGCGCCTTCGACGCCGCGCTGCGGCGCGCGAAGAGCGAGGGCGAGATCGATCCTGGGATCGACATACCCGTCGTGCTGACGGTGCTGTTCGCGGTCGCCGACGGGTTGGTGATGCGCCTGCAGATCGAGGACGAGGCCGACGTCGCGACGATCGAGCCATATCTGCGGCGCGTGGTTCAGGGGCTGCTGGGCGCCCCCTGAAGGTCGCAACTCCGTTCGCATGACGACGACGAGCCGGCGCATCCGGCGGTTACGAGACCCATGAAGTTTTGCGGGGACGCCCCGCCAGTGAGGCTCCCATGCCCATCCGTCACCCGGTTCTCCTGCTGGTTCTCGCGGCGCTGACTGCCGCTGCTCCGGCTGCCGCGCAGGAGGGCAATGCTGCCGCCGCGACGGCGACGCCGCAGCCGCCCAGCGTCTCCGTCGTCAGGGCTAAGGCACAAGAGATCGTCTCGACCGTGGTGGTGACCGGCACGCTGGTGCCGCGCGAGACGGTCGTCGTCGGCGCTCAGGTCGAGGCTCTGCGCATCGACGAGCTGCTCGCCGACCAGGGCGACAGCGTCGCCGCCGGCGCGGTCCTGGCGCGGCTCGACACCGACATGATAGAGACGGACCTCGCCCGCAACGAGTCGCAGATCGCCCGGGCGGACGCAGCATTGGCGCAGGCGCAGAGCCAGATCGCGGAGGCCGAATCCGCCAAGGTCGAGGCGGACGCCGCGCTGGCGCGGACGCGGCCGCTGGCGGACAAGGGCATCGTCGGGCGCGACGTGCTCGACCAGCGCATTTCGGCGGCGGCGGCCACCGCCTCGCGGCTCGCTAGCGCCTATCAGGGCGTGTCCGTGGCCGAGGCCGACAAGGCGCTGACCCTGGCCGAGCGGCGGCAGCTGGAACTGCGGAAATCCAACGCGGTGATCACCGCGCCGACCGCGGGGCTCGTGTTGTCACGGGCGGCACGGCTCGGCGCCATCGCGTCGGCCACCGGTGGCGGCCTCTTCGAGATCGCCCGGGACAATCTCATCGAGCTCGATGCGGAAGTCACCGAATCGGTCCTGAATTCGCTGGCCAAGGGACAGAAGGTGACGGTGGCGCTGCCCGGCACGAGCGATGCCATCGAGGGAACGGTGCGGCTGGTCGCCCCGGTGGTGGATGCGACGACGCGGCTCGGCCGCGTCCGGGTGGCGCTGCCGCCGTCGGATCTCCTGCGCAGCGGCAGTTTCGCGCGCGGGACGATCGAGGTCGCCCGCAGCCGCGGCATCGTGCTGCCGAACACGGCCGTCGTCACCGATGGCGACGATTCCGTGGTCCAGGTGGTGCGCGATGGGACCATCGAGAGCCGGACGATCCGCATCGGAATCAATACCGGCAGCGAAATCGAGATCATCGAGGGCCTCGCCGAGGGCGAGGCGGTGGTGGCGCTGGCCGGCACCTTCGTGCGCAACGGCGATCGGGTCACGCCGACCGAGATGCAGGCCGCGGAGGTGCGGGGATGAACTGGAACTTCTCCGCCTGGGCGATCCGCAATCCGGTTCCGCCGATCCTCCTCTTCGTGGTGCTGATCGCGCTCGGCATCGTCAGCTTCATGACGCTGCCGATCACCCGCTTCCCGAATATCGACGTGCCGGTGATCTCCGTGACCGTCACCGAATCCGGCGCCGCCCCGTCGGAGCTGGAGACGCAGGTCACCAAGAAGGTCGAGGATGCCATCGCCGGCATCTCCGGGCTCAAGCACGTCACCTCCACGATCACCGACGGCCAGTCGGTCACCGCCGCCGAGTTCCGGCTGGAGATCGACGTCGACCGCGCCACGAACGACGTCAAGGACGCCGTCGCCAAGATCCGCTCCGACCTGCCCCGGACGATCGACGAGCCGATCATCCAGCGCATCGAGGTCGAGAACCAGTCGATCGTCACCTACGCCGCCTCCTCCCCCGGCAAGACGCCCGAGCAGCTCTCGTGGTTCGTCGACGACGTGGTGATCCGGGCGCTGCAGGGGCTCAACGGCGTCGGCCGCGTCGAGCGGATGGGCGGCGTCGAGCGCGAGATCCAGGTCCGTCTCGACCCCGACCGGCTGGCTGCGCTCGGCATCACGGCGGCGGACGTCAACCGGCAGCTGCGCGCGACGAATGTCGACCTGTCGGGCGGCAGGGGCGAGTTCGGCGGACAGGAACAGGCGATCCGCACGCTCGCCTCGGCCGACACGGTGATCGGGCTCGGCGCCACGAAAGTGTCGCTGCCGGGCGGTCGGCAGGTTCGGCTGAGCGAACTGGGCGACGTGGCGGACTCCTGGGAGGAGCCCCGCTCCTTCGCCAGGCTCGACGGTCAGCCGGTGGTCGCCTTCTCGATCTATCGCTCGAAGGGGGCGAGCGACACGACCGTCGCCGATCTGGCGGGCGCCAAGGTGGGCCAGCTTGCCGCTGCCCACCCGGACGTGCAGTTCACCAAGATCGACGACAGCGTCACCTACACCTACGGCAATTTCGAATCCGCCATGGAGACGCTCGCCGAGGGCGCGCTGCTCGCGGTCATCGTCGTCCTGCTCTTCCTGCGGGACTGGCGCGCGACGGCCGTCGCGGCGATCACCCTGCCGCTGGCAGCCATCCCCACGTTCTGGGCGATGGACCTGATGGGCTTCTCGCTCAATCTCGTCAGCCTACTCGCGATCACCCTGGTGACCGGTATCCTCGTCGACGACGCGATCGTCGAGATCGAGAACATCGAGCGCCATATGGCGATGGGCAAACCGCCCTACAAAGCCGCCATGGAAGCCGCCGACGAGATCGGCCTCGCCGTCATCGCCATCACCATGACGATCATCGCTGTGTTCGCGCCGGTGAGCTTCATGGGCGGCATCGCCGGCCAGTACTTCAAGCAGTTCGGCCTGACGGTCGCGGTGGCGGTGTTCTTCTCGCTGCTCGTGGCGCGGCTGATCACGCCGATGATGGCCGCCTATTTCTTCCATCCGCACGTCACGAGCGGCCCGAGCTTCGGCCGCGTCCTGCGCCGCAACCTGCTCCTGGCCGCGCCGCTCGCCGGCATCGCCATCGGCCTGCTCTTCGCCCTGGCCGCTCTGCCGGAAGCCGCCGCGCAGAACCCGGCCTTTGCCACCGTCGCGACCTATGCGGCGGCGCTGCCGGCCGTCTCTTTCGACGCGGCAGCCGAGCTGTCGCTCGCCATCATCGCGGGCGCCGTCGTCCTGGCGATCCTCTTCGCCTACATCGCCATGCCGCATCCGGAAGAGCAGCACGACGGCTTCCTGATGCGCGCCTATACCGGCTTCCTGCGCGCCACCGTGCGCTGGCGCTGGATCACGCTCGTCGCCGGCATCGCGCTGTTCGCGCTGGCGATCGACAGCGTGAAGTACCTGCCGACCGGGTTCATCCCCAAGGAGGACGCTTCCCGCATCGTCATCTCGCTCGAACTGCCGCCCGGCTCGACCCTGGAGACGACGCGGGCGGTGAGCGACCGTGCCGCCGCGAGCATCCGCGAACTGCCGGAAGTGCGCAGCGTTCTGGTCATCGGCGGCGCGAGCCCGACCGGCACGCTGGAGGTGCGGCGGGCGGCGCTGACCGTCAACCTGACCCGCAAGTTCGAGCGCAGCCGCAGCCAGGGCGATCTCGAACCGGTCATCGCCGACAGGCTTGCGGCCATCCCCGACATCCGCTCGTTCTACGTCAACGACCGCGGCGAGCGGGAGCTCTCGGTCGGCATCCTCGGCGCCGACGGCGAGGCGGTGGCGCAGGTGGCGGCTGATCTCGAAAGCCAGATGCGGCGTGAACCGATCTTCGCCAACCCGTCGGCCATGGCCTCCTTCGCCCGGCCGGAGATCCGGATCCGCCCGCAGCTCGACGAGGCTGCCGATCTCGGCATCGCGCCCGAGGCCATCTCCGAGACGGTGCGCGTCGCGACGATCGGCGATGTCGGGGCGAACCTCGCCAAGTTCAACGTCGGCACGCGGCAAGTCCCGATCCGCGTGCAGTTGCGCGAGGATGCGCGCGAGGATCTGTCGACCATCCGCAGCCTCAGGGTCACCACCGGCAGCGGCGCGTCCGTGCCGCTGGAGAGCGTCGCCGCGATCGGCTTCGGGCAGGGTCCGTCGACGATCGACCGCTACGACCGCGACCGGCTGGTCAAGGTCGGCACCTCCATGATGCCCGGCTACGAGATCGGCCAGGGCAGCGAGGTGATCATGTCCCTGCCCGCGATAAGGGACATGCCCGCGGGCGTACGGGTCCAGGAAGTCGGCGACGCCGAAATCCAGGGCGAGGTCTTCGCCGGCTTCGCCTCGGCCATGGGAGCCGGCATCATGATGGTGCTGGTCGTGCTGATCCTGCTGTTCGGCAGCTTCTTCCTGCCGATCACCATCCTCGCGTCGCTGCCGCTCTCGGTGGGCGGCGTCGTCGGCGCGCTGCTCCTGACCCACACGGCGATCTCGATGCCCGTCGTCATCGGCATCCTGATGCTCATGGGCATCGTCACCAAGAACTCCATCATGCTGGTGGATTTCGCCGTCGAGCAGGAGAAGCACGGGGTCAGCCAGACGGATGCGATCATCGACGCCGGCCGCAAGCGCGCCCGGCCGATCATCATGACCACACTCGCCATGGCGGCCGGCATGATCCCGGCCGCCATGGCCACGGGCGAAGGCGGCGAGTTCCGCGCCCCCATGGCCATCGCCGTCATCGGCGGCCTGCTGGTCTCGACACTGCTGTCGCTGGTCTTCATTCCGTCCGTCTACACGCTGATGGACGATCTCAGCCATGCGGTCGGGCGGCTTTTCAGCTGGCTGTTGAAGCCCAACAGCGCCGACGAGCACCCGGCGCCCGCCGCCCATGCGGCGGTTGCTCCGGCGTCTGCGCCGGAGAGGCTCGAGCCGGACTGGCGCCGCGTCGCCGAGTTCCCGCAGCGCGCATCGCCTGAGCGCGGCGGATTGCGGCCGGCCGCCGAGTAGCGGCCCGACCGAAAGCGGGGAGCGATGGCGGAGCCCTGCCATTCCGCCCGTTGTCGGCGGCTCGACAGCTTTGCGCCGGCCGCCGTGGCAGGACCGGGGCGTCGCCGCCGAAATGTAACTGGAGGTTGTATTTTGCCGAGCTTCAAACCTCACGATGACGTAAGGGAATTCTCTAACTACTTAAGTCTTCGACTTAATTCGTCCGGGACAGGAAATCTTCCTAAAAAGATCATCAGTTGAAATGGCGATTTCATCTGATGCGGCTGTTGTGGCCGATGAAATCCCGTGGTTCTATGCATCCACGGGATGGTCGAGACAGGCGATCGCCTGTCGGTTGAATCCATCCCTGTCGGGAGAGCCTTCTCGTGTCACATGCAGAAAGCTTTAGCGCGGAGTTGGCCGCAGCCTCTCCGCTGGTGATCAACTTTGTCCTGAGCCCGCAGCTGATCATCTCCACGACCGTCTCCGGCGATGCCCGGCAGAACGCGTCGGTGGCCCTGGTCAACGGCTCGGTGACGCTGTGGAGCTGGACGCTCACGCAGTTCACGCCGACGGCGGAGATTTCCTACCCTATCGTCGCCGGGTCGCTGACGATCAAGAAGGGCGGCAGTTTCACGCTGACCATACCGACGGCGGGCCAGGCCGGCTCGGTAGTGGCGTCGCTGACCGTCGTCACGCCCACGGTCCCGGACGGAACGCCCTTCAACGCGACCGTCGCATCATGGCCCCTGTCGTCCAGTTCCACGAGTTGAAGGCCCGGGAACATTCGTAACCGCACCGCAACGGGTCGGACCGGCGCGGAACAGCCGAACGGGCGCCGGAGGACGATCCCGCCGACGCTCGCTTGTATCTCGCGCCTGCCATCCCGCAGGCGCGAGCCGGCGTTCCGGCGTCCGCAAATTCCTGTGACACGCCGGGTTGGGGCAAGGCTGCGCGGATGATCCAGCCGCAGGCAGCGCATGGCACTGCAAGGCAATGCGCCTCCCGATGGTACGTCGGGCGGCTGGTTCTCGCGACCGCGTTCGCAGGAGGCCTGTCATGCAACAGTCCCGGCAGTACCACCGTCCTGGCGCAGGCGGCGCCGCGCGATGCGCCGGCCCAGGCCGATACCGCGGCCCGACCCGATGCGCCGGGCTCCGCCGCGCCGCCAGCCTCGTCCGCCTCCCCGCTCGGGAACCGCGTCCGGGCCTTTGGTCCTCCCGCCCCGGCCAATCCCGCCCACGAGGACTCGCGGACGATCGGCCCGCTCGTCCTCACCGCTCGTGCCAATCCCTCGCGCGGGGATGCGACCGTCACCGCGGCGCTGGACGGCACCACGATCGCCATGCAGCGCCTGACGCTGGCGCAGCCCAGCCTGTCGCTGGACGTGAAGGCGGGAACGAGCGCGGCCACCGGCAGCGTCACGCTTGACCTGCAGGCCGCGCCGCTGATTTCCTCCGTAGAGGCCGATGTCCAGGCGACCGGCGACGGCACCACGACACCCTATCGCGGCACCGTGGTCACCTGGACTGCCGAAGCCGATCCGGTACTGGCCGAGTTCACCCAGGTCCTCAACGGCGACCTCTCGGCCCACACGATCGTCCGCGGAGCAGCGGGAAACGTCGTGCAGTTCCAATTCGTCAGTGGCAGCACGCCGCTCGCGACGCTCACGGCCACGCAGTTCTCGCCGCAGCAGGCTTTTCCCACGAAGATCCAGGGCGGCGACGTGACCGTCGATGCGGGCGCCAAAATCACCCTGACCATTCCGACGACGCTGCAACCCGGCATGCTCTTCCTGCAGGCGACGATCGCGACCGCGACGACGCCGTCGACGCCGGTCGCCGCCTCCATGGCGGAATGGACGCTTCCGGCCCCACCGGCGGACTAAGTCCCGCGGGCCGGCCGGCTCTTGCCGGGAGGCCCGCATGAGCGAGGAGCCGCTGTTCCGCCGTCTCCTCGACAGCCCGCTCTACGCGCTCGACGCGAGTGGCGGAGCGCCCGGGTGGATCGGCTTCGTCTGGAGCCAGTCGGAGCCGCCCGAAACGCTGACGCTGGCCGACAGCTTCACGAGCGGCCACTACCTCTTCGCCAGCGGCCCGCCGGTCCTTGCGGACAAGCAGCAGGCCGAGGCCTATGCCGGCGCGGTGATCGACTGGATCAACAGCAGCTTCGGTCCCTCCGGGATCTTCTTCGGCTACGCCGCCGTCTGGCTGGCGAGTCCGGCGGGGCCGATTTTCGGCGTGCCCGCCGCCAGCGCGGTCACCTTCCTCGACAGCGGCGGCGGCGGGATCGCCACCGCCGACGACCTCAACCTGCCGGCCGGCCAGCTGACCTTCTCGGTTCCCAACCAGACCGTCGTCGGCATGGGCGCGAGAGGCCTGGTCTTCGGGACCGCCGGATCCGGAAAGGTTCAGTTCAACACGCAGGACGACACGCATCCGCCGTCGGTCTCGAACGGCGCGGAACTGCCCTTCCTCGGCCCCTATGGCGGCTCCTTCACCATCGCCGGCGGCATCTCCCGGTCGGGGCCGCACAACACGATCGACGGGCTTTCGACGGGGAGGCGCTTCCTGTACGGCCCGGCCGACCAGGAAAGCTGCGGCGTCTATCCCCTCCTAGTCTCGGGGTCGGCACTGCCCGACCTGACCTATGCAGGGGCGATCGATCCGCTCGACCGGTTCAACCAGGTCGCGCCGCTGTCGGCGCCGGCAGAGGGGCGGCTGCGGACATTGTTCGGGCTCGTCGGCAGCGGATCGGCCCAGATTGCCAGCTGGTACCGCACGCCCGGCGGGCATCCGGTCGATCTGGTGCCGCTGAACGGCATCGACGGCGATGGCGACCCAAGGCCGTGGTGCGGAGCGCTGGTCCTGCAGCCGGCGACCCGCAAGGGCGATGCGGTGACCGGCATCACCTTCGCCCCCGCCGGGGATTTCGGCCTCGTCGCGCCGCAGGACCCGCAGGCCGGCACGACGCTGACGCTGCTCGCCGGCCTGTTCGGCTCCGAGCGTATCGCGCTCGCACCCTTCTCGTCCGAGGGCTCGCCCGACCGGCTGCGCTTCCTGCCGGGCCAGCCGGCCTACGCACCGGTCTTCCCGTTTCCGGAGGCGAGCCTCTCCACCCCGCCCAGCGACAAGCCGTCTCTCGACGATACCTACGTGACCTCCTGGACCGCCGTCCTGAACGGCAGCTCCGGGCATGCGACGTATCTGGCGCAGCCATCCGGCAGTCCGCTCTATGCGCCGGAGGCGGGCGCCGCCGCTGGCGCGACGCCGCTTCTGCCGCCGCTGGCGACACCCTCGCCGATCGCCCAGACGGGCACGGATGGCGGCCTGCTGCTGGTTCCGCTGCCGGCCTATGCCGGGCTCGGCACGCTCGCCGCTGCCAGCCCCATCGGCGATTACGGCGGCTTCGAGAGCAAGATCCTGTCGCCGACCCGCAAGCGGATCATCGGCACCGCGAGCGTGGCGCGGCTCGCCGCCATCCGCAACGCCCGCAAGAGCCGGCTCGGTGTTGCAGCTCGCAACCCGACGCTGCATCAGGCGACGACGCCGCAAGGACTTTATGCCGAGGTCGAGATTCCGGACGACGGCGGCGAGGCGCTTTACGAGAAGATCGTGCTGGCGCGCTCGCTGACGGCGGCCGGCGGCACGCTGGACTTCGGGTTCGAGGGCCTGGCGCCGGAGCTCCAGAACCTCTTCCAGACCAATCAGCTGATGGCCGTGGTGGTCAATCCGGCGAGGCTCGGGGCGCCCAACCCGCCGCCGGCGACGACGCCCCAGCCGCAATCCGGGACGGCTCGCTTCGACCGCGAGGTGGTGATCGGCGGCTGGCGCATGACCGCCGCAGTCGGCACCTCACTCAACGCCACCGCCTACAGCAACATCCTGATCATGAAATACTGCGACGGCTCGCTGCTGGAGCGCGTGCAGAATCCCGGCAAATGGGTCGGCACCGGGGACTTCTCCGTCACCGGCCAGGGCGTCGATCCTGGCATCGCGCTGGCCGGCCTCTCCAGTTTCCTGCAGGACTATCTGAAAGCCGGGATCGAGGCGGCCAGGAGCGGCAACACGCTCTACGACGATTTCGCCCGCATCGTCACGGACACGGCCTGGCAGGGTTTCATCGTGCTGGCTGCGGAGGTCGACCCCTCCGGGCTTCCCGACCAGATCAAGGGCCTGGTCGCCGGCATCGACTTCACGCTCTTCCGCGCCCACCATTTCGGCGCGACGGCGAGCCGCGTCACGGTCTCCGGCACGAACGTCACCATGGAGGTGCCGAGCAGCCTGTTCGGGCTGATCGACTACCAGCTGCCCGCCTACCGCACCAATGTCGGGGCCGGCGGCAATCCCGACATGCCGCTGGCGCTCGCCACCGACGATAATTTCGGTTTCCAGGTGCTGCAGCTGCAGGCGCAGTTCCGCAACGCCGCGCTGGTCGATTTCCGCAGCCGGGTGCAGCTGACGCTCGACGCGCTGTTCCAGTCGCCGGTGACCACCGCCTACGGTCCGCTCGGGAAGCTGCCGGCGTCGGCCGTGGTGCTCAAGGGCAGCTACCAGCGCCAGGGCGCGACCAGCGTCTACGTGTTCGAGCAGAACGCGACGACGCGATTCATGCTGGATAGCAACGCCCTGCCTTCGACGGCGCTGCAGCGGGTGGTGTTCAACACGCTGTCGAACGGCGGCGACGGCATGGTGCGCAGCCGCTTCCTGATGTCCGGCGCTCTGGAGTTCGCGATCCTCGCGGCGACGGCGGGCGACAAGACGGAAGACTGCGACCTCTTCTCGTTCGGCCTTGCCGCGGGGGCGCAGTCCACCGCGCCGCCGACCGGCCTCAGCTTCTCCGGGCTCGAGCTCACCGTGGCCTCGCCGCTCGACGCCCCGAACGCGGTGACCTTCGCCTTCGAGGCCGGCAAGCTGGCGCTCGACCAGGGATCGAGCGTCGCGCGGAAGCACAGCCTGGCCACCGACCTGGCGCTGCAGGTCGACGAGTTCATCGCCGGGCCGGAAGACAAGCGGGCGGTGGATTTCGGTTTCCTGCCGGTATCGGTCGAGCCGAAGATCAAGGCACTGTCGGGCCCCTGGTACGGTGTCGCCTACAAGGTGACGATGGGCTCGCCCGGCGGCCTGGTTGCGCAGGCCGGATTCACCTCCCGCATCCTCATTGCTTGGGCGCCGGCTTCGGGCGCGCAAGATGCGACGGCGTCGGTCTTCGTCGGGCTGTCGCTGCCGGGCGCGGCGCCGGGTGCCAAGCTGATGTCGATCCAGGGGGTGATGAAGCTCTCGATCGACAGCCTGGTGCTGCGGCGCGAACTCGTCAGCGGCACCGAAAGCTCCTTCACGCTGCGGCTGAACAATGTCGGGCTGACCTTTCTCGGCTTCGCCAAGCTGCCGTCGGGCGCGACGATCAACTTCTTCCTGTTCGGCGATCCCTCCGGCAATGGCAGCCTCGGCTGGTACGCAGCCTATGTCGCCGACCAGAAGACCACGCTGATCGAGGAGCGGGCGGTGCGGCCCGGTGATCCGCGCCTGTCGGCGTCATCCAGGGAGATCATCGCGGGTCCGGCCGGTGCGCCGCGAACCGTCGAGGGACGCGCGACCAGGGGGCCCAACTCATGACCCGGATCCTCTACTGGAATATCGAGAAGTTCGGCTCGAACAAGATCGCCAATCCCAACACAAAGCGGCAGCACGGCGGCGCGTTGAAACAGAACCAGAGTTCGGTGCAACGGCTGAACTACATCAACCTGCACTGGGGGCTCACCGACAATTTCGGGGTGGTCTCGCCCCCCGACATCATCGTCGTGGTGGAAGTCGCGACCGGCTACGACGGACGCGGCTATCTGGTGCGGGGCGCCGGGGCAGCCGGCTCGCAGACCCTGCTGACTGCGATCCGGGCCACCACCGGCAACGCCAACTGGATGCTCGTCCCGCCACTGCAGACCGGGCCCCGCGAGGCGGTGGCGGTGTATTTCGACAGCACCAACCTCGTCTTCACAGGCCCATGGCTTTGGCCCGGCGGCGTCGGTCCGGCCATCGCGCCGCTCGCACCCGGCGTCATGGGCCCGGCACCGGCGACGGTCGCCTATGCCGCGCCCTTCGCAAGCGCCTCCCCGTCGCGGCCGTCCCTGCCGGAACGATCAATACAGGTACGGCCCAGAACCAACTGGCCGCGGCCACCGGCTTCATCTACGCGGCGGCGCATGCCAACGCCGGAGCGGCGGTGAATTTTGGCGCGCTGCGGACACCTTACTGGGTAAGCTTCGCGGAAATGTCCGGAGGCGGCGCGCTGCCGGTGGTGCGCGACATCTCGCTTTTCTGCATCCACGCGCCCGCGAGCGCGGCGGCCGGTCAGTATCTGACCGATCTCGCTGGCCTTGCGGAAGTCACCGACGGCATCGCCGCGAACGAGGTGCGGGTGGTGCTGGGGGACTTCAACGTCAACCTTCTGAACAACGACGCCGGCCGGACGCGCAGCGCCAGCTACAACGCCCTCGCGGCGAACTACACGCTGGGCATCGATCGGCCACCAGCGCCGCCAGCGCCGCCAGTGCCGATCAACGGGTGGCTCGGCTATTTCGCCACGCACATGAAGCGGACCAGCCGCGCCACGTATTGGACCACCAACGCAAACACCGATTACTACCCAGGATACGGGTATATCGGCAGCACGATCTACCAGAACTTCTATTCCATCGACAACATACTTGCCCATCATGGCGCCGGCGTCGCGGCGGGGGGCCCGATGGCCAACGTCACCATCGTCAACGGCGTCGCAGGTTCCCCCTACGACGTGATCGCTGCGCCGGTGCCCGGCAACCCGCCGACCGGAGTCTATAACCTGCCGATCCACATGGCGGGAGCCCGGTTCGCCGCCCCTGCCGCGGTGGCGCCGGCCTTCAGCGCAGGCCGGCGAAGCGCGTTCAACGGCTGGAACAATTACGGCCGCATCCGCAGCACCAGCGACCATCTCGCCATCGTCGCCGACATCTGAGGCAGGGAGGACACCATGGCCGATCCAGCCGTCCAGACGCTCCGCGACGCCTTCGCCGGCGCGCCGGCCGGCCCGGTTGTCGTCGACGCCGCGTTCTTCGCCCGTGCGGGCCTGACCCCGCCGCCCGATTTCGATGCCGCCATCAAGGCGGCATACCGCCTGCCGGACGACAGCGCCGGGCTCTCGATCGACTACGACCGCAGCACGGTCGGCACCGTCTCCAACGACCGGTTCGAGATCCCGGCGGTGACGCTCGCCTTCCTGGACGCGCCGACGGACAAGA
>DASYHY010000139.1:0-17591 GCA_036252795.1 Aurantimonas sp. | reverse complement strand
ATGGTCTTGGTCGGCATCGGCTTCCTGTTCGTCACGAAACAGGAAAGCGTACCCGTTCATGGAGCATAGACCAGAAGACGGGTTATGTGACATTATCGCGATTGATCGACGGGCAATGCCGCTCCGTCACGTGAACGGACGAATATGTGACGACGCTCATCGGCTATGCCCGGGTCTCGAAAGCGGACGGCAGCCAAATCCACGACCTGCAGCGCGACGCGCTGCTGGGCGCCGGCGTGGGTCCCGAGCACGTCTATGAGGATAGCGTCTCCGGAAAACGCGATCAGCGGCCCGGGCTTGACGCGTGCCTGAAGGCGCTCCGCTCGGGCGACACGCTGGTGGTCTGGAAGCTCGACCGGCTCGGCCGCGACCTGCGCCACCTCGTCAACTTGGTCGGCGACCTCACCAAGCGGGAGATCGGCCTCAAGGTCCTCGCCGGCGAGGGCGCGTCGATCGACACGACTACCGCCAACGGCCGGCTGATCTTCGCGATCTTCGCCGGCCTTGCCGAGTTCGAGCGCGAGTTGATCGTAGAACGCACTAAGGCAGGGTTGGCGTCAGCTCGTGCGCGCGGGCGGCACGGCGGTCGTCCGTTCAAGATGACGCCGGCCAAGCTCCGGCTCGCGCAGGCCGCGATGGGCAAACCGGAGACGAAGGTGGGTGAGCTCTGCGCGGAGCTCGGCGTCACCCGGCAGACCCTATACCGGCATGTCACTCCCGAGGGCCAGCTCAGGCCCGACGGCGAGAAGCTGTTGGAGAGGCGCAGCCGACGGACCTGACCAGGATGGCTTCGGTCGATCGAGAACCGCCGATGAGCGCCGCATTCGTCCGGCCAACTCTGCCGACTTGCCGCACCTTCCGTCAGCGTTATGGTCCCCGCCCGACCGGAATAGGGGAGTAAGGCTCGACATGAACACGAAGGATCTCGCCAAGAACGTAGCCGCCAAGCATGGCGTCACCGAGAAGCAGGCCCGCGAGGTGATGGGCAGCCTGCTCGACGGCATCGCGGAGGCGGCCGCCAAGGGCGAGGAGGTGTCGCTGCCCGGCTTCGGCAAGTTCAAGGTGAAGGACATGCCCGAGCGCTCCGGGCGCAACCCGTCCACCGGCGAGGCGATCACGATCGCGGCGTCGAAGAAGCTGACGTTCACGCCGGCCAAGGCGCTCAAGGACAAGCTCTGAGGCGAGGCGGCGCTGCCGACGCCGCCGTCCGGCGGCAGGTTGGATGTTCACGAACTATTCGCTATCTACGGCGTTGGAGACCGACATGCGCGTGAACACCACCAAGTCTATGCGGCTGGCCCGGCGGGTGAAGGGGCGGTTCGGGACGTGGCAGGCCGTTCGCCAAGCCTCACGCGTCGAGAACGGCGTCTATGTCGTCGACCCCACCGCGACCGCTGACCGCGATAACAAGGACGTGGCGATCCCCGTCACGGCCTAACCGCCGTGGCATTCAGCTACTCGTTATTCCTCGCACTCCTGCTGCTCTTCCCGGGGCTTTGCTTCTGGGCGGGCTGGCGTGCGGGCGAACGGACCGACTTTCTCAGCCCGACGCCTGACCGGCCGAACTCGACGGTGACGCTGTTCATCGTGGTGTTCGGCACGATCGGCGGCCACCTTCTCGGAACCGGCTTCTTCGCCATACAGGCGGCGTGGTGTCGGGCGACCGCCTTCTGTTACAATCCCGGCTTCGACCCAAACATCTATCGCGCGTTTCTGCGCGGCGCCGCTGGTGCGCGGGACGCTCCCGATCTGGCGCTCGAGATGTGGCTCTTGGCCATGCTTCTCATCGGCGCCGTGACGGGAATGATCGCGCACTGGATGGTTCAGCGTGAAGCAGTCAGCGGCAAGACCGACCCGATCGCATTCGGCTGGCTCAACCCGGCGGTCCAGGCGGTCAAGAAGGGGGACTCGTTCGTCGTCGCCTACGTGCTGACAAAGACGAGCCACGAGTGCTTCACGATCGCGTACGAGGGAACCGTTCAGCAGCTCGCCCTAGACGAGGACCAGTCGATCAAGTTCGTGGTGCTGAACGACGTCGACCGCTTCCTGGTGAAAATCTCGGAGAAAGGTCTCGAGCGCGTCGACGCGCCGTCGACGCCCATTACCCAACTTCAGATCACCGCGGCCGAGATCGCGAACGTGGCGCTCGAGGTGGTCCGCGCGCCGGCGGTGGACATCGCCGCTGTGGAAGCCGAAGATGCCGCGGCGCTCGATGCCAAGCTCATTCCTGATCTCGCTACCCGCCCAGCATAGGCGAAGCCCGAACCCGGCCGATCAGATCGACAAGCGGCGCTAAAGAGCGCCGATGATCTGGACCAGGAAACCCGTGACGATCAGCGCCAAGCCTATGTAGGTCAGGCGGAGTGAGAGCGTCGCCGTTTCGCGGTCCGCCCTAACCGACGCGATCATCATCTCGGCCAGGGTGCCGAGACTATCGGCCAAACCATTCATGCCGTCCTTGAGCTCACTTACGTTCGCGCGTGCCGCGTCGTGATCGAAGGTGCCGTACACGGGGAGGTAGCGACCCTCGTCGCGCTCATACTCCCGCCAGTCGCCGGAGACGCCTTTCAGAAAAGCTTCGAGCCCGCCCGCTGACGCCGCTACCTCCTCCAATCGTTCGAGCCGATCCGCCGCATCCCCGCGCAGCCGACGCTGAATGCGCACGAGGTCGGCGCCGAGCAGCATGACGCCCACTAAGTCCAACACCAGTCCCGATGTGCTCCAGGCGTTCATGGTTCCTCCCGTGATCGTCGGGGCGTAACAAGCATCCAGCGCACGCTGAACATCTTTCGAGAGCAGGGCGTGGGGGCTGCCGGAATGGGCGCACCTGCCGATCAAGGGTCGGCCTCCCCGACGAGGGAAACCGCGATCGGCCGCGTACTTCCTTTGTGGGGCGGGGGCTCACACGGAGACCGACCGATGCACCACCAGATGAGCGCCGAGATGCAGGCCTGCATGGACGCCTGCCACCACTGTCACGTCACCTGCCTGTCGATGGTGACCCAGCACTGCCTTCAGGTCGGAGGCGAGCACGCCCGGCCCGAGCACATCAAGATCATGCTCGACTGCGCCCAGATATGCGCCACCTCGCTCGACTTCATGGCGCGCGGGTCCGACCAGCATAAGCTCGTTTGTGGCATCTGCGCCCAGATTTGCCGCGCGTGTGCCGAGAGTTGCCGCGGGCTCGACGGGATGGAGGATTGCGTGGCGGCGTGCGAGCGTTGCGCCCAGGAGTGCGAGAAGATGGCCGCTTAGATCGCGGTGCGGGCGGGAGCGTGACGCCTCCCGCCCCTCACATCGACACGGGCGGCTCCAGCGTCCCCAGCCAGCCGACCAGCGCCAGGATCACGACCGCGCAGGCGGTTTCGACCGCGAGGCTCGCTCGCAGCGCGCCGAGCGCGCCCGAGTGAACGCCCGCGGCGATCGAGCGCTCGAACGTCGGCGTCAGCCGGAAGCGGTTGAGCGAGGCAAACCCGAGCATCGCCGCGAATAGCGCCAGCTTGGCGACCAGGAGCCGGCCGTAGAGCGTGACCCCTAGGTCCGGCACGTTGCCGGGTCCGACCAGCATCCACGTGTTGACGAGGCCGGTAACGATGATCGCGCCCACCACGACCGTCCCGACCAGGCCGAACCCGTGCAGGGCGCGGTGCGTGAGCGTGAGGTGGGCGGCGTCGACCCGATCGGCCGAGCGCGTCACCAGCAGGACGAGCCCCAACAGCGCGCCCACCCACGCGCCGCTGGCGAGGAGGTGGAGCATATCGGCAATCAGGTGCGCCCAGCCTGGCGCGCCCTCGCCGGCCGCGCCGTGCCCGGTCCAGGCGAGCGCCGAGAGCGCTATGCCCGCAGCGACCGCCACCACGCCCAGCCACGCGCCGCGGCCGGCCGCGACGGCGGCGAGCCCCGCGACGAGCAGCGCGGCCATGCGCGCCTTCCACGCCACGCCCAGCGCCGACCCGGAGAGCAGCATCCCGACCGCCTCCCGGTCGACAGGCCAGGCGGGCGCTCCCGTCATCGAGGCGGCGAGCAGCGCGAGCTGGACGGCCGAGAGAATAAGCCCGATCAGGGCAAGCGCCACGAGCCAAGGCTTCAGCGCCAGCGCCTTGCCGCGCTCGCCGGCCCGCAGCCCGTACAGACCGAACGCCGATAGGCCGAACAGCGAGCCGAGCACCGCGTAGAGCGCGAAGCGGACCGCGATCATCGGCCAGTCGGCATCCACCTCACTTTACCGCGAAGGCATGGCTGCCCGTGATGCGGTGCGTGTCGGCCGACACGACGCGCCAGGCGACGCTGTAGGTGCCGGCCCCGAGCGGCGACTTGGGCGTGACGACGAGCGTGTGGCCGTCCGCGGCGACCGCGGCGGTCGCGGGCACCCTCATTGGCGGATGGGCCATGCCCTTCATGCCCGTCATCACCAAGTCCGCGCCCGAGAACTTCGACATCAGCCGCTCGCTGAACCGCAGCTCGACCCGGGCAGGCTTGGCGACGGTCGCGTTCGGCGCGGGCGTGGCGGAGACGAGCTTGGGATGGGCGTTGGCCGCGCTCGCCGCGGCGAGCAGGACGAGGGGCAGGATGACGCTACGCATGAACCGATACTCCGGTGAGAAACCAAACCTTCTTACGCATGGCGCGGGATCATCCCTCACCCGGGCATGAGGGATGATGGGCAGCGCCGCGTAACCGATGATAGAGGGGCGGAGTGGAAAACATGGACGACCTGGACAGAGCATTGGCGAGGCTGGCGGACGTACCCGCCCCGACCGCGCTGGACGACATGGAGGCGCGCGTGCTCGCCCGGATCGGCGCACGGCCGAGCGCCCGGACCGGGCTTCACGTGGGCATGGTGGCGGCGGCCGCGCTGGCGATCGGCGTGGCGGGGGGCGGCGTCCCCGCGACCGCGAGCGAGCCCGCCTCCCTGTCGCCGCTCACCGGCGGCTCGCCGCTGGCACCCTCCACGCTACTCGCCGGCGCGCCGTGAGTTCGACCGCGCGCCTGATCCTATGTATCGTCGCGGCCTTTCTGGCGGCTATCGGGGGCGTGTTCGTCGGGCGGACGCTTCTCCCTACGCCCAGGCAACCGGGCGCGGAGCTTCACGACGTGCTCCACCATCAGCTCGCGCTCGACGCCGGGCAGGAGCGCCGCCTGGAGGAGCTGGAGCGCCGGTTCGCGGTGCAGCGCCGCGCGCTGGAACTGGAGATGCGCGCGGACAACGCCCGGCTCGCCGAGGCGATCGAGACCGAGCACGGCAACGGTCCCAGGGTCGCGGCCGCGGTCGATCGGACCCACGAGACGATGGGCGAGCTGCAAAAAGCCACGCTCGCGCACATCTTCGCCATGCGGCAGGTTCTCCGGCCCGATCAGACAGCCGAGTTCGATCGGGCGGTGGTGAAGGCGCTCACCGACGATCGGCGGTGAGCCTGGACCTATCGGCGCTCACCGACGGCGAGCTGGCGACGCTGAGCATCGCCGGCCGGCAAGCCGCCTTCGCCGAGATCATGCACCGCTATCGCCAGCCGGTATTCCGGCTCGCACGGGCGTGCCTTGGCGATCCGGACGAGGCGCTGGACTTGACCCAGGAGACGTTCGTCGCCGCGCACCAGGCGCTCCCCCGCTACGACGCCGCGCGGCCGATGCGGGCGTGGTTGTCGACCATCGCCCTCAACAAGTGCCGCGACCATGCGAGGAAGCGCGCGGTGCGCCGGTTCTTCTCATTCGCGTCCCCGATCGGCGACGAGGCGCAAGCCGTCGCCGACGATCAGGTACCGCTAGACGACGCCGCGGCCGACCGGCAGGAGTTGGACCGGGTGACGCGCGCGATCTCGACCTTGCCCATGAACCTGAAGGAGCCGCTGGTGCTCCGCACGATCGAGGGGCTGAGCCAGGCCGAGACCGCGGGGGTGCTCAACATCAGCGAAAAGGCGGTCGAAACCCGTCTCTACAGGGCGCGCGCCAAGCTGCTGGAAATGCTGAGCGGGCCTAAGGGATAAGGCTTCCGCCCGCGTAAATCATGATGAGGCGGGTCGCCCATGCGGCCCCACCAGGAGCATTATGACCACCGTTCTCGATCGTCGCCAGCTCTTGCGCGGTGCCGCCCTTGGCGGCGGCGGGCTGGCCTTGGCCGCGCACATGCCCGCTTGGGCGCAGCCGGTTTCGGCCGGCATCGCGAAGCCCCTCCCCACCGTGTCGGGCGAGGACATCCGGTTGTCCATCGGCCACGTCATGCGGACGATCGACGGCCGCACGAGCCACGGCATCGGTATCAACGGTACCGTGCCCGCCCCGCTCATCCGCTTGCGCGAGGGACAGAACGTGCGCCTCCACGTCGAGAACACGCTGGACGAGGACACCTCGATCCACTGGCACGGCCTGTTGCTGCCGTTTCAAATGGACGGCGTTCCCGGCGTGAGCTTCCCCGGCATCCCGGCCAGGTCGACCTTCACCTACGAGTTCCCGATCATCCAGAACGGGACTTATTGGTATCACAGCCATTCGGGGCTCCAGGAGCAGGCCGGGCATTATGGCCCCATCGTGATCGACCCCAAGGGGGCGGACCCGGTGGCGTTCGACCGCGAGCACGTCATCGTGCTGTCGGACCACAGCCCCATGCACCCGCACGCCATTTTCAAGCGGCTCAAGCTGGAGGCGGGCTACTTCAACCGCCAGCGCCAGACCTTGAGCGGGCTCCTCGCCGGCAGGGGCCAGACGGCCGAAGAGCGGGCCATGTGGGGTAAGATGCGGATGGACCCCACCGACATCGCCGACGTGACGGGCTCGACCTACACCTACCTCGCTAACGGCTACGGTCCCCAGGATAACTGGACCGCGCTGTTCCGGCCGGGCGAGCGGGTGCGGCTTCGCTTCATCAACGCTTCCGCGATGACCACCTTCAACGTCCGCATCCCGGGTCTGCCGATGACGATCGTCGCGGCGGACGGCCTGAATGTGCGCCCGGTCGAGATCGACGAGTTCCAGTTCGGCCCCGCCGAGACCTACGACGCGATCGTGACGCCGACCGCCGACCAGGCGTTCACGCTGGTGGGCGAGAGCGTCGACCGCTCCGGCATGGCGCGCGCCACCCTCGCCCCACGCGAGGGCATGACCGCGCCCGTTCCCCCGCTCCGTCCCCGCCCGATCGCGACCATGAAGGACATGGGCATGGGCGGCATGGATCATAGCGGCGGCAACAGCGGTCCCATGCAGGGCATGAACCACGGAGCCGCCCAGGGCGGAGCCGCGGGCGTGATGGCGGGCATGGACCACGCCGCGATGGGCCACGGCACCCCCGCCGCGCCCGCGATGAACCATTCGCAGATGAACCACGGCGCTATGGCCGGAGCCGCGGCAGGTGCGATGGCCGGCATGAATCACGGCCCCGCGCAGTCGGGCGGCGCGTCCGCCGCCGACCATGCCGCGATGGGGCATGGCGCGCAGCCCGCCCAGGGTGCGGTCGATCACGCGGCCATGGGCCACGGCACGCCCGCCGCGCAGGGCATGGATCACGCCGCCATGGGTCACGGCTCGGGCGGCATGGATCATTCCATGCGCGACTTCTCCAATGCGCCCGGCGTGAAGAAGGGGCCGGGCGTGCAGACCATCTCGCCCATGCCCGTCGATCGCACCGACTTCCCGGGCCAGGGGCTGGAAGACGTGCCGCACCGCACGCTGACTTACCGGCAGCTTATGGCGCTCGACCGCAACCCCGACACGCGCGCGCCCGACCGCGAGCTGGAGATCCACCTGACCGGCAACATGGAACGCTACATGTGGAGCTTCGACGGCGAGAAGCTGTCGGAGGTGAAGGAGCCGATCCCGATGCGGACCGGCGAACGGGTGCGTGTCACCTTGGTCAACGACACCATGATGGGCCACCCCATCCACATCCACGGCCACTTCTTCGAGCTGGTGACGGGCCACGGAGCCTACGCGCCCAGGAAGCATACGGTCCTCGTCCAGCCTGGCGGCAAGGTGAGCTGGGACGTGACGGCGGAGGCCGGCGATTGGGCGTTCCACTGCCACATGCTCTACCACATGCACGCCGGCATGATGCAGGTCGTGCAGGTCCGGAACGAGAAGGGCGAGGTCGCGTGAGGGCCGCCCTTCTCGCCGGGCTGGCGATGTTCGCCCTCGCTACCCCCGCCGCCGCCCAGCACGCGGGCCACAACATGCCGGGGATGACCATGCCGGCGAAGCCGGCGGTCAAGCCCGCTCCGAAGCGGAGACCCGCCGCCAAGCCGGTCGCGCGCAAGGCGCAGCCGCGCCCCGCCCAGAGGCCCGCGGCTTCCAAACCGCGTCCGGCGGCGGCCAAGGCCACGCCCCCGGCGGACCCGCACGCCGGGCACGACATGAGTTCGATGCAGCAGGGCGGACAGGCGGCGAGCACGCCGGCCGATCCCCATGCCGGCCACGCCATGCCGGGCGCGGCGCAAGGTGGGCAGACCGCCCCCGCCGATCCGCACGCCGGGCATGGCGTTACAGCCACGCGGCAGGGCGACAACGTGGCCCAGGACCCCCACGCCGGCCACGACATGGGCGCAGCCGCGGCGACGGATCACAGCGCGCCGATCGGCACCAACCTTCCGGCCGGCGACGCGCCCGCGCCGACCGCCTTTCCGGGCAGCGCGGCGGGACGCTTCTACGGCGAGCAGGAGATGGCCCAAGCCGTCCGCGAGCTGAAGGACGAGCACGGCGGCGGCACCTTCAGCCAGGTGATCTTCAACCTCGCCGAGGCGCAGATCAGGGACGGCCGCGACGGCTACCGCTGGGATGGCGAGGCGTGGATCGGCGGCGACATCAACCGGCTGGCGATCAAGACGGAAGGCGCGGGCGACTTCGGCCGCGCGATCGACGACGCCGAGGTGCAGGTGCTCTACAGCCGCGCGCTCGACCCTTACGTCAACTTCCAGGCTGGCGTGCGCTACGACTTCAAGCCGAACCCGTCCCGCGCCTATGCGAGCGTCGGGTTCGAGGCGCTGGCGCCCTACTGGTTCGACGTGGAGGGGACCGTGTTCCTCTCGGACAAGGGCGACGTGCTAGCGCGCGCGGAGGCGTATTACGATCAGCGCCTCACCAACTGGTTCGTGCTCCAACCCCGCGCCGAGCTCAATTTCGCGGTCCAGGACGTTCCCGAGAACGGCATCGGCTCCGGCCTGTCCGACATCGAGTTGGGCTTGCGCCTCCGCTATGAGCTCCGCCGCGAGCTCGCGCCGTACATCGGCGTGTCCTGGGACCGGAAGCTAGGCGACACCGCCCGCTTCGCGCGCGGCGAGGGTGAGGGCACGGGCGGATTCAGCTTCGTGACCGGAGTGAGGGTCTGGTTCTGATCAACCCCGTACAGGAGAAGGTGGATGGACCATCAGCAGCACGGCAAAGCGGACATGGGGATGGGCTATGGCCGGTTCGCCGCCATGATCGCCACCTCCACGGCCGTCATGTTCGGGCTCATGTACCTGAACGTCTATGCGTTAGGTCACCTCACCTTCAGCCAGACCCGGTTCTGGATGGCGTTCCTGATGGGCGCGGCGATGGCGCTCATCATGCTCGGCTTCATGTGGTCGATGTACAAGAACAAGCGCCTGAACGCGGCCATTCTAGGCGGCGCGGTGCTCGTGTTCGCGGCCGCCTTGTGGCTGGTGCGGAGCCAAGAAACGGTGGGCGACGTCAGCTACATGAAGGCGATGATCCCGCACCACTCGATCGCGGTGCTGACCAGCGAGCGGGCCAACATCAAGGACCCGGAGGTGCGCCGCCTCGCCGACGAGATCATCGACGCTCAGCTCCGCGAGATCACGGAGATGAAGCGTCATATCGCCAGGCTTGAGGCGAACCCGGTCCTGGAGAACGCGCCCAACCTGCCGTCCTACCGCGACAAGGGCGTGCCCCCGCCGCCGCCCACGACCAGCGAGGAGGCCGGCGTGAATACGCTCCAGCCGGTGCGGTGAGCCGCCGGTGAGGGTTGGCGCGTTCGGCCGCGTAGAGACCCGTAAGGGCGGGGCGACTACGAGGAGTTTAGCATGAAGATGTTCACCGCGATGGTCGCGACCATGATGCTGGCGACGCCGGCGCTGGCCCAGCAGTCGGGCCACCAAGGCATGAACCACCAAGGGATGGATCATTCGCAGATGATGCAGCCCACCGCGGCCAACCCTTACGGTCCGGCCGAGATGAAGATGCACCAGGAGATGATGTCCGCTGTCGGCGCGGACGCGTCGGAAACCTGGGTCCGCAAGATGATCGAGCATCATCGCGGCGGCGTCGAGATGTCGCGCATCGCGCTCGCGCAGGCCAAGGACAAGGAGGCCCGCGACAAGGCGCAGAAGACCGCGACGATGCAGGAAAAGGAGATCGCCGAGCTTCAGAGCTGGCTCCGCCGGCATGGGAAGCAGCCGCAGAACTAAGCTCGCGGCTAGATAACAGAGAAGGGGGAGGCGCGAACGCCTCCCCCACCGCCTATTTCTTAGTACCCGACAAATCATGGCCGGCATGGTCGCCGTGCTTGCTCCTTCATCCCGGCGCAGCAGTCGGCGGGCTTGCCGTCCTTCTCCTTGCAGCAGTCCGCGCCTTCCTTGCAGCACGTCATGTCGGCGCAGCAGCTCGCCCCCGCCGCAAAGGTGGCGCTCGACAGCGACAGCGCGACCGCGGTGCCGATCAGCTTCAACTTGGTCATCAGAACTTTCCGCAGATGATCGTGTGAGGGAACGCCGGCTCTAGTGCGCGACGGAGAGCGCGGCCGGGGCCGCGACCATCCATAGCGCCATCGCCACCATCATGACGTTTTCGGTCAACGAGATGAAGCCCAGCGGCACGTTGCTGTCCCCGCCGACGCACGCGCACTTCAGCTCGCGCTTGTCGACGTACACGGCCTTGAACACCGACACCGCGCCGATCGTACCGATGGTGAGCGCGATCGGGACCGACAACCAGGTCAGCGCGCCCGCGACCATCAGCACGCCCGCACCCCCTTCCGCGAACGGATAGATGTAGCTGTACGGCACCCAGCGCTTGGCGAGCAGGTCGTAGTTCAGGAACATACTCGAAAAGCTCTCGATGTTCTGGAGCTTGAGGAGCGCCAGCACGCACATCGAGAAGCCGATGAACCATTCGGCCGCGCGCACCGTAAACGGCGTGCCGAGCACGGCGTAGCTGACGGCGAACGCCATCAGCGCCGTCATGGAGAACAGCGCGATCACCGGCCGGTAGGTGAGCGCTTTGGGGTCGCGAACCGTCTTGCCGACGAAGCGGCGCAGATCGTCATAGCCGCCGACCCGCTTGGCCCCGATGAAGGTCTGGGGCGTGGTCTTCACCCCGTGCTTCGCCTTGAACGCGTCCGTCTCCTCGCGCGTCGTCAGCCAGTGGTCATCGACGGCATAGCCTTGGCGGCGCAGGAGGTCCTTCGCCTTCAGCCCATAAGGGCATGTATGTCCCGGCATCACCATTCGATAGATTGTCGCCTGTTTGGCGGGGGCGGTCGCCATCGTCCCGTCCTTCTCCGGCTTGATTGCCCCGCCTATATGGCATCTGTACCATAGTACGGAGTCAAGAGGTGACGACAACGACGATCGCGGGGCTCGCGCGCGAGGGCGGTGTAGGCGTCGAGACAATCCGCTTCTACCAGCGCCGGGGCTTGCTCGGCACGCCCGATCGGCCGAACGGCACCGGTGCCGCCGGCGGCATCCGCCGGTACAGCCCGGCCGACGTGCGGCGGCTTCGGTTCATCCGCTCCGCTCAGGCGGCCGGGTTCACGCTGGAGCAGATCGGCGAGCTGCTGGCGCTAGACGCGACCGACGATCGCGCCAGGGCGCGCCAACTCGCCGCCGAGCGCATCGCGGCTCTGGACGTGAAGATCGAGGAGCTGGAGAAGGCGCGCGCCTCACTTCGCCGGCTCGCGCGGGAATGCAGCGCGGGATCGGAGGGGCCGTGTCCGATCTTGACGGCGTTCGACATGGAGCAAGGTTCGACTGATCCCGCTCGAAGATCAGCGTAACAGAACAGTACCCGCGCTTGCCCCGATCGCCAGCACGACGGGTGTGGCGAGCTTGCTCTTCCAGCGGTACATGACAGCGAGCGCGACCGCGAAGATGAGCGCGCTGGCAACTAGGCTTGGCGTGCGCCCGGCCGTGGTCCGGGCGAGGTCGACCACCGTCACCACGATCAGGCCGACCACGCCCGCGGCAACGCCGGCCAGGAAGAGCTGCAACCGCTTGTGCTCGACCACGGCTTCGAGCCGGTCGTAGAAGAGTAGCGAGAAGGCGAAGGCGGGCAGGAACATGCCGGCCGTCATCGCCAGCGCGCCGGCAAGCCCGCCGCTGATCCAGCCGACGAAGGTGGCGAAGATCACGAGCGGCGCGGGCAGGATGCCCGACAGGCCGAGCCCGTCGAGAAACTGCGCGTCGGTCATCCAGCCCCGGCCCACGGTGTCGTTACGGATGAACGGGATGGCGGTGTAAGCACCGCCGAAGGTCAGGAGCCCGCCCTTCAACCCTGTCCAGAACAGCGCGAGCGTTGTCGGCGTTGCTTCCCGAGCGCCGCCCGCGGCATCCGCCGCGCCCGCGCCTCCTGCCCAGGTCAGGGCCGCAACACCGGCCGCGAGTACCACGACGGTGGCGGCCAACCCGTATCGCCCGGTCGAGCCGAGCGCGTAAGCCAGCCCGGCGGCCGGGAGCACGATCCAGAAGCTGACGCCGGCGAGCGAGGCGGCGGCCGCCGCGATCGCGGCGGCCCAGAGCCACGGGTCGAGCAGGATGTGCTCGCCGATGCGGTGGACGGCCCGCACGATGACCGCGATCACCGCCGCCTGGACGCCCAGGAAGGCTGCGCCCAGGAGCGTCCCCTGGATCGGTAGGCGGGTGTACGCCCATGCCAGCGCGAGCATGAGCACGAGCCCCGGTAGCATGAAGCCGAGCCCGGCGAGCAGCCCGCCCAGTCGCCCCTTCGCGCGGATGCCGAGATGCACGCACAGCTCATGCGCCTCCGGCCCGGGAAGCACTTGCATGACGGCGAGGAGCTTGTTGAAGCGGTCGCTTCCGATCCAGCGCTCCTCGTCCACCAGCTCGCGCCGGATCATCGCGATCTGCGCGACCGGACCGCCGAACGCCATCATGCCGAACCGCAGGAAGCGGAGGAACAGCGCCGGGTAGCTCAGCTCGGGCGGGCGAGCGTCATCAAGGGTCGCGCTCGATGGGGCGGGATGCTCGATACTCGCCATGATCCGGCTCCCCTATGGCCCTCGTCGCTTGGTGAAGTGCGCGTAGAAGCCGTCGAGCGCCCCCGACCCTTGGGCGATCCGCTCCACGTCATCGTCCGTGCCGGCGCAAATGCCGTTGATGAGGGCTGCGATGCCCGCCGTCTCCGGCCGACCGAACTTGTCGTCCGCTATGTCGAGGTCGTGGACGATCTCGGCGAGGGCGACGAGCGCCCGGTCAGCGTTGAGCCCCGTCCGGAACACCAGCGTTTCGAAGGTGCAGCGGTCGTCCTCGTGCGTGAACTCCGCGTCCGCCATGTCGAACCGCAGCTCGTCCGGCTCTGGCACGTAGCCCTTGCCGTCCACGAACTTGAAGCTGGGGCTGGGGTCGATAAAGCGGCGGATCAGCCAAGCGGATGCGATGCGGTCGACATGGACGTGTCGACGCGTGACCCAGGTGCGGCCCTTCAGCTCCGCGCGTGTCAGCTCGGGCGCGCCGGGACCGCTCACGTCGGGGTGCCGGCCCGCGCGACCTTCGGCCTGGGTTATCGCGGCTTCCGCCGCTTGCCGGCCGTGCGCGCCGAAGAAGTCGATGGCGGCGATCTCGTCCAGGCGCTTGCGCAAGCGTCGGACGTCGGCGGACGATACGTATTCCGCCTCGGCGACCGTCCGCGCTTCGCGCGCCAGCTCCTCGTAATCCGCGTCGCGGGCCGCGTCGAACACGGCGCGCAGCTCCGCGTCACCCATGCCCTCGACCAGCCGCGCCTCCAGGATCAGCGCCTCGCCGCCCCCAGCGGTGATCTCCCCCCGCAACTCCTCGAACAGCGCTCGCGTGTCATCGCGAGCGGGCAGCGCATGGACCGCGTTCTTGAGCGGGGCGGCCCCCATCGCCTGCAAGCGCCGCCACACCCGCACGCGCAGATAGGCGGGCTTGGCCGGGAGCTGAGGGATCAGCAGCAGCCAGTCGCGTGGCCCGGGCGGGAGAGCGTCAGCCATGCGGCACTTGTATCATGGCGCAGAAACGAACGTACACTTGTATCGTTTAAGGGCGGCGAGCTAAAACTTGGGGCGAGGAGAACGCGATGCGCGCCGTTGGATCAGGTGTTCCCGCCGTGCTGGCGTGTCTCGCGCTCCCGTCCGCCGCGGCGCAGCCGCGCTACGAAACCGTGGCGCAGTTCTACCGGACGTGCGTCGATGAGACGAGCAGGAAGGTGAACGGCCGGTGCGAGGCGTACCTTTCCGGCGCGGCCGAGACGCTTTCCGCGTTCGGCAACGGCGGCAGCGAGGCCGGCATCTGCGGCCGGGGCGTGCGCTCGGGCGAGCTGAGCCGTATCTTTCTGGCGTGGGCGGTCGAGAACCGCCACGCGGCCAACCTGCCCCGGCTCGCCGGCGTGACAATGGCGTTGCGCCAGCGCTTCCCGTGCCGGCCGACGACTTGAGATCAAGGAGAGAAGCATTGCGTTACCTGTTGCTCCCGTTGGCGGTCGCGCTCGCCGCGCCGGCCGCCGCCCAGTCCAACCCGCAAGCGGCACCGCCCCAGGTGACCGGCGACAGGTGGGCGGCCGTGGACAGGAGCCTCGGCCGGACCGGCACAACGCAGGCCGACGGGGTCCGCCGGTACGGGTTCCCGCGCAGCGACCTGAACGTCCAGCTCGACGGCGTGACGATCAAGCCCGCGCTCGCGCTAGGTTCGTGGGCGGCGTTCCACCCCATGGGCGACCAGGTCATGGTGATGGGCGACCTCGTGCTCACGCATGAGGAGGTGAACTCCGTCATGAGCCGGCTGCTCGCGTCCGGCTACACGATCACGGCGCTTCACAACCACCTGCTCCGCTCCGCGCCCGCGACCATGTACATGCACATCTCGGGACACGGCGATCCGGTGAAGCTCGCGACCGCGCTTCGCGAGGCGCTGTCCGCGAGCCGGACGCCTCTCGCCGCTCCGTCCAGGGACTCGCAGCCGCCTTCGGCCGGCGCGGGCTCCTCGCCGCCAATCGCGCTCGACACCGCGGCGCTCGACCAGGTGATGGGGGCCAAGGGGAAGCCGAACGGCGGCGTCTACCAGTTCAGCTTTCCGCGCGCCGAGAAGCTGACCGACGGAGGCATGCCAGCGCCCGCGTCGATGGGGACGGCAACCGCGATCAACTTCCAGCCGACGAGTTCCGGCCGGGCGGCGATCACGGGCGACTTCGTGCTGACGGCCGCCGAGGTCGACCCGGTGCTCCGCGCGCTACGCGCGGGCGGCATCGAGGTGACGGCGCTTCACAACCACATGCTGGACGACCAGCCGCGGCTGTTCTTCATGCACTTTTGGGCGAATGATGACGCGGCCAAGCTCGCGCGCGGGCTCCGGGCGGCGCTGGACAAGACCAACGTCTTCCGGCCGAGTGCGTCATAGGCGAAGACCAAAGCGTGGCCCCACCCACGTCATCGCCATGTAGAGCGCGATCGTGAGCAGGCAGCCAGCGATCAGCGCCGCCCAGAACGCCACGCCCCGGGTGAGCAGCGCCGGGATCAGGAGGAACATCGGCAGCGACGGCAGCACGAACCAGAAGGTGGCGGCCGAGTGCGCAGCCACGCCGACCGGATCGTGCGTGTCGCGCCAGAGCCAGATCATGCCGAGCACCGAGACGAGCGGGAGCGATGCGACAAGCGCCCCTAGGCCGGGGCTGCGCTTGGCGAGCTCGGAGACGGCGACGATGATGACGGCCGAGATGCCGGCCTTCAGCGCGAGGTAGAGCATGGGTCGACTCTTCCCGGATCGAGCCCTCGCCACAAGGCCGGCACGTCCCGCGCGGAACATCGCGGGTGGCGGCCCGGTTTACGGGCATCCTCATCATGAACACGACCCAAAAGGAGGAGGCGGACCCATGCGGAAGTCGATCGGCGCGGCTCTAGGCGCAGTCGCGATGATGAGTGCGGCAGCGCCGTCCTCGCCGGCGCTCGCCCAGGCGGGGATCAGCACCAATCCGCCTCCCGTCGAGACCCAGGACTATATACGCGCCGTCCACGCGCTGAGCCGGTACGAGGTCGACGCCAGCCGGCTCGCGCTGACCCGATCCCAGGCCCAGGCTTCGCGCTCGTTCGCGCGAATGATGGTCGATCACCACACGCGCATGATGGCCGAGCACGCGCGCCTGCTGAACATCCCCGCCGCCACCGACGCCGGGAGCGCGCTGGTCGGGCCGTTGTCGGAGATGCTGAACTCGCTGGAGAACACGCCGGTGGCCGAGTTCGATGCGGCCTACAAGCGCGGGCAGATCGCCGCGCATGAGGAGGCGTTGAAGGTCCACAGCGCCTATGCGGCGCGGGGAACCGACGCCGCGATGCGGGCCAAGGCCCAGGCGGCCGTGCCGGTGATCAGCAAGCATCTTGAGGCAGCGCGCAAGCTGCCCGCAGCTTGAGGCTGCATGTCGCGTCGCCCCGTGGCAATCAGCTCGACGCTAATCATTGTGCATCGAGCGGGCGATCCGCCCAACCGACAAGATCGGGTACAACCTCAGCGCACGCGCGATAAGCAGGGCCGGTTCGTAGCCGAGCGGCCGCGGCGCACGGCTCAATGTCCTCTCCCGTAATCGACCGTTCGCGGGAGAGTACGCCACGCAGGACCAATCATAGCTGACCAACAGCTACTCGCCTCCCGAAACCGTCTCCCGTTTCGACACCCCGCACTCCAAGCTCCGCTCCTCGAGCTTAGCGTACGTTCGGAAAGACATTCTGCGCTGCCCCCGATAAGGATGATCCAGACCCTCAAGGTTTCTCGAAACCCCGTCAGAACCTGTTTTTAAGAACGACTGGCCTTTCCCGGTTCTCGATCGTTTTTGAGACCCTGGCAGGCGCAGCTCCGGGTCATCCTGCATGCTGGCGGACATACTCGCCGAGGCCGCGCGCGACGAGTTCGTCGTTCGACAGGCGAGGGCCTCGCTTCAGGCGCTGATTGCCGAGTTTGCGGCGGTCCAGCTTAGGCCCGGGTGGTACGGGCGAGGGGGCCTTGAACACGCCGGCCGGCTGCGCGGTGCGCGCCGGTTCGTTGTTATTGCGCTTCGCGTGGTGCGGCTGCACCTGCTGGATCGCGTGTGCGAGCGCCAGTGCCGCGTCGAGGTGCTTGTTGTCGACCACAGGTGCCTGGTTCACCCGGCGCATCTTGTCGAAGACCCGATAGGGGAGCACCTCGCCCTCGTGCTGGATCTCGAGCCGGCCATCAGGATACTCGCACACATCCACCTTCTTGCGGGCGAGACCCTGTGCGACCGGGGTCGGCTCCAGGATGAATATCGCCTTATGAGATGGACGCCTCCCGCGTCTTCGGTCGTTTTGGCCGAGCAACGCGGAAGGAGAGAGGACCATGTCACTGTTCATGCTGGCGATCGACATCGGCAAGCTGTCGTTTCACGTCCACGGCGTCGATGCGGACGGC
>DASYHY010000138.1:0-4631 GCA_036252795.1 Aurantimonas sp. | reverse complement strand
CCGGTCCGACCGGATCGAGCGGCTGCAGGAGGAGATCGCCCGCGAACTCGGCTACGAGCTCGTTTCGCATCGGCTGGAGCTCTACGCCCGCCGCCGCAAGCCCGACTGATTCGGCGCCTGCGGCAGCCGGCGCCCGGCGCCTCAGACCAGCCTGGCGTCGAGGCTCACCTTGATTGCACCCAGCGCCTTGGAGACCGGGCAGCCTTCCTTGGCCTTCTGCGCGAGGTCGTCGAAGACCGCCGATTCGATGCCCGGCACCTTCGCCTCGAGGCTGAGGGCGCTCTCGGTGATGTCGAAGCCGGCCGCCCCCTGCTCCACCGCCACGACCGCCCGCACCTTCAGCTCGTCGGCGGGTGTGCCGTTCTCGGCGAGGAAATGCGACAGCTGCATCGCGAAGCAGCCGGCATGCGCGGCGGCGAGCAATTCCTCGGGATTGGTCCCCGAGCGGCCGCTCTCGTCCTCGAACCGGGCCTTAAACGAATAGCCGTGATCCTGGAGCGCACCGGACTGGGTGGTGATCGCACCGGTTCCGTCGCCGAGGGCGCCCTTCCAGATTGCAGTCGCATGGCGTTTCATGGGATTCTCCTTCGAAGGGACGGCGCCTCGCGCCGTTTGCCGGAAGAGGCGCCTGGCGCCATTCCGGTCGTCCGGCAACTGTTTCAGGGCGCGACGGTTCCCGCCGATACGCCGAGTTTACCCGCGTCGCTTAGACATCGTGGCGCGGCCAAGACGAAGGCGGTTCAGGAAAGGAACGGGCAATGGCGGAAGCGGTACTGGTGCATGCCACGACCGAGCTGCTCGACGAGAAGGCCGCCTGGCTCACGGCTCTCGCCCATGAGCGCCGTTCGAGCGATCATACGCTCGACGCCTATGAGCGGGATCTGCGGCAGTTCCTGGTATTCCTGACCGGCTACCAGGGGCGCCCGGTCGAACTCGGCGACCTCGCCGATCTGGGCACCACCGAACTGCGCGCCTTCCTCGCAGCCCGCCGCCGCGAGGGTGCCGGCGCCAAGACGCTGGGGCGCGGTCTTGCCGGCGTGCGCTCCTTCATCCGGCATCTGGAGCGCAAGGGACTTGCATCGGCCGCGGGCGCCAAGGCGATGCGGGCGCCGAAGCAGCCGAAATCCCTGCCCCGGCCCCTGAGTGTCGCCGATGCCGTGTCGGTGACGGAGGAAGCCGGTGCCTATGCGGCGGAGCCATGGATCGCCGCCCGCGACACCGCCGTCCTGACGCTGCTCTATGGCTGCGGCCTGCGCATCTCCGAAGCCCTTTCGCTCCCCGGCGACGCGCTGGTCGATCCGGCGGCCCGTTCGATGCCGGTCGCGGGCAAGGGCGGCAAGACCCGTCTTGTGCCGCTGCTGCCGGCGGTGCTTCAGGCCGCCGCCGAATATCGCCGGCTGTGCCCGTACCCGCTCCCCGCAGATGGACCGCTGTTCCGCGGCGCGCGGGGCGGGAAGCTGAAGCCGCAGATCGTCCAGCGGGCGATGGCGCTGCTGCGCGGCGCGCTCGGCCTGCCCGCCTCGGCAACGCCGCATGCGCTGCGCCATTCCTTCGCGACCCATCTGCTTTCGGCAGGCGGCGATCTGCGGACCATCCAGGACCTGCTCGGCCACGCCAGCCTGTCGACCACCCAGAACTATACCGCCGTCGATGCCGCGAGGCTGCTGTCGGTCTATGACGACTCCCACCCGCGCGCACGGCGGCGACGCCAGCACGCCGGCCTCGGCAACGCGGGAAGCGTCCGATGATTCGGATACCGGAGATTTTTCGCCCACTTGCCGCGTGGCGGGCGATTCGCCCGGTGCTCCCGGCGATCGCCGCGGCCGCGCTGTTGCTCGTCGTCCCGGCGGTCGCGGCCGAGGCGAACGACGCATGCGACGGCCGCAACCTCGTCGAGACGCTGCGCGACGAGGGCCGGCTGGCGGAGGTCGAGGCGGCGGCCGCGGCTGTCCCGAACGGCGAAGGCAAGCTCTTCCGCGTCGCGCGCGACGGCGTGGCGCCGTCCTTCCTGTTCGGCACGATGCATCTCAGCGACCCGCGCGTCCTCGAGCTGCCGCCGCCCGCCGAGCAGGCTTTCTCCGCCGCCGATCGTCTGGTGATCGAGACCACCGACATCGCCGATCCGGCCAAGGCCGCCGCGGCCTTCTTCGCGCATCCCGAATTCGTCAACCTGCCGCGCGGCGAGACGCTGGCGACGCTGCTCGAGCCCGCGGACCTCGCCGCGGTCGAGGCGGGCCTGGCCGCCCGCGGCATCCCGCTGCAGGCGGTCGAGACCCTGCAGCCGTGGTTCGTCGCGGTCAGCCTGATGCTGCCGGCCTGCGAGACGGCGCGCAAGACGGAAGGTGCGGCGGTGCTCGACTCCGCGCTCGCCGAACGGGCCGCGGCAGAAGGCAAGCCGGTCGAGGGGCTGGAGACCGCGGCGGAACAACTGGAAGCGCTCGCCGGGCTTTCCCTCGACCTGCAGCTGGAGAGCCTCGTTGCCACCGTGGCGCTGCAGGACCGGATGCCGGACGTCGTGGAGACGATGATCTCGCTCTATCTGGAAGGCCGGATCGCCATGATCATGCCGGCCATCGAGGCAGCGGTTCCGAACGGCGGACTGCTGGTCGGCGCCGGCGAGGGCTACGCCGAGTTCGAGCGCCGCGTCGTCACTGAGCGCAACGAACGGATGGTCGAGCGGATGCAGGAGACGCTGGAGGAAGGCGCTGCCTTTATCGCGGTCGGCGCGCTGCATCTATCCGGGGAGGCGGGGCTGGTGGCGCTGCTGCGCGAGGAAGGTTGGGACGTCACCCGCGCCGACTGAGCCCGCGGCTCGGCGCACCACATCATGAAGAGACAGGCGACAGCTCGCCTGTTCGCCGGCGGCGATCGCCTCTAGGCTGCCCTGTCGCAACAGCCCAGGGAGAGCATGCCGCATGAAATCCTTTCTCGCTGTCACCATGAGTGCCGGTCTTCTCGCTGCCGCGTCCGGCGGCGCGATGGCAGCCTGTGCCTCGCACGACGTCACCGCCGAAGCCCCGGCCCCGGTCGTCACCGCCGATGCCGGCACCGCGGGCACCGTGCCGGCGCCCGTCACGAGGGACGCCGACAGGAAGGGCTGACGGCGTTATCTCACCGAAAAGGCGAAAGCCCCGGCCACTTGCGTGACCGGGCCTTCGTTACTCAAAGCTGACTCACGTGGAACGCCGGCGAGGCCGCCGGCGGCGCGGCATCAGGTGTGGATCGGCTTGGCGAAGGCTGCGAAGGCCGCCTCGCGCATAGCTTCCGACAAGGTCGGATGGGCGTGCGAGGTCCGCGCCAGATCTTCCGCCGAGCCGCCGAACTCGATCAGCAGAGCCGCTTCGGCGATCAAATCGCCGGCACCGGCGCCGAGGATGTGGCATCCGAGCACGCGGTCGGTCCGCGGATCGGTGAGGAACTTCACGAAGCCGTCGGTCTTCAGCATCGCCCGGGCGCGCCCGTTCGCCATGAACGGGAACTTGCCGACCTTGTACTCGATCCCTGCCTGCTTCAGCTCCTCCTCGGTGCGGCCCACCGAGGCGACTTCCGGCGAGGTGTAGACCACCGAGGGAATCGCGTCGTAGTTCACGTGGCCCGCCTGGCCCGCGAGCATCTCGGCCAGCGCCACGCCCTCGTCCTCGGCCTTGTGGGCGAGCATCGCGCCCTTCACCACGTCGCCGATGGCGTAGATCCCGTCGACATTGGTCTTGAAGTGGCCGTCGATCTCGACCCGGCCGCGATCGTCGACCGCGACGCCGACGGCCTCCAGCCCCAGCCCTTCCGTATGCGGCTTGCGCCCGGTGGCGACCAGCACGACGTCCGCCTCCAGCGTCTCGGCCTCGCCGCCCTTGGCCGGCTCGAACGTCACCGCGGCGCCGCCGCCCTCCTTGCGGGCGACGCTGGTGACCTTGGCGCCGAGCTTGAAGGTCAGTCCCTGCTTGACCAGCAGCTTCTGGAACGCCGACGCGACTTCGCCGTCCATCGGTCCGAGGATCTTGTCGAGATATTCGACGACGGTGACCTTCGCTCCCAGCCGGGCCCAGACCGAGCCGAGCTCCAGCCCGATGACCCCGCCGCCGACCACCACCATCGTCTCCGGCACCTTGGCCAGCGCGATCGCGTCGTCGGAGGAAACGATCGTGTCGTGGTCGAAGGCGACCTCGACGCCCGGGATGCCGGCGACCTCCGAACCCGTAGCGATGCAGATCGCCTTGGCCGAAAGCGTCTCGGTGGAGCCATCCTGCCTGGTCACGGCCACCTCGGTCGCCGACACAAGCCGGCCGGTGCCGATGAATCCGATGATCTTGTTCTTCTTGAACAGGAAGGCGATGCCGTCGACATTCGACTTCACCGTCTTGTCCTTGTGCTCCAGCATCTTCGGCAGGTTGAGCCGCGGCTCGGCCTCGATGCCGAGCTCGCCGAAGGCGTGCCCGGCCTCCGCGAACATCTCCGAGGCATGCAGCAGCGCCTTGGAGGGAATGCAGCCGACGTTCAGGCAGGTGCCGCCATAGGTCTGGCGCTTCTCCACGACGGCGACCTTGAGGCCGAGCTGCGCGGCCTTGATGGCGCAGACATAGCCGCCGGGTCCGGATCCGATGACGACGAGGTCGAAGGGTTCAGCCATTTCCAGT
>DASYHY010000137.1:0-7215 GCA_036252795.1 Aurantimonas sp. | reverse complement strand
GCGGCGATGCCGAGCGGGACGCCGATGACCATCGACGTCGCGGTCGCCGCGAGGACCAGCGCCAGCGTCTGGGTGGTCGCCCGCCAGAAGCCGAGATTGATGATCAGCAGGAGCCCGAGCAGGGTGAACAGCACCACCGGGACCGAGCGGCGGGCAAACCACGCGATGGCACAGAAGACGGCGACCACCACGAAGGGATGCGGCGTCTCCAGCAGGAAGAGGATGCTGCCGATGAAACTGCCCAGACCGGTGGTCAGTCCGTCGAAGACGAAGGTGAAGTTGTCGGTCAGCCAGTTGACGAAGGCCTCGGCATAGTCGCCGATCGGCAGCGGGTTATCTTCCAGCCATTCCACGGGGGATGTGTCCCTTCTTCCGGCTTGTCCCGTTCAGAGAGGCAGGGCCGGTACTGTCCGGCCCTGCCTCGCGGCGTTCAGTCGGTCGGCTGGCGTCAGGAAATGCCGAGCGATTCCCTGACGGCCGCGAGGCCTTCCTCGCCATCCGTCGTCTCGACCCCTTCGAGCCAGGCGTCGAGACGGTCCGGATTGGCCTTGAGCCATTCCTCCGCGGCCTCGGCCGGCTCCTGGCCGTCGTCGAGGATCTTGCCCATGATCTCGTTTTCCATCTCGAGGTCGAAGGTCAGGTTGGTGAGCAGCTTCCCGACATTCGGGCACTCTTCGGAATACCCTTCGCGCGTCACCGTGTAGACGGTCGCGCCGCCGAAGTTGGGCCCGAAAGTCTCGTCGCCACCGGACAGATACTCGATGTCGTAGGTCGAGTTCATCGGATGCGGCGCCCAGCCGAGGAATACGACGGGCTGCTCTGAGCGGGTCGCGCGCGCGACCTGACTGAGCATTCCCTGCTCGGAGGATGCCACGAGTTCGAAGTCCCCGAGATCGAACTCGTCGTTCTCGATCAGGCCGATGACCAGGCTGTTGCCGTCGTTGCCGGGTTCGATGCCGTAGATCTTGCCGCCCAGTTCGTCGCGGAACTTGTGGATGTCGGCGAAGTCCTGAAGCCCGGCGTCGTGAAGGTATTTCGGTACCGCCAGCGTGTACTTGGCGCCCTCGAGATTGGTATGCACCTGCACGATCGAGCCGTCGTCGAGATACTTCTTCAGATCGTTCGACTGCGCCGGCATCCAGTTGCCGAGAAACACGTCGAGGTCGTTGTTGGCGAGCGAGGCGAAGGTCACCGGAACCGAGAGGATCTTGACGTCCGGCTGGTAGCCGAGCCCGTCGAGGATCTGGCGGGCCACCGCCGTGGTTGCGGTGATGTCGGTCCACCCCACGTCGGAGAGGCGGACGGTCGAGCAACTTTCGGCTTCCTGCGCGAGCGCCGGTGAGGCAGTGAGCAGGGCGCAGAGCGAAAGCCCCGCAAGAATGCGGCGAGATTTCATGATCGTCTCCTTTCTGAGGCACCAGTTTGCCGCCAGAGGCGACCCGTAGGTGCCGGATCGGGGCTGTCGGTGCCGAGTATTGCGCCTTGGGGCGAGCTTGCGCAACATTGCATCTGAGAGCGTGAGGTCAACCGCTCAGAACGCGATTGCTGCCGTATTCTTGACCTCCTCCATCACCGCGTAGGTGTGGGTCTCGCGGACACCCGGCAGAGCGAGCAGCGTTTCCGAGAGGAAGGCGCGGTAGGCGACCATGTCCTCCACCCGGGCCTTGATCAGGTAGTCGAAGCCGCCGGCCACCATGTGGCACTCCATGATGGCGGGCGTCGCTTCGGCGACCCGCTTGAACTCAGAGAACACGGCATCGCTGGTGCGGTCCATCTTCACCTCGACGAAGACGATCATGCCGCGCCCCAGCTTTTCCGGCGCGAGCCGCGCCGCATAGCCGAGGATGAAGCCGTCGCGAGTCAGGCGCTTGACCCGCTCCGCCGTCGCGGTCGGCGACAGATGCACACGCTCCGCCAGCTCCAGATTGGTCAGGCGTCCTTCGCGCTGGAGCTCTCGGAGAATGCTGCGGTCTTTCTGCTCGATCTCGGTCATTCCCGCGCTTTTGCACCAGTTTGGCGGCTCTTGTCACCGTCTGGGGCGCACTTTTTGGCGAGAGCCACACTCGATCGTCCTGATAGAATGGCTGCGACGATGTCTCTGGAGAACAAGATGCCGGCCTTACCTGCGCCTTTCGCCGCGCCGTTCGCGCCTGACGATACCGCTGCCGTGGCGGCGCTGCTGAAGACAGCCGGGAGCTGGACCCATGACAAGGCCGCGGTGGACCGGCGCGCCCGCGCGCTGATCGAGGAGATCCGCCATTCGTCAGGCGGTATCGGCGGCGTGGAGGATTTCCTGCGGGAATTCGGCCTGTCCAGCCGCGAAGGCCTGGCGCTGATGATCCTCGCCGAGGCGCTGCTGCGGGTGCCCGACGCGGCGACGCAGGACCGGCTGATCGAGGACAAGATCGGGGCCGGCGACTGGGCGCATCATGACGGCGACGAGGATCGGATGCTGACGGCTGCCTCGGCCTGGGCGCTGGGCATCTCGGCGCGGATCATCCGGCCGGGCGAGACGCCGCAGGGCGTGGTGCAGACGCTGGTGAAGCGGCTCGGCGCGCCGGCCGTGCGCACCGCCACGCGCCAGGCCATGCGGTTTCTCGGCCGCCATTTCGTGCTGGGCGAGACGATCGGCGACGCGCTCGACCGCGCGAAGGGCTTCGAGAAGAAGGGCTACCGGCACTCCTACGATATGCTGGGCGAAGGCGCGCGCACGGCAAAGGACGCCGCCCGCTATTTCACGTCCTATGCCGACGCGATCGAGGCAATCGGCCGCAAGGCCGGCAACAAGGCCCTGCCGGACCGCCCGGGCATCTCGGTGAAGCTGTCGGCGCTCTACCCGCGCTACGCGCCGACGCACCGCGACGCCGTGATCCGCGATCTCGTGCCGAAGGTGGTGGAGCTGGCGAAGCTGGCCAGGAGCTACGACCTCAACCTCACGATCGATGCCGAGGAGGCCGAACGGCTGGAGCTTTCGCTCGACGTCATCGACGCGGTCGTCGCAGCGGCGGACTTCAAGGGCTGGGACGGGTTCGGCCTGGCGGTTCAGGCGTACCAGAAGCGCACGCTTGGCGTCATCGACCATATCGATGCGCTGGCCGCCGCCAGCGGCATCAGTATGATGGTGCGGCTGGTCAAGGGCGCCTACTGGGATACCGAGATCAAGCTGGCGCAGGAGAAGGGCCTCTCCGGCTATCCGGTCTATACCCGCAAGCCGGCGACGGACCTGTCCTACCTAGTCGCCGCCCGCGCCTTGCTCGACCGGCGCCCGCGGCTCTATCCGCAATTTGCCACTCATAACGCCCTGACCGTTGCGACGATCATGGAGATGGCCGGCTCGAATCCGACGGGCTTCGAGTTCCAGCGCCTGCACGGCATGGGCGAGGCGCTCTACGAGACGCTGCGCAAGACCAAAGGCGGCGGCGACATCGCCTGCCGCATCTATGCGCCGGTCGGCGGCTATCGCGATCTTCTCGCCTATCTCGTCCGCCGCCTCCTGGAGAACGGCGCCAACTCCTCCTTCGTCGCCCAGGTGGGCGACGAGGACGTGCCGATCGAGACGCTGCTGCAGCGCCCGCGCGACCTCCTCGCCGAGGGTCCGGCCCGGCACCCGAAGATCGTCCTGCCACGCGAGATCTTCGCGCCGCGGCAGAACTCCGCCGGCGTCGCCTTCGGCGAGCGGCAGGCGCTGGCCCGGTTTCTTTCAAAGCACGACGCCGCCGATCCGCTCGACGTGACCGCCCACTGCCTCTGGTCGGGCGCCAAAGCGAACGCGCCGGAGACCGTGCGCTCCGCGATCGACGGGTCGGCCATCGGCAGCGTCCACGCGCTCGGCGCCGAGGCGGCGTCGGCGCTCGTCGGGGAGGCGTCCCGCCACGTCCGCGCCGCCGAGGCCGTCCCGGCGGCCACGCGCGCCGGATGGCTGCGCAAGGCCGCCGACCTGATGGAGACGCGCGAGGGCCTCTTGATGAACCTTCTGGCGCGCGAGGCCGGCAAGACCGTCGACGACGGTATCGCGGAGATCCGCGAGGCGGTCGACTTCCTGCGCTTCTATGCCGCGGAGGCCGAGCGGCTGTTCGCCGTCCCCACCATGCTGCCTGGCCCGACGGGCGAAGAAAACGTGCTGCGCTATCGCTCGCGCGGCGTCGCCGTCTGCATCTCGCCCTGGAACTTCCCGCTGGCGATCTTCACCGGCCAGGTCGCGGCGGCACTCGCCGCCGGCAACGTCGTGATCGCCAAGCCGGCCGAGCAGACGCCGCTGGTCGCCGCCATCGCCGTGGGACTGCTGCACGAGGCGGGCTTCCCCGCCGCCAGCCTCTATCTGGCGCCAGGCGACGGAAAGGCGGGCGCGGCGCTCGTCGCGCATGAGGCGACGGCAGCCGTCGCCTTCACCGGCTCGACCGAGACGGCCTTCGCCATCAACCGGGCGCTCGCCGCGCGAAATGCTCCAATCGCGCCGCTGATCGCCGAGACCGGCGGCGTCAACGCGATGATCGTCGACGCGACGGCGCTGCCCGAACAGGTGACGGACGACGTGGTGATGTCGGCCTTCCGCTCGACCGGCCAGCGCTGCTCGGCGCTGCGGCTGCTGTTCGTGCAGGAGGAGGTCGCCGACGCGATGGTCGAGATGATCGCGGGCGCCGCGGCCGAACTCACCGTCGGCGACCCGCGCGACATCGCGACCGACGTCGGCCCGGTCATCGACGGGACGCAGCACACGATGCTGAGCGAGCATCTCGCCCGCATGGGGCGCGAGCAGCGCATCTGTTTCGCCGGACAGCTTCCGGGCAACCTGCCGGCCGACGGCCATTGGCTTGCCCCGCACATCGTCGAACTCGACCGGGCGGCGGCGCTGCCCGGCGAGATCTTCGGCCCGATCCTCCACGTGGTGCGCTGGAAGGCCGGCGGTCTCGACGCGGTCTGCGATTCGATCGAAAGCACCGGCTACGGCCTGACGCTCGGCGTCCACACCCGGATCGACGACGTGGCGCGGCGGGTGCGCGAGCGTCTGACCGTCGGCAATGTCTACGTCAATCGCAACATGATCGGCGCGATCGTCGGCTCGCAGCCCTTTGGCGGCTCGGGCCTCTCCGGCACCGGGCCCAAGGCCGGCGGGCCGAACTACGTCTGCCGCTTCGCGCGCGAGCAGGTGACGTCGGTCAACACCGCCGCGGCCGGCGGCAATGCCAGTCTCATTGCGATGGAATCGTAGCAAATGGGTGACAGCCGCCGGGCAAGACTTGCGCTATGGTGATGACGTTGCGGCAACAGGACCTGCCGAGGCAGACGAGATCCTCCCAATCGCCCGAGCCTCGCAGGGCCGCGAACTGCCCGGTGTGTCGACATTCCTCCTCCCGATGTCGCGAGCGGACAGACTTCAGACGAGGAGCCCGGTGCGCCCAGCGCCCGGGCTTCTTCGTTGCAGTGCAAAAGCTTAAGCCCCCGCTGAGATTTCTTCACCGCCGCGCCCGGTAGCGTTTGCGCCCGTCGCTCCCTATGGTCGCGCGCAACGAGAAAATGGGGAATGGGAGACCCGTCGATTGGCCGAGTACAAATCCGATATCGCGATCGCGCGTGCCGCTCAGAAGAAACCGATCCGCGAGATCGCCGCGGGCCTCGGCATCGAAGAGGTCGACATCGTCCCTTACGGCCACGACAAGGCGAAGGTTTCCGCTGGCTTCATCAAGTCACTGGAGGGCCGGCCCGACGGCCGCCTGATCCTCGTCACCGCGATCAACCCGACGCCGGCGGGCGAGGGCAAGACCACGACGACCGTGGGGCTCGGAGACGGGCTCAACCGCATCGGCAAGCGCGCGGCGGTCTGCATTCGCGAGGCCTCGCTCGGCCCGAATTTCGGCATGAAGGGTGGCGCTGCCGGCGGCGGCTACGCGCAGATCGTGCCGATGGAAGACATGAATTTGCATTTCACCGGCGACTTCCACGCCATCACCACGGCGCACAACCTGCTTGCCGCGCTGATCGACAACCACGTCTACTGGGGCAACGCCCTCAACATCGACACCCGCCGCGTCACCTGGCGCCGCGTGATGGACATGAACGACCGGGCGCTGCGCGGCATCGTCGCCTCGCTCGGCGGCGTCGCCAACGGCTACCCGCGCGAGAGCGGCTTCGACATCACCGTCGCTTCCGAGGTGATGGCCATCCTCTGCCTTGCCAGGGACCTCGCCGATCTCGAGAAGCGCCTCGGCGCCATCGTCGTCGCCTATCGCCGCGACAAGACGCCGGTCTTCGCCCGCGACCTCAAGGCCGACGGCGCCATGGCCGTGCTGCTCAAGGACGCGATGCAGCCCAATCTCGTCCAGACGCTGGAGAACAACCCGGCCTTCGTCCATGGCGGTCCGTTCGCCAACATCGCCCATGGCTGCAACTCGGTCGTCGCCACGACGACGGCGCTGAAGCTCGCCGACTACGTCGTCACCGAGGCGGGCTTCGGGGCCGATCTCGGGGCGGAGAAGTTCTTCGACATCAAGTGCCGCAAGGCCGGCCTGAAGCCCGCAGCCACGGTCATCGTCGCGACCGTCAGGGCGCTGAAGATGAACGGCGGCGTGGCCAAGGAGAACCTCGGCACCGAGAACGTCGAGGCGGTGAAGGCCGGCTGCGCCAATCTCGGCCGGCATATCGAGAACATCCGCCAGTTCGGGGTCCCTGCCATCGTCGCGATCAACCATTTCGGCACCGACACCGGGGCCGAGCTGGACGCGATCAAGACCTATGTCGCCGGCATGGGCGAGGAGGCGGTGGTCTGCCGCCACTGGGCCGAAGGTTCGGCCGGCATCACCGAACTCGCCGAGAAGGTCGCAATCCTCGCCGACAGCTGCACGACCCAGTTCGCCCCGCTCTATCCCGACGGGCTCGGCCTGTTCCAGAAGATCGAGACCGTCGTCAGGCGCATCTATCGCGGCGCGGAGATCACCGCCGACAAGTCGGTCCGCGACCAGCTCGCCGCCTGGGAGGAAGCCGGCTACGGCGATCTGCCGGTCTGCATGGCGAAGACCCAGTACTCCTTCTCCACCGACCCGACGCTGCGCGGCGCGCCGGATGGTTTTGCGGTCCATGTCCGCGAAGTGCGCCTCTCCGCCGGCGCCGGCTTCGTCGTCGTGATCTGCGGGGAGATCATGACGATGCCGGGCCTGCCGTCGAAGCCGGCGGCGGAGACCATCCGGCTCAACGAGGCGGGGGAGATCGAGGGGCTGTTCT
>DASYHY010000136.1:0-21849 GCA_036252795.1 Aurantimonas sp. | reverse complement strand
CGCCCAGCGCCGGAAGATAGCCGAAGGCCGGCAGCGCCACGCCGGCCATTCCGACGAAGACGGGCGCCGCGAGTGCGAAGGCGATCAGCGAAGGAAGCGTCAGCGCCCGCATCGCGCCATGCCTGCCGTCTCGCCTCAACTGCCGTAGCGCTTCGCCCACTCCTCCTCGATCCGCGTCATCCAGGAGGCGTGCGGCTCCGGCAGGACGGGGCCGAGTTCGTCAGGCGAAAGGGTTGCGGGGCCGCGGTCGATTGCGGCAAAGGCCGCCCGGTCGGCTTCCGACAGGCTTTCCATGCTCAGGACCGTCGGGTCGCCCCAATAGGCGGGGTCTTCCTTGCGCAGCTGCGCCTCCGGCGACAGCAGGAAGTTCGCCACCACCATGGCGCCAGCTTGAGCGCTGGAATTATAGGGAATGGCGACGAAGTGCGTGTTGCCGAGCGTGCCGCCCGGAAACACGAAGGAGCGCACCGTGTCCGGCAATTCGCCGGCGGCGATCGCCGCCGAGGCTTCGGCGGGGTTGAAGGCGAAGATGATGTCGAGCTCGGCATCGGCGAGAAGCTGCTTCATCGCCGGATAGTTCTGCGGGTAGTCGCGCCCCTCCCGCCAGAGCACCGGCCGGATCTCGTCCAGCCAGCGCCAGAGCGGGGCGGTCACCGCGTCGAAATTCGCCTCGTCGACCGGCTCGGCCAGCAGCGAGGGATCCTCGATCTGTTCGATCAGCACCTGCTTGAGGAAGCTCGAGCCGACGAAATCCGGCGGCGCCGGATAGGAGAAGCGGCCCGGATGCGCGTTGGCCCAGGCCAGCAGCGCATCGGTATCGTCCGGCATGTCGGCCACCGGGCCCGAGCGCGCCGTGTCGGCGAAGAACACCATCTTGGCGCCGCCCCAGGGTGATTCCTGGCCGAGCGTCGGCACGGTGAAATCGGTGGTGACGCTCGGGTTGCCGGTGTCGACATAGCGCCAGTTCGGCAGCTCGGTGGCGAAGCCGTCAGCCAGCAGCCCCTGCTCCTGCATCGAGACGAAGTTCTCGCCGTTGATCCAGATGAGGTCGACCGAGCCGTCCTCGTCGCGGCCGGCGGCCTTCTCGGCGATCACCTTGGCCACCGCGGTCGCCGTATCCTCCAGCTTGACATGGTTGAGCGTCACGCCGAACTCGCGCTGCACCTCGTCCGCGACCCAGCGAATGTAGTCGTTGATCGACGATGAGCCGCCCCAGGCGTTGAAATAGACGGTCTGGCCCGAGGCCTCGGCTTCGACGGAAGGCCAGTCCGCGGGATCGGGATCCGCCACGGCCGGCTGTGCCGCGGCAGCCAGCAGGGCAGCCAGCGCGCCCAGCCTGAGCAACTTCACCAACATTGCGTACTCCCTGTTCACCGCCAGCCACTCGACATTTCCGCCGACTGGCCTCACATCGTGCCAGATGGCCCGCCACTCGTGCCAAAAGCAACCGGTGCCCCCGCCGCTCGCATTGCCTTGATCGCCAAGTGATGGCAATCGCCGCAGCGCGTCCAACAGGAAAGAGATCCGCCGATGTCGCAGACACCAGGCGACGACCGCAAGACCCTGGTCCTGACGGGTGCCTCGAGGGGTATCGGCCACGCGACGGTAAAGCGCTTCTCCCGCGAGGGCTGGCGGGTGATCACCTGCTCGCGCCAGGAGTTCGCCGACAACTGCCCGTGGCCGGCGGGACCGGAGGATCACATCCGCGTCGACCTGTCGGACCAGGAGGATGTCGGCTACGCGATCTCGGAGATCCGTCGCCGCCTCGAGGCCAACGGCTCGCAGCTGCACGCGCTGGTCAACAACGCCGCGATCTCGCCCAAGGGCGAGGCCGGCGCGCGGATGGATTCGATCCGTACGCCGATGCATGTCTGGCGGGACGTCTTCCAGGTCAATTTCTTCGCGCCGATCATGCTGGCGCGCGGACTGGTCAAGGAACTCACCGCAGCGCGCGGGTCGATCGTCAACGTGACCTCGATCGTCGGCAGCCGGGTGCATCCTTTCGCCGGCACCGCCTACGCGACGTCGAAGGCTGCGCTGAACTCGCTGACCCGCGAGATGGCGGCGGATTTCGGGCCTTCGGGAATCCGCGTCAACGCCATCGCGCCGGGCGAGATCGAGACCGCGATCCTCTCGCCGGGGACCGAGAAGATGATCGACGACATCCCGCTGCGCCGGCTCGGCCAGACGGCGGAGGTCGCGGACGTGATCTACTTCCTGTGCTCGAATCAATCCTCCTACGTCCATGGCGCCGAGCTGCACATCAATGGCGGCCAGCACGTCTGAGGCATCCGTGGTGCGGCGTCAGCCGGCGGCGATGTCGTCCAGCGCCTTGTCGAGGTCGGCCCTGACGAGCGCCGTCAGCAAGGCCGGAAAGCGCGCGCGCTCGACATGGGCGGCCAGTTGCCGCGCATCGTCGCCGAGCCCGAGCTTGTGTGCCGCTTTCAGCGATCGGGCGTCGGCGAACGGGTAGAGCTCGTCCCAGCACAGCTGGACCTCGCGAAAGAAGATGTCGGCGCCGACGTCGCCGATCCCCTTGAACACCTTCAGCCGGCGACGTTCCTCCCCCGGATCGCGCCCCGCCGCCTCGCGCAGCCTGCGAAGGTCGCCGCCATATTTCTGGAGACAGTGGTTCGCCATGTCCTCCAGGAAGGTCGAGGTCTTCTCGTCGAAGCGGGCGTAACCATTGCGGTTGAGGATCAGCACGCGCTGCTTCCAGGTCGCCCCGGCCATTCGCTCGGCCGTCGTCAGCCCCGCCTTCTTCAGCGCCCTGGCCGCCTGCAGCGCCTGATCCGCCCCGATCCGGGCGGAGAAGAGGTTCGCGGCCACCAGCCAGAGGAACAGCGGCATCGGGGTGCCGCGGGACAGATCGAGCCCCATGGCTTCGGCATAGGTCTCGCCGCCATGGCGCGCCATCAGGCGGTCCACGACGTCCTTCGTCGCTCGGGTCATCGTATCAAGCGGCCCGGCCGGCCGTCCGGTTCCTCGAATCGAGCGCTGCGAACAGCAGCGCCGCCCCGGAGCTGATGAAGGACACGCCGAGGAACAGCCCGATTGCCCAGACCGCCGTTCCCGGCAGGCCGAGCACCAGGAAGATCGCCAACACGATGTTGATCACGCCGGAGACGAGGAGCAGCCAGAAGCGGCCGGTCGACGCGCGCACGGCACGGGCGATGGCGATGTTGATAATGCCGAACATGAGGAAATACAGCGACAGGATCCACGTCAGCGTCACCGATCCCGCGAACGGGTCGTAGATGATGACGAGGCCGAGCAGGAGGGCGAGCAAAGCCAGGATGAGGTTCGACCAGAAGCCGGGGGCGCCTCGCGCCCGGAAGGCGGAAACCGTCCCGACGATGCCGCCGAAGATCAGCAGCCAGCCGAAGAAGAGCGTCGAGGCGAGGGTCGCGGCCCACGGCGCCAGCAGCGCCAGCACCCCGACGAGGATCATCAGCGCGCCCTGGAAGGCGTAGAACTTCCAGTGATCATGAAGATATCGCGCGGCGAGCCCGGAAGGACCCGAGGAAATGCGTTCACGGGGATCGACGGTCATGCGACTTCCCTTCCGGCGAGAGCAGGTCATCCGCGACGATTGTACAGCATGGCGGCCGTTCCGTATCGCGCGATGCTCCGGCCCTGCGGGCGGGTCCGTCCTCAGACGTGGCGGCCGAGACTGCGGGCCGTGTCGAGCAGCTTTTCGACCAGGGTCTCGAGCGAGGTTCGCGCCACGTCGTCGGACAGCCGCCCGGCCTCGTCGAAACTCGCAGCCGCACTGGCCACGGTGCATTGCTGGGTGAGCACCTCGGCGCCCAGCGCCCGCATGACGATGCGCAGCGCCTCCAGACCGCGCATGCCGCCGAAGCGGCCGGTGGAGGTGGAGGCCAGGCCTGCGACGATCCCCTTGAAGGGCTGAATCGGCCGGCCCTGCACCTTGCGCACGCGGCTCGTCCAGTCGATGGCGTTTTTCATCAGCGGCGTGACGGAATGGTTGTATTCCGGACTGACCAGCAGGAGCCCATCCTGGGCGGCGATGCGCTGCGCCAGGAGGATGGCGTTCTGCGGCACGCCCGCCGTCTCCTCGTGGTCGCCGTCATAGATGGGCAGCGGGTAGTCGGCGAGGTCGAGAAGCGTGACCACCGCATCCGACATCGCCAGCATCCGCGTCGCCTCGGCGGCGAGGCGGCGATTGTGCGAAGCCAGCCGGAGCGAGCCGGGCACGACGAGGATGTTGATGCTCAATGCTGCGCGGCCTTCGCCGCAGCGGGCGGATCCTGATCGTAGACCCAGACCCGCGCCGGCGGAATGTTGCCCCAGACGATGGGAGATTGGGTGACCGAGAAGACGCCCGGCACGGGCTCGACCGGAGGCTTCCAGAGATAGGAAAGCTGGGTGAGATTGCCGCCCGGCAGAAGGCGCGAGAAATAGTCCTTAAACAGCGCCTGGCGCCGGGCCTGCGAGAAGCTCGCGATCGGGATGGCGAAGAGGATGGCGGCAAACGTCACGTCGCGGGCATCGCCCAGCGTCTTGTCGAGGTCGAAGCCGTCGCCCTGGATCACGTTCACCTTCGGGAAGCGCTGCTTCAGTTCCCGGGCGAACTGGGCATCGTATTCGATCGAGGTGATCCGCTCCGGGGCGACGCCGGCATTCAGCAGCGTGCGGGTGACGACGCCGAGCCCCGGGCCGAGTTCCAGGATCGGGCCGTCGATCTCGGTGGTCGCGTGCCGGACCATCATCGCGCAGTAGGCAGGGCTCGACGGCGCGACCGCGCCCATCTTGACCGGATGCCTCACCCAGGTTGCGAAGAAGCGCGCCCAGTCGCCGCCCTGTTCCCGGGCGTTCCTCACTTCGCCTTCCGTCGCCATGTCCGCCCGTTCCTCTCCTCGGCCGCTGCGGGGGATCCGTCGCACGAGCGATAGACCAGCACGCGCGCAGGCGGCAGGTTGCGCTTGATCCACGGGCTGGTTTCCAGCCGGGCACCGATACGCTCGGGCTTCACCGGCAAAGTCAGCGCGTAGGAAAACTGGATGAACGGCGCGCCGTCCGGCATCTGCCGCAGCGAACGCGCCACCACATCCTCGCGCAGGGCGTCCGGCTTGGTGAAGAGCGGCAGGCTGGAGACGACGGCCTCCAGCTGGCGGTTTTCGAGAAGATCGCGCCGCGTCTCGTCAACGGCATAGGCGTCGCCCTGGACCACTTGAGCGGCCGGAAAGCGCGCCCGCAGCAGCATGCAGAACTCTTCGGAATACTCCACCAGGAGCAGCGAGGATTCAGGAACACCGCGCTCGATCAGACACTGGGTCACCACGCCGGTGCCGGGTCCCAGTTCCAGAACCACCGAATTTCCGGCAAATCCCGCCGGATCGGGTACGAAGGCCGCCATGGCCCGGCCGAGACTGCGCGAGGAGGGCGAGACCGCTCCCATCACCAGCGGGCGCTGCAGCCACCCCTTGAAGAAGCGAGCCTCGTCGCTGACCTTCCGGCGTCGGCGCGTGGCAGGTGAGAGCCGCGGCTCGGGTGTTACCAACACTGGCGATCCTTCCGTGGTGCGCGCTGCCCTGTCCGCCGTCATGTCTCGCCGAGATCTGCAACAGATTGACGACACCGCGACCACCTTGGGGTCGTTCTTGAAGACATGGCGCAGATCAGGTTTCGCTCAACCCCTCGAAGAACTCCTTCATGCGGGCAAAGAAGCCGTTCGACTGCGGCGAGGTCTCCGAAGAGGAGAGCTCCTCGAACTCCTCCAGCAGTTCGCGCTGGCGACGGGAGAGGTTCTGCGGCGTCTCGATCGTCACCTGGATGAACAGGTCGCCGGTCTGCGGCGACCGCAGCACCGGCATGCCCTTGCCGCGGACGCGGAACTGCTTGCCGGTCTGGGTCCCTTCCGGAACCTTGACCCGGGTCGTCGCGCCATCGAGCGTGTTGACGTCGAAATGCCCCCCGAGCGCCGCCTTGATCATCGACACCGGCGCCTTGCAGAACAGGTCGGCCCCGTCCCGCTGGAAGAACTCGTGCGGGCGAACCGACAGGAAGATGTAGAGATCGCCCGCCGGGCCGCCGCGCAGGCCCGCCTCGCCCTCGCCGGCCAGACGGATACGGGTGCCGTCCTCGATGCCGGCCGGGATGTTGACCGACAGCTTGCGCTCTTCCGGCAGCCTGCCGTCGCCGCCGCATTTGCGGCAGGGATCGGTGATGACCTGCCCGCGGCCCTCGCAATTGGGGCAGGTGCGCTCGATGGAGAAGAAACCCTGGGCCGCGCGGACGCGGCCGATACCGCCGCAGGTCGGGCAGGTCTGCGGACTGGTTCCCGCACGCGCACCGGTGCCGGTGCACTCGTCGCACTGGATGGTCGTCGGGACACTGATCTCGGCGGTCTTGCCGGAGAACGCCTCCTCCAGCGAGATTTCCATGTTGTAGCGCAGATCCGAACCGCGCTCGCGCCCCGAACCGCCGGCGCTGCGCCCGCCACGGGCGCGCCCGCCCATCATCTCACCGAAGATGTCGTCGAAGATATCGGCCATGGAAGAGGCGAAGTCGCCGCGGAAGCCGGCGCCGCCCCCGCCGTTCTGGAAGGCGGCATGTCCGAAGCGGTCGTAGGCGGCGCGCTTCTGCGGATCCTTGAGGATCTCGTAAGCCTCGGCCAGCTCCTTGAACTTCACCTCGGCCGCGGCGTCACCCGGGTTCTTGTCGGGATGGTACTGCATCGCGAGCTTGCGAAATGCGCTTTTGAGTCCCTTGTCGTCGACCTCGCGGGACACGCCGAGCATCTCGTAGTAATCGACCTTCATTCGCGCTTCCATTGGTTCTCCGGCAGGCTGGTCCGCAACGGTCGACGGCACCCGAGGCGCCTTCGTCGCAAGTCCGGCATGTAGGAATGGCCGCCGGGGGTTACCATAGCGGCAGGCGGATGCAAATCGCTCCGCTTCAGGCCGAAACGAAGCGCGCTTCGCGGGAGGCGGGCCGCTTCGGACCGGCGATCAGGGTCCCGAAGCGCCGTTCCAGGTAACGGTCCGAGAGCATCGCCACGGCGAGGGTCGCCGCCATCGGAAGCAGCCAGAAGACATAGAAATCGACGCTGCCGGTGGCGCCAAGCCAGCGGTTCCAGATGACGATGATGAAGATGAACTCCATCACCGGATGCCACAGATAGATGCCGAAGGAGACCTTGGTGAACGGCATGGCGAAACGCAGCGCGGCGGTGGAATCCGGCCGGGCGGTCTCCGCCAGCGCCGTCGCGGTGAGCGAGGCGGCGAGCAGCAGCAGGACCGGATAGGTCGGCATCTGCCAGATCATCCCGGCGACCGCGGCGGCGAGCAGGGCGATTCCCGGCAGATGCGAGCGCAGATCGATCGGCCGGCGCGCGACGACCTGGGCGATGAACGCGCCGATGCAGAAGTCGGCGAAGGCCCGGTAGGCGCCCATCGTGTCGGCGGACGTCCAGTGGCCCGAGGGAAAGACGCCCGCCCGGGAGGCGATTTCGAGCCCGAGGATCCAGCAGCCCGTGAACAGCCCGAGCCCGAGCCCGAGCAGGCCCTTCCAGCGCATCGCCAGGACGACGAGCGGAAAGGCGGCGTAGCAGAAGAATTCCGCGCTGACCGACCACGAGACATAGTTCAGCGCCAGATGCTCGGTCGTGCCGAGCGCATGGATCGCCAGGAGATGCAGCGGCACCGCCTCGAGTTCCTGTCGCCAGGGATAGTTCTCGGCGCCGGCGAACATCGCCGCGACGGCCACCGCGACGAAGAACAGCGTGACGATGACATGGAGCGGATAGAGTCGGGCGATCCGCCGCCGCAGGAAGCCCCGGTAATCGGCGACGCCGCGCAACTCGCCGCCATAGCGGGTCGTGATGAAGAAGCCGGAGATCATGAAGAACATGTCCAGCAACGGCAGCAGCCGCCGGAGGAACTCGGTGCCGGCCTCCGCGCCGTAGGGTGCGGCGAAGAGGAAGTGATACGCCATGATGAGGAGCGCCGCGATAAAGCGCCAGCAGTCGAACAGGCGGTAATACACGGCTCGCTCCGGTCCGATGCGGGGGACAGCGCAACAAGCGGGTCCGCCCTGACGACGCGACCATTGGCACCACCGGCCGCCCAGCGTGCAAGCGGAAGGTGAAAATGGCGTTAATGGGCGGCGAGCCGGCGCACCCGCTAGAGCACATGAAAAAGCCCCGGCGGAGGGACCCGCCGGGGCTTTTTCATTTAGCGCCTGAATTCAAAGATCAGGCGGACTTCTTGCGGTCCTCGTCGTCGACTTCCTCGAAGTCGGCATCGACGACGTCGTCCTTGGCCGACGCAGTGGCGTCTTCGCCGCCCGCCTCGGCCGTCTCGTCGCCCGCCTGGGCGGCTTCGTACATCGCCTGGCCGAGCTTCATCGACACTTCCGCCAGCCGGTCGCTCTTGGCCCGGATGGAGTCGGCGTCCGCCGCCTCGTTCTGCAGTTCGGTCCGCAGATCGTCGATGGCGGCCTGGATCGACGCGCGATCCTCCTCGGAGACCTTGTCGCCGTAATCGGCGAGCGACTTCTCTGCGGAATGGACGAGGCTCTCGCCCTGGTTGCGCGCCTCGACCGTGGCGCGACGCTTCTTGTCGGTTTCCGCGTTCGCCTCGGCGTCCTTCACCATCTGCTCGATATCGGCGTCGGACAGGCCGCCGGAGGCCTGGATGGTGATCCGCTGCTCCTTGTTGGTGCCCTTGTCCTTGGCCGAGACGTTGACGATGCCGTTGGCGTCGATGTCGAAGGTGACCTCGATCTGCGGGACGCCGCGGGGTGCGGGCGGAATGCCCTCGAGGTTGAAGCGGCCGAGCGACTTGTTGTCGGCGGCCATCTCGCGCTCGCCCTGGTAGACCTGGATGGTCACGGCGTTCTGGTTGTCCTCGGCGGTCGAGAACACCTGGCTCTTCTTGGTCGGGATCGTGGTGTTGCGGTCGATCAGGCGGGTAAAGACGCCACCCAGCGTCTCGATGCCGAGCGACAGCGGCGTCACGTCGAGCAGCAGCACGTCCTTGACGTCACCCTGCAGCACGCCGGCCTGGATGGCCGCGCCCATCGCGACGACCTCGTCCGGATTGACGCCCTTGTGCGGCTCCTTCCCGAACAGGTTCTTCACCGTCTCCTGCACCTTCGGCATGCGGGTCATGCCGCCGACGAGAACCACCTCGTCGATATCCGACGCCGAGAGGCCTGCATCGCGCAGCGCGGCCTTGCAGGGCTCGACGGTGCGCTGCACGAGATCGTCCACCAGGCTCTCGAACTTCGAGCGCGTCAGCTTCATGGTCAGATGCTTCGGGCCCGACTGGTCGGCGGTGATGAAGGGCAGGTTGATCTCGGTCTGCGACGCGGAGGACAACTCGATCTTGGCCTTCTCGGCCGCCTCCTTGAGGCGCTGCAGCGCGAGCTTGTCGTTCTTCAGGTCGATGCCCTGGTCCTTCTTGAACTCGGCCGCGAAGTAGTCGACGAGGCGCATGTCGAAATCTTCGCCGCCGAGGAAGGTGTCGCCATTGGTCGACTTCACCTCGAACACGCCGTCGCCGATCTCCAGGACCGACACGTCGAACGTGCCGCCGCCGAGGTCGTAGACCGCGATCGTCTTGCCGTCGTTCTTGTCGAGACCGTAGGCCAGCGCCGCCGCCGTCGGCTCGTTGATGATGCGCAGCACGTCGAGGCCGGCGATCTTGCCCGCGTCCTTGGTGGCCTGGCGCTGGGCGTCATTGAAGTAGGCCGGGACCGTGATGACGGCCTTCTCGACCTTCTCGCCCAGATAGGCCTCGGCGGTTTCCTTCATCTTCTGCAGGATCATCGCGGAGATCTGCGAAGGCGAATATTTCGTGCCCTCGGCCTCGACCCAGGCGTCGCCGTTGTCGGCGCGCACGATCGAGTAGGGCACCATGCCCTTGTCCTTCTGCGTCGTCGGATCCTGGAAGGTCCGGCCGATCAGGCGCTTGATCGCGAAAAGCGTGTTTTCCGGATTGGTCACCGCCTGGCGCTTGGCCGGCTGGCCGACCAGGCGTTCGCCGTCATCCGTGAACGCGACCATCGAGGGCGTCGTGCGGGCGCCTTCGGCGTTCTCGATGACCTTGGCCGACTTGCCGTCCATGACGGCGATGCAGGAATTGGTGGTGCCAAGGTCGATACCGATTACCTTCGCCATGTGCATTCTCCTTTGCGAGCGAGCCACCCGGGACCCTCGAAGAGGCGTTCCGCCAAGGGCAGCCCCCAGAATTCTAGGAAGCACCGCCGTGCCGAAACCGTTGGACAGTCGGGCTCTGCGGGGCTGGCGGCTATATATGAACCGGGTTTTCGGGGCGCAAGGCGGCCGGTCGCGCTTTCCTGACGAAGCAGCGGCTTCTCCGCCGGCTCATGCACCGGATGACGCGGTGGAAGGAACCGCAGCCGTCCTCTGACACTTTACGGTTCGTAATGACCTCGGAGACGGGTGGCCCGGCCAGCCTTTGCGGGGTTCTCGCAAAAGGAGTTCCGTCATGAACAGTATCATCTACATCGTCGGGCTGGTCGTCGTGGTCGCCATCGTGCTGTCGCTGGTCGGCATCATCTGAATCAGGCGCGCGGCACGCGCGGGCATCGCGAAATGATCACGGCCCCGTCGGCATTGCCGACGGGGCCGTTTCGTTTGCGGATGCCCGATGGAAGCGGCGTCAGCCGCCGAAGATGCGCCGGAACAGCGACTCGTCGCTGGGCCGCCCGCCCCCGACCCGTCCCTCGACGGTGAGGCCCGGCGGCGGCGGTCCGTCGCTGACGATCGGGCCGCGCCCGACTTCGCCCGGCGGAACCGGCGCAGCGTCGCCATCCCCGTAATAGTAGCCGTCGGGCGCTGCCGGATCGTAGTAATAGCCATCCTCGCCATAGCCGCTGTCGGCGGTCAGCGGCGCCGCCTGCTCGCCGATCCGGTAGTCGCCCGGCAGCGGCGTCGCCGGAAGCCCCTCATGGGCGGCGACCATGAAATCGTGCCAGGCTTCGGCCGGCAGCGTGCCACCCGTCACCTTGCGCATGTTCGCGCCGTTGTCGTTGCCGAGCCAGACGCCGGTCACCAAATTCGCCGTGTAGCCGACGAACCATGCATCCTTGAAGTCCTGGGTGGTGCCGGTCTTGCCGGCAGCCTGCCAGCCCTCGATGGCGGCACGCTGGCCGGTGCCGGCGGTCACGACGCGGCTCATCATGGCGTTCATCATCGCCACCACGTCCTCAGAGACGATGACCGGCGGAACCTCGGCGCCGCGTTCCCACAGCACCTTGCCATCCTCCGTGGTGACCCGGTTCACCAGATGCGGCGTCGCCCGGTAGCCGCCATTGGCGAAGGGGGCGAAGGCACCGGTCAGTTCGAGCAGGGAGACTTCCGACGTGCCGAGGGCGATCGAGGCGTTCTCGACCAGCGGCGAGCCGATGCCCATGCGGCTGGCCGTCTCGATGACCGCGGCGGCGCCGACGGCATCGACCAGCCGGGCAGCGATCGTGTTCAGCGACTGGCGTAGCGCGTCCGCCATGGTGACCGGACCGCGGAACCGGTTGTCGTAGTTCTGCGGCGACCAGTTGCCGATCCGCACCGGGCTGTCGTCGAGCATCGTCTCCGGCCGCCAGCCGATCTCCAGAGCGGCGGCGTAGACGAACGGCTTGAAGGTCGAGCCGGGCTGGCGCTTGGCGTCCACCGCCCGGTTGAACTGGCTCTGCGCGTAGTCGCGGCCGCCGACCATGGCCCGGATCGCGCCGGTGCCGTCGAGCGCGACGAGCGCGCCCTGGCTGACATTCTGCGTCGCACCGTCGACGGTAGCGCGGATCGACTTCTCGGCGGCCCTTTCCAGCTCGAGATCGATCGTCGTCTCGACGATCACGTCCTCCTTCACCTCGCCGACGAGATCGCGGATGTCGCGCATGACGACGTCGGCGGCGTAATGCTGCGCGCCGCTCCAGTAGCTCGGCGCACTGGTGGGCTTTTCCGCCCGGGCGTCTGCGAGTTCGGCGTCGCCGATGAAGCCTTCGGCGCGCATCGCGGCCAGGACGATCTCGGCGCGCGCCTTGGCGGCCTGCGGATCACGCGCCGGCGAGAGCCGCGAGGGCGCCTTGAGGAGGCCCGCCAGCGTCGCCGCCTCGCCGAGGCCCAGTTCCGACGCCGGCTTGTTGTAATAGCGTCCGGCCGCCGCCTCGATCCCGGTCGCTCCCGAACCGAAATAGACGCGGTTGAGATACATCTCGAGGATCTGGTCCTTGGTGAACTTGTGCTCCAGCCAGAGCGCCAGGACCACTTCCTGCAGCTTTCGCTCCAGGGACTGCTCGGGACTGAGGAAGATGTTCTTGGCGAGCTGCTGGGTCAGCGTCGAGCCGCCCTGCACGGTCTCCCCCGCCGCCATGTTCTCGAAGAAGGCGCGGACGATGCCGACGGGATCGACGCCGAAATGGTCGTAGAAGCGGCGGTCCTCGATGGCGATCACCGCCTGCGGCACGTAGAGGCTGATCTCGTCGAGCGCGACCGCCTTGCCGCCGGTCAGGCCGCGATTGGCCAGCAACTCGCCGGTGACGGAGACGATCTTGACGTTGGGCGGACGGTCCGGAATCGCCCATGCCTCCTGCGGCAGCTTGACGGCGACGTAGCCGACGATGCCTGCCACGGCCATGCCGCCGACCACGCCGAGGAGGACGAACAGGCGGAAGAGGTGGCCGATGAAGCTGCGGCGACGCCGGCCCCCGCCTCTGCCGCCGGAGCCGGCCGAAGTGCGGCGGCGACCCCCGTCCCGGCTCTTGGCGGCCGCACCGGGCTTGGCGGCTTTGCGCGAGGACTTGCGGCGGGCGTCGTTGGCGGCAGCAGGCACGGCCCGGTCGTCGGCGCTGACCCGGAACTCGTGGTCGTCCGGTTCCGAGAAGGTCGGTTCGATCCGCTCGTGACGTTTCGCAGCCATCTGCAGCCCTTGTGCGAAGGGCCTGCCGGTACGCTGGCGGCCCCGTCCCCATTCCAAACCCCTGCCGGGCCGGCCTTCGGGCGACGTCGGCACCGCGCCTCCGCCGCCATGGTCGAAGCGGCGGAGCGATGGTCTCTCGTTGGAGCCTAAATGCGGCGAATTAACGGGACGTTAAGCAATGCGGCGGCGCGGAAACCGGGCAATCTGGCAGGAGGGCGACAGGCCGCCGCGCCTACCAGAGGTCGAGCGAGAAGCGCTTGGAGATGCCGAGGCCGAAGGTGAACTGGTTGGCGTCGCCCGCCTTCACGAGCGGCGAGTCCTTGGCATCGCCGACGATGCGCTCGTAGGAGGCGTCGGCGTTGACGAACCAGTCGGTGAAGATCTCGTAGCGGGCCGAAGCGGCCACGCCGACGCCCTTGAAGCCGCCATCGGGATCATAGGCCGTCAGGCGCCCGTCGCTGTTGAACGCTTCCGAGGTCGTCACGCCGAAATAGGCGTCCATGTAGTCGCTCGATGCGAAGCTGGCGGTCGGACCCGCCTTCAGCACGACGCGCTCCGTCGGCCGCGCGATCAGGTTGGCGCCGATGTCGCCGACGACGCCGTCAGCACCACCGAAGGCGTAGCGCACCGCCCCATAGATCTCGGCGTGCTCCCACTCGTAGCTCGCCTTGATGCCGGCCTCATAGGTCGGGTCGACGTCGTCGAGCCCGTCGAGATTGTCGAAGTCGGAGGCCTCGCGCTCGCCGACATAGCCGAAGGATGGGCCGATCGAGAGGCCGCGGCCATCCTTGCCGCCGAAGGACCCGAGGCCGGGAATGCTCAGATACTCGACGCTGATGATCGGCCGCGGGCGCAGCTCGTAGTCATCCGCCCCGTCATATTCGGGCACGACGATGCCGCCGATCCCGAGTTCGAAGACGAAGTCGGTGGCGCCGTAGTCGTTGACGGCGGGCACCGGCGGCGCCGGATTCGGGTCATAGGGTGCGTAAACCGCATCGGCAGCCGACGCGCCGACGCTCGAGCCGAACAGAAGCGCAATTCCGGCGGCGGTGATGATACGCATGTCCTGATACTCCAGCCGTCCGCGTCTCTTTGATCGCAGGTCAAGCCAGCAGGACGCGTGATGCCCTCCGTTCATACGGGAAAACGGCGAGGCGGCAATCGGCAAAGGGCCGTTTGGGCCGCCCGCGGCCGCGTTTGCGCGGCAACGTTGCCGGTCGACCACAGCAGCATCCGCCGGAAGCGCCTGAAAACGCAGAAGGGCGCGGCAACCCCCTCGGCGCCGCGCCCTTACGGTCTGCCCCCGCTTCCGCGCCGGACCCATGGTCGCCGGCGGAAGCGCGATGCCCCTCACGATGAAGAATGAACGGATTTCGTTAAGCCTTCGTCAACGCCCGCCGCCGAGCGCCTCCAGCACCCTCGCCCAGGAGCGCTGGCCCTTGTGGAAGGACGACATCTCGTACTTCTCGTTCGGCGAGTGGATCGCGTCGCCGCCGAGGCCGAAGCCGATCAGCAGCGATTCCATGCCGAGCCGGTCCTTGAACTCGCCGACGACCGGGATCGAGCCTCCCATGGCGATCATCACGGCGGGCTTCGGCCATTCGTCCGAGAGCGCCGTCCGCGCCGCGGCCAGCCAGGGCGAATCGAAGGGCAGCTGAATGGCGGGCGAGCCGCCGTGCGCCTCGAACTCGGCGGTGCAGTCCGCCGGCAGGCGCTCGGTGACGAACCGGCGGAATGCCGCGCGGATGCGATCGGGATCCTGGCCGGCCACGAGGCGGAAGGAGATCTTGGCGCGCGCCTTGGCGGCGATCACCGTTTTGAAGCCCTCGCCGGTATAGCCGCCCTCGATGCCGTTGAATTCCGCCGTGGGCCGCGACCAGACCTGCTCCAGCACCGAGCGGTCCGTCTCGCCGGCCGGCACCGACAGTCCAACCTCGCCGAGGAAGGCGGATTCGGAAAAGCCGAGATCCTGCCAGATCCTTCGGACCTCGTCCGGCAACTCCTCGACGCCGTCGTAGAAGCCGGGAATGGTGATCCGGCCTTCCGCGTCGTGAATGTCGGCGAGGATCTTCGCCAGCACCCGCACCGGGTTCTGCGCCGCGCCGCCATAATAGCCGGAATGCAGGTCGCGGCTCGCCGCGCGGATCGTCACCTCCTCGCCGACCAGACCCCGCAGGCCGGTGGAGATCGCCGGCGTCTCGCGGTTCCACATGTTGGTGTCGCAGACCAGCGCGACGTCCGCCGTCAGCTCGGCCTTGTTGGCGTCGAAGAAGGGCCGCAGCGACGGGGAACCCGATTCCTCCTCCCCTTCGAGGAAGATCGTGACCCGGCAGGGAAGCCCGCCGGTCTCCGCCTTGAAGGCCCGGCAGGCCTCGATGAAGGTCAGCAGCTGGCCCTTGTCGTCGGCGGCGCCGCGGGCGACGATCCGCTGCGAGCCATCCGGCATGGTCGCGATGCGGGGCTCGAACGGGTCGCTGTCCCAAAGCTCGATCGGGTCGACCGGCTGGACGTCGTAATGGCCGTAGAACAGGACGTGGGGCGCGCCTTCGGGGCCGGCATGATGGGCGACCACCATCGGGTGGCCTGGTGTCTCGCGCACACCGGCGTCGAAGCCGATGGCCGAGAGATCGCCGGCGAGATACTCCGCCGCCCGGCGGCAGTCCGCCGCATAGGCGGGATCGGTCGAGATCGAGGGGATCCGCAGGAGGTCGTTCAGACGCCCGACAGAGCGGTCGAGATTGAAGTCGATGCAGGCAAGGACACTGTCGAGCTTGGCCATGGCGCGGATCCTTCGATGGGCAACCGGCGGCAGGCGCCGACCCGCGCAGGCGTGGCAGGCGGCGCAACCGCGAAGGCTACTGCCTAGAGGAGCCGGGGCCGAAGGATCAAGGCCTGCCGGAGCGAAATGCCGGCACGGCCCGATGGCGGCGAAAGGTCACGCGGCAGGCCGAACGGAGGGAGAAGGACCCCTCGGCGCCTGGGAACCCGCCGGAACGGCGGCGAGCGCCTGAAAAACGAAGGGAGCCGCCGCGGCCTGGAGGGGGATACACCGCAACGACTCCCTCGCTTTCAGCGAGCGACGGTCCCGGAGAGGGGGAAGAGGACCGGATCGCTCTCAATTCGGCCCAAAGCGGGGGACGTGCTATGGCCGAACACGGCACCAATGATGCCGTCCCCAGCAAGATGCGACTCGCCCATAGGGAAATCAAGACCACGCCAAGACGCGACCGTCACAACGCCGTGAAGAAATCTTAATTGCCGGTAACAAACACTGAGGCGCACCGCAATGCAAGGGGTCGGCTGCCGCAAGGTCGCCCGCCGCGCTTGCCAGGCAGCGATATGTAGCTGCACGCCGCGCGGGTGCGGAAGAGGCCTTGCTCGCCAGAGGCGGGCGTCCCGATGGACACGGGGTCGGCCCCGCGATACCACCGGCGCATGAACAAGGGCGACCATCTCTTCCTCGTCGACGGCTCTGCCTACATCTTCCGGGCGTATCACGCGCTGCCACCGCTTAGCCGCAAGTCCGACGGCCTGCCCGTTGGGGCGGTCGCGGGCTTCTGCAACATGCTTTGGAAGCTGGTGGAAGAGTCGCGGGACACCTCGGTGGGCGTCGCGCCGACGCATTTCGCGGTGATCTTCGATCATTCCTCGACGACGTTCCGCAACGAGCTCTACTCCGAATACAAGGCCAATCGCACGGCGCCGCCCGAGGATCTCGTGCCGCAATTCGCGCTGATCCGCGAGGCGGTGCGGGCCTTCGACCTGCCCTGCATCGAGAAGCAGGGATACGAGGCGGACGATCTGATCGCCGCCTATACGTGCCGGGCGATCGATGCCGGCGGCGACGTGACCATCGTGTCCTCCGACAAGGACCTGATGCAGCTGATCCGGCCCGGCGTCGTGCTCTACGACCAGATGAAGGACAAGCGCCTCGGCCGCGAGGAGGTGCGCGAGAAATTTGGCGTCTATCCCGAGAAGATGATCGACCTGCAGGCCCTGGTCGGGGACACGTCCGACAACGTTCCGGGTGTGCCCGGCATCGGTCCAAAGACGGCGGCGCAACTGCTCGAGGAATACGGGGATCTCGAGACGCTGCTCGCCCGGGCCGGCGAGATCAAGCAGGCGAAGCGGCGGGAGAACCTCATCGCCTTCGCCGATCAGGCGCGCCTGTCGAAGCAACTGGTGACGCTCGACTGCGACACCCCGCTCGACGTGCCGCTCGACGATCTGTTCATCCACGAGCCGGATGGCGAGAAACTCGTTTCCTTCCTGAAGGCGATGGAGTTCGTCACCCTGACGCGGCGCGTCGCGGCACAGCTGGGGACCGACGCCAGCGAGGTGTCGCGGGCGGAGATCGCCGTCGACGGCCCGGCCCGCGGTCCCGACCTCGACCCCGCCGCGACCGTGAAGGTCGCCGCGTCGGGAACGGCGCATCTGCCCTTCACGCCGGCGGGTCTGGCGGAGAGCCGGCGGGCGGCGGCGGCCAGTTCCGTGTTCGACCGCAGTGCCTATGTGACGATCCGCGACGCCGGCGCGCTGGCGGCCTGGATGGACGAGGCACGCCAGGGCGGCGTTCTGGCGATCGACACGGAGATCTCGTCGCTTTCGGCAATGACCGGCGACCTGATCGGCGTCTCCTTCGCGACGAGACCCGGCCGCGCCGCCTATCTGCCGCTCGCCCATGTCTCGCCCTCGGGCGAGACGGACCTGCTTTCCGACAGGAAGGTCGAGGACGAGATCGGCCCCCAGGTGCCCTTCGCCGATGCGATGGCGCTGCTGAAGCCGGTGCTGGAAGATGCGTCGATCCTCAAGATCGGCCAGAACATCAAGTTCGACTATCTGGTCCTGCGCCGCCACGGCATCACCGTGGCGCCGTTCGACGACACGATGCTGATCTCCTACGCCCTCGATGCCTCGTCGTCGCTCGAGGGCCACGGCATGGACGAGCTGTCCGAACGACTGCTCGGGCACAAGCCGGTCTCCTACAAGGAGCTGTGCGGGTCGGGGCGCGGCGCCAGGGCGATCGCCGCCTGCCCGATCGACAAGGTTACCGAATACGCCGCAGAGGACGCCGACGTCACGTTGCGCCTGTGGCTGGTCCTCAAGCCGCGCCTCGCAGCCGAGGGCATGGCCGCGGTCTACGAGCGCCTGGAGCGTCCGCTGGTGCCGGTGCTGGCGCGCATGGAAGAGCGCGGCATCACCACCGACCGGCAGATCCTGTCGCGACTGTCCGGCCGCTTCGCGCAGAAGCTGGCGGGTCTGGAGGCCGAAATCGCCGAACTTGCCGGCGAGACCTTCAATCCCGGCTCGCCCAAGCAGCTCGGCGAGATCCTGTTCGGCAAGCTCGGACTGCCGGGCGGGCGCAAGACCAAGTCCGGCCAGTGGTCGACCGACGTGAAGGTGCTGGAGGAACTCGCCGCCGAAGGCCACGAGCTGCCCCGCCGCATCGTCGACTGGCGCCAGCTCAGCAAGCTGAAGGGCACCTATACCGACACCCTGCCGGCGCACATGGACCGCGAGGGGCGGATCCACACCAGCTACGCCATGGCCTCGACGACGACGGGTCGGTTGTCCTCCTCCGAGCCGAACCTGCAGAACATCCCGATCCGCACCGAGGAAGGCCGGGCGATCCGCACCGCCTTCGTCGCGCCGCCGGGAAAGCTGCTGGTCTCGGCCGACTACAGCCAGATCGAACTGCGCATCCTCGCCCACATCGCCGACATCCCGCAGCTGAAGGACGCCTTCCGCCAGCGCCACGACATCCACGCCATGACCGCTTCGGAGATGTTCGGGGTGCCCGTGGAGGGAATGCCGGCGGAGGTGCGCCGGCGTGCCAAGGCGATCAATTTCGGCATCATCTACGGGATCTCGGCCTTCGGGCTCGCCAACCAGCTGTCGATCCCGCGCGACGAGGCCGGGCTCTACATCAAGCGATACTTCGAGCGCTTTCCCGGCATCCGCGACTACATGGACGCCACCAAGGCCTTCGCCAAGGAACACCGCTTCGTCGAGACGCTGTTCGGCCGGCGGGTGCACTATCCGGACATCAAGTCGCCCAATCCGGCAGTCCGCGCCTTCAACGAGCGCGCCGCGATCAACGCGCCTATCCAGGGAACCGCCGCCGACATCATCCGCCGCGCGATGATCCGCATGGAGCCGGCGCTGGCGGCAGCGGGCCTCTCCGCCCGGATGCTGCTGCAGGTCCATGACGAGCTGGTCTTCGAGGTGGACGAGGACGAGGTCGCGGCGACGCTGCCGGTCATCCGGCAGGTGATGGAAGAGGCTGCGCACCCCCGTGTGGATCTGTCGGTGCCTCTGGAGGTGGACGCGAAGGCGGCCGCGAACTGGGAAGAGGCCCACTGAGAACGCGCGGAAGGGTTGCAGATTTGTCGCAACCACCACCGACGAACAACGCCTGGCTTGCCGGAAAAATGTAAGGCGCTAAACTGGCCGAGTTCGTTCCAGCGCGCCGTCGTGCTCGACGAGCCCAACTACGAGGCCGTCTGCGGGGAGCGATGGGTCACCAGCAAAGAGAGCAGGCGGGCACCGATACGATGCCCGCCGGGATCAGCGCGGCCGCGCTGGCGAAGGTACCGTTGGCACTGGTTCTGACGAATCCGCATCTGGACGGCAATCCGATCGTCTATGCCAATGCCGCCTTCGAGAAGATCACGCGCTACAGCGTCGAGGCGGCGATCGGGCGCAACTGCCGGTTCCTGCAGGGCGACGAGACCGATCCGGCGCATGTTCGTGCGATCGGCGACGCCTTGCGCGACGAGCAGGACATCTCGCTCGACATCGTCAACTATCGCGCCGACGGAACCAAATTCCTGAACCGGCTGATGATCACGCCGCTCTACGACGATGACGGCAAGCTCCAGTGCTTCCTGGGCGTCCAGCGCGACATGAGCGAGGGCGAGGATCTCGGCGAGTCCGGCGCGCTCGGTGAGGCCGCCGAGATCGACGCCGCGCTCGGCGAGATCCAGCACCGGGTGAAGAACCACCTGGCGATGATCATCGGCATGATCCGCATGCAGGCCCGCAGCAATACCAGCGAGGAATCGTTCCACGCTCTGGCGCGCCGGATCGAGAGCCTGCAGCTCCTCTACCAGGAGATGACCGAAGCGGGCGTCGGCTCCGCCCGGTCCACGCGGCTGCCGCTCGGGGCCTATGTCAGCCGGATCGCCGCGACGATCGGCCATCTCGATGGCCGCCGATCGGTGCGCGTCAATGTCGACTGCGACGCAATCGAAGTCAGCGTCGAGCGGGCGGCGAGGGTCGGCCTCCTGTTCTCCGAACTCTTGACCAACGCGCTCAAGCACGCGTTCGAGGGGCGCGAGGAGGGGCTCGTAGAGGCGCGGCTGAAGATGCTGTCATCCGACATGATCAGGATGACGGTGACCGACGACGGGATCGGCCTGCCGGAGGGGAGCAACTGGCCCTATGGCGGCGCGCGCGAGCCGGCGCCGATCGATGCGGAAACCGTCGAGGCGATCAGCGACGGTATCGAGCCACGGGCGGAGCTGCAGGCCAACACGGCCCGCAACCTCGCCGACGCGATGGGAAAGAGCCGCAAGGCCGATGGCGCCGAAGGCAGCGCCGTGATCGAAACCGGCGAGCAGGCGACGCGCCGGCAGCGAGCGCGAGAGGCGCAGCGGGGCCTTGGGGGGCGCATCACCGTGTCGCTGGTGCGCGGCCTCGGCGCACGGCTGGACGTCAACGCCAACACCGCCGGCACCACGGTGACGGTCGACATTCCGCTCAACCCCGAGGATTGATGACAGATCCGCAGACATCCGGGCGCGACAGACTCATCGTCGGGCTCGACGTTTCGACCGCCGCCGAGGCGGAGACGATCGTCGCGCAGCTGGGCGAGACGGTCCTGTGGTACAAGATCGGCTATCAGCTCGCCTATGGCGGGGGCCTGCCACTGGTCCGCGAACTGACGCAGGCGGGCAAGAAGGTGTTCCTCGACCTGAAGCTGCTCGACATCCCCAATACCGTCGCGAAGGGCGTCGAGTCGGCGGCCGGGCTCGGCGCGGCGATGCTGACCCTCCACGCTTATCCGCACGCCATGGAAGCCGCCGTCGCGGCTGCTCGCGGCTCCGAACTGACGCTGCTCGGCGTCACCGTCCTCACGTCGCTCGACGACGCCGACCTGAGGCAGGCGGGCTACGCCTACGGCGTTGCCGATCTCGTGCGGTTGAGGGCCTCCCAGGCCCGCGACATCGGCATGGGCGGGATCGTCGCGGCGGCACCCGAGGCGGCCGCGCTTCGGGCTCTCGTCGGCCCGGACATGGCGATCGTCACGCCGGGCATCCGCCCGGCCGGCGCCGCCGCGGGCGATCAGAAGCGGGTGGCGACCCCGGCCGATGCCCTGGTCGCCGGCGCGTCGCATCTCGTCGTGGCGCGGCCGATCGTCCAGGCAGCCGACCCGCGGCAGGCGGCCGAGGCGATCCTGGCAGAGATGGACGCCGTCCTCGGCGCCGCCGCCTGACGGGACACGACCAGAGCAGAACGAATGAGGAAGCTGATGGCAAAGGGTTACTGGATCGCGCGCGTCGACGTCCACGACGCCGAGATGTACAAGGACTACGTCGCGACGGCGGCGCCCGCCTTCCAGCAGTATGGCGCCCGCTTCCTGGCGCGCGGCGGCCGCCACGTCCCGCTCGAGGGGCCCGTGCGGGCGCGCAACGTGGTCATCGAGTTCGACAGCGTGGAGACGGCGAAGGCCTGCTACGACAGCGAGCAGTACCAGAAGGCGGCGGCGATCCGGCAGCGCTGCGCCGACGCCGAGATGGTCATCGTCGAGGGCCACGACGCCTGACATGGCCGCCGCGCCCCGCCCGCGCTCCGGGCGCAAGGCCTTTCGCGGCATGGGGCCGAAGGGCTACCGGCTGCGGCTGATGGAGCCCGGCGAGGCGGAGGCCCTTCTGAGCATCCG
>DASYHY010000135.1:0-4495 GCA_036252795.1 Aurantimonas sp. | reverse complement strand
AAGCGCGCATAGGCCTCGCGCAGCTGCGCCGGATGCGGCTCGTCCTCCGCGTCGTAGAGCACCAGGAACTCGCCGGCCGTGAGCGGCAGCGCGAAGTTCAGCGCCTTCGGCTTGGTGCGCGGCTGGGCGGGCGGGACGAGGACGATCTCGAACTGCGGGAGGTTTCCGACCGCCTGGCGGACCGCCCGGATCGTCTGCGGGTCGTCGGCTTCGCAGACGAGCTTGATCTCGAGCCGGCTGACCGGCCAGTCCAAACGGCACAGGGCGCCGACGAGGCGATCGACGACCGCCGCCTCCTGATGAAGCGCGACGAGGACCGAATAGAGCGGCTTGGGCCCCGCCGGCTCGTCCGCTCGATGCAATCTGCGGTCGGTGGCGAGAACCGCCGCCAGGCGCAGGCACAGCGCCGCGGCGAAGAGCAGGCTTGCGGCAAGGTGAAGGAGCCAGAGAGCTGCAGCCGGGGCGTGGATCAAGCCGGCCACGAGTCCGCAGGACAACAGAGTGAGAAGCGCCGCCTGACCGGGCTCCAGCACGGCGCGGGCCGACAGGCGCGGATACGTGGCGGCAAGGCTCTCCGTCGCCGCGGCGAGGCGCGGCCCTTCGCTCTGCCGGGCCAGTGCCGCCTTGACGTCGCGCTCGGTGGTGACGCGGGCACGGCGGGCAAACTCCGGTCGGGCCGCGAAAGGCGCGAAGGCGTGCCAGCCCCTCCGGGCGCGGCAGCAGGAACATCCGCGTCTCGAGCCGCTCGTCGCAGGTCTTGACCAGCCTCGGCAGTGCCGTCCGGCTGCCTGCGGCAACGCCGACGATCCGATCGCCGGAGGCGATGGCTTCGACCGGCAGAGCGAGGCAGGCGGCCATCCGATCCGCCATCACGCCGGCATCGATGGCGCCGGCGGCGACGAGTTCCGTCGCCAGATCGGTGCCGTTGCACCGGCCTGCCAGCCGCGCCTGCGTGATCACCGCCGGCTCGAGCCCGAGGACAGCGGCGGCATCGTCCACCGGGGCGGGACGCGTCGCTGCCGGTGGAACCGCCAGGCGGGGCAAGTGGCCGGAGCGTGCAGCGGCACCATTGCACAGCAGGCCCGCCGGCACATAAGGTCCGCCCGACATGGCCGGGTGATCCGAGACATCGTCGCGCATCGGTCCCACCTGATGAAAACCGGAGCACGACGAGGAGAGGGCCAGGCCGCGCATGATGATCGTGAACGGGCGCTGCCCTAAGGGAAACTAACCTATGAGGGAAAAATTCCCGCTAAAGTTGATTCGTATCGTCTGGGTGTCCTGTCTGCTGCTGCTTCCGAGCGTCGGGGAAAGCACGGCGCAAACGGTGGCGACGCCGAACTTCTTCGATCAGCGACAGCGGATGACCAAGCCGGATCTGGGCAATCGCCAGCGCATACGCTTCCTGACGACGACGGATTACCCGCCGTTCAACTTCCTCGACCAGCGAGCCCGGCTCGCGGGGTTCAACGTCGACCTTGTCCGCGCGATCTGCGAGGAACTCGACATCCAGTCCCGATGCCAGATCGAGGCGATGCCGTTCGGCGACCTCATGGAGGCGCTGCAGCGCGGCGACGGGGAAGCGATCGTGGCGGGCATGGCGATGACGCCGGCGACGCGCGCCAGCCTGGCGTTCTCAGAGCCCTATCTGCGCTATCCGGCCCGCTTCATCACCCGCAAGGACCGGCCGCTTCCAAGTCCGATCGCCGAAGCCCTTGCCGGCAGGACCGTGGGCGTCGAGGCAGCCGGGGCGCATGCAGCGATGCTGGGCACGTTCTTTCCGGACGCGGCGCGGCAGGACTTTCCGACGCGCAACGAGGCGCTGGCCGCCCTCAAGGAAGGCCGCATCGATGCCTTCTTCGGGGACGGGGTCGGCCTCTCCTTCTGGCTGGAGAGCAACGCCGCGGAGGCCTGCTGCATGTTCTCCGACGGGCCGTTCTTCTCCGACAGGTATCTGGGGGAGGGGCTGGCGATCGCCGTTGCGCCCAACGATGTGGAACTGGCGCAGGCCATCGACTATGCGATCAGCCAGATCGTCCAGAAGCGCCGGTTCTCCGAGCTGCTGCTGCGCTATTTCCCGGTCAGCCCGTTCTGATGCCGCGCCGTCAGAGGCGCCGGTAGCGCACGCGGGCCGAATGCTCGATCGCCCCGCTGACCAGGCGGTCGAGCTCGAAGCTGTCGCGCAGCATCTCGAGGAAGCGCAGCTCCGGCTGGGTTGCCTCGACGTCGGATGCCGCCACCTCGACGGCGAGGGCGTAGGCGGTCTCGTAGAGCCGGGGCGGCACGGCGGCGATGACGTTGGCGATGATCCTGTCGAGACCGTCCTCCTGCGCCAGCAGATCGCCGCAATGGCGGGCGATCTCGTCCAGCCGCTGCATGTCGAAGCCCTCGAAGACCGGCAGGGTCCGCAGCAGGTCGCCCAGTTCCCGCAGCTCCTTGTCGGTGATCGTGCCGTCGGCGGTCGCCATCGCCACCATGAGATGGACGAAGGCTTCCTGCGGGCCGGGTTCGGTCATCGGGACATCTCCATGCTGGTGGTGGGCCCGACGGGCGCCACGGCGCCTATCCGGCAGCGGATGGACGGGTCGGAGGGTGGCGGGCCGCCGGCAGAAGCAGCCTTCCGCGATCTAGGGACAGGCGGGCCGGCCAGCAACCCCGGTCCGGCAGGTTTGTTGACGGGCCGGCGGCTTCTTTCTAGACCGGGCGGTCTCCTCGCTCCTTCGCCGCATCGACAAAGCCGGCGATGACGCCCGAGGGACCGAACCCGAGCAAGGACGACCCATGCAGAGCCCGATGGCCCCCCTTGGCGACCGCCCCTCCCACGCGGATGCGCTCGCCTCCAACGCCTGGCCGTTTGAGGAAGCGCGCAAGCTCCTCAAGCGGTTCGAGGCGAAGGGGATGCCGGGCGAGGTGCTGTTCGAGACCGGCTACGGCCCGTCCGGCCTGCCGCATATCGGCACGTTCGGCGAGGTCGCCCGCACCTCGATGGTTCGTCACGCCTTCCGGGTGCTGACCGAGGATACGGTGCCGACGCGGCTCCTGTGCTTCTCCGACGACATGGACGGCCTGCGCAAGGTGCCCGACAACGTGCCGAACCGCGAGATGATGCTGGCGTATCTTGGCCGGCCGCTGAGCCGGGTGCCGGACCCGTTCTCGAGCGAGCATGCCTCGTTCGGCGCTGCCAACAACGCCCGGCTCCGGGCGTTTCTCGACCGCTTCGGCTTCGACTACGAATTCGCCTCCGCCACCGAGTACTATACGTCCGGCCGCTTCGACGCGACCCTGCTGACCATGCTCGCAGCCTATGACGAGGTCATGGAGATCATCCTGCCGACGCTCGGGCCGGAGCGTCGGGAAACCTACTCGCCGTTCCTGCCCGTCGATCCGCAGACCGGCGTGGTGCTGCAGGTGCCGATGGTGGACCGCGACCTCGAGCGGGGGATGATCGCCTATCTGGATCCGCGAACCGGCGAGCGGGTCGAGACCACCGTCACGGGCGGCGCGGTGAAATGCCAGTGGAAGGCAGACTGGGCTCTGCGCTGGACGGCCCTCGGCGTCGATTACGAGATGGCGGGCAAGGACCTGATCGATTCCGTCATGCTGTCCTCGCGCATCTGCCGGGCGCTGGGCGGGCTGCCGCCCGAGGGCTTCAACTACGAGCTGTTCCTCGACGAGAAGGGCCAGAAGATCTCCAAGTCGAAGGGGAACGGCCTCACCATCGACGAGTGGCTCGCCTATGCCTCGCCGGAAAGTCTCGCTTTCTACATGTTCGGCAAGCCGAAGGCGGCGAAGCGGCTGTTCTTCGACGTGATCCCGAAGGCCGCGGACGAGTACTACCAGTTCGTTTCCGCCTATCAGCGCCAGGATTGGCGGCAGCGGCTGCAGAACCCGGTCTGGCACATCCATGACGGGCATCCGCCGGAGCGGGCGGTGCCGGTGCCCTTCGCCATGCTGCTCAACCTGGTCTCCGCATCCCATGCGGCGAACAGCGCGACCCTGTGGGGCTACATCACGCGCCATGCACCGGGCGTGACGGCGGAAAGCGATCCGGAACTCGATCGGCTGGTCGGTTACGCGCTGCGGTACTACGAGGACTTCGTCCGCCCGAACAAGGTGTTCCGGCTTCCCGACGAGGTGGAACGGGCGGCATTGGAAGCGCTGGAGGCCAAGCTCGCTTCGCTGCCGGAGGACTCGGACGGCGAGGCCATCCAGAATGCGCTGCTCGACGTCGCCCGCCCGATTGAGCGCTACCAGGATCTGAAGAAGACCGGTCCGCAGGGCGGGCCGGGCGTCTCCGGCGAGTGGTTCCAGGCGCTCTACCAGATCCTCATTGGGCAGGAGCGGGGGCCGCGTTTCGGCTCCTTCGTGGCGCTCTACGGCATCGACGAGACGCGGGCGCTGATCCGCGACGCGCTGGAAGGCCGGCTCGTGGCACAGGGCTAAGCGCGGCGGCGAGCACACGGAGTTCTATCGCCACAGGCCGCGGCGCTCCCGC
>DASYHY010000134.1:0-6258 GCA_036252795.1 Aurantimonas sp. | reverse complement strand
CTGCGGCGACAGATTGTCGCCGAGCCGCTCGCGGATGGCGTCGAGGATCTCGCGCGCCCGCTGCGTGTCGATCTCGTCCGGCACGCCGACGTCCTGCCCGAAATCCGGCCCCTGGGTCTGCCGCTGCCGACCCAGCGGATCGCGACCGGAGCGCTGCTGCATGCCGTTGAAGCCCTGGCCCATCTGGCCCTGCCCGGGCTGTCCCGGCTGGCCGGGCTGACCCTGCTGCATCGCCTGCTGCATCTGCTGCATCATGTCCTGGGCGCCCCGGCGCATCGCCTCCATCGCCCGGCCCTGCTGGCCGACGGCTTCGCCGTCATCGCCCTCGCCGAGCGCCCCTTCCGCCTCGCCCATTGCCTCGCCGGCCTCGCCGAAGCCGTCCGAGGGCTCCATGCCCATGCCCTCGAGTTCCTGCTGCATGGCCTCCAGCTCCTGCTGGAGCTGGCCCTGCTGCTCCTGCAGCTGGCGCATCATCTCCTGCATCTGTTCGGCCGTCATCGGCTCGCCCTGCTGGCCGGGCTGGCCCTGCTGCGGCTCACCCTGCTCGCCCTGCTGACCCTGCTGACCCTGCTGCTGGCGCTGGATCTGCTGGCGGCCGAGGTCGAAGGTCTGGTCCATCAGCTGCTGCTGGCGCTGCAGCAGCTCGCCCATCTTGTTCATCTGCTGCTGCATGGCGCTCTGCTCGCCGCCCTGCTGCTGCTGGCCCGGCCGCATCGCCTGGAGATTGTCCATCATCTGCTGCAGCTCGGACAGCAGCTGCTGGGCCGCTTCCTTCGAGCCCGACTTCGCCAGATCCTCGATCCGGTCCATCATCCGCTCCAGATCCTGCGGGCGGATCTCCTGGATGTCGCCCATCTGCATCTGGTCCTGGCTCATCGGCGGCTGGTTCTGCATCGCCTCGGCCAGCGCCTGCATGTATTCCTGCATCGCCTCGCGCAGTTCCTGCATCAGCTGGTCGATCTCGGCGTCGGTGGCGCCGTTCTCCAGCGCCTCGGCGAGCTGCTCGCGGGCATCGCGCAGCCGGCGCTCGGCCAGCGACAGATTGCCGTCCTCGATGGCCAGCGCCAGCTCCCACATGAAGTCGACCGAGGAGAGCAGCCCCGCATCGTCATAGGCGTTGGCGATCCGGGACCGCACCGCCGTCAGCGCCAGGTAGTCGGTGGGGTTCTCGATGAACTCGTCGCCGCGCAGCGTGATGGCGTCGAGCATGTCGACCACCCGGCCCGCGGAATCGGCGTCCAGCGCAAGAAGCCGCCGCTGCTCGATCACCGCCCGCGCCAGCGGGTTGCTGAAATGGCGTTCCGGCAGGGTCAGGCGTTGGGTTTCCGAGCGCCCGGTCTGGCCGGCATCGTCCGTCACCGCGAGCGTCAGCGCCACCTTCGCGCCGGCATAGGGGCTCTCGGTGAGATTGGCGTTGGTGCGGCCCTCGGTCGGCTCGCGCGCCCGGCGCGGCAGCGCGAGGTTGATCTCCGGCGGCGCGACGAGCGGCCGGGCGCCTTCCGCGATGTTCTCCTCCTCGACGACGATCTCGGCGAGGCCCTTGCGCGCCCCGTAGTCGTCGCTGACCACGTAGACGAGCTGCAGCGCGCCGTTGCGGTTGACCGAGGGGTCCTCCTTGAAGGCGATCAGCGGCTCGGCGTCGGGCGTCACCTGGAAGCCCCAGCGCTCCATCGTCGAGAAGGCGGTACTGAGCGAGACCTCGCCGCTTTCCTCGAGCGTGTGGGCATATTCCTGCGGGCCGCCGGCCGGCGCCGCGACCGTCTCGCCGTCACCGGCCGCCTCCGCCTCGTCGCCCGAAGGCGGCAAGATGGCCGCGGCAGCGCCTTCGCGTGCGGGGGTGAAGGACAGTTCCGCGGCGGTGGCCTCGGAGATCCGCACCGACAGGACGCTGCCTTCCGGCACCACCACCGGACCCTCGCGGGCCGGTCCCGCCTCGGTCAGGAAGATGGGCGCCTGGCCGGTATAGGTCGGCGGCGTCACCCAGGCGTCGACCCGCGCCGTCACCGTAGCAGCGGCGTCCGCCGGCGTGAACGCGTCGAGCACCCGCCCTCCGCCCGGCCCGAAGGAGAAGGCGAAGGCGGTGACGAAGAGCAGCGCGACCATCGCCCGAAGGCCGAACGGATCGAGCCGCTCGGTCTGGGTCCGCGGCGATCCGCCGCTGAGATGGCGCAGCTGGGCCGCCATGCGGCGCTGGTGCTCGTGCCACAGCGCCAAGGCGAACGGGTCGGCCGTCACGGCACGATCGTCCTGGGCGCGCAGCGGCTGGTGCTGGAGCCGGCTGACCAGCTCGATCCGCGCGTCGACCTCTTCGTCGCGCGGCAGCCGAAGGCCGCGGTTCCGCCACAGCGCGGCGAGCGTCGCCGCTGCCAGCGCCGCGAGCACGAGGGCCCGCCCGGCGAAAGGCATGGCGGCGAACAGGCCGAACCAGGAAAGGGTGAGGAACAACGCGGCGACGCAGGCCAGCGCCAGCAGCAAGGGCCAGGCCCTCTCGACGACGAGGGCGGCGCGGGAGAGCCTGCGCGTCAGGGCGAGCCGCCCGGGCAGCGTGGCGTCCTTGCGCCGGTCGTCCTGCGTCATGGCCAGCTCTCGTTCCTCGTAAGACCTGAGAAGCTTAACAGTTTTTGAGGCGAAGACGAGGCGACTGACGCATCTGTGAAGCCGGCGCGACGGCGGTCACGCCGTGTCGTCGAGCCAGGGCGGCAGCCGGTCCAGCGCGATCAGCTCGTCGATGGTCTGGCGCGGACGGACGGGGAAGAACTCGTCCTCCCGGACCAGCACCTCGGCGATCAGCGGCCGTGAATTGTAGGTTCCCGACTGCACCGCGCCATAGGCGCCGGCCGAGGAGAGATAGACGAGGTCCCCCGCCTCCACGGCCGGCATCTCGCGGTCCCTTGCGAAGAAGTCGCCGCTCTCACAGACCGGCCCGACGACGTCGGCGACCATGCGCCGCCCGTCCGCCCGCTCGACCACCGGATGGATGTCGTGCCACGCGTCGTAGAGCGTCGGGCGCACCAGGTCGTTCATCGCCGCGTCGACGATGAGGAACGCCTTGTCCCCGGTCTCCTTCACGTAAAGAACCCGCGCGACGAGGATTCCGGCATTGGCGGCGATCAGCCTGCCGGGCTCGAACACCACCTGGCAATCGAGGTCGCGCACGTGGCGCTTGACGATCTCGGCATAGGCATCGGGTTCGGGCGGCGGCGCATTGTCGCGCCGGTACGGCACGCCGAGCCCGCCGCCGAGATCGACATGGCTGATCGAATGGCCGGCTTCCCGCAGCCGCCGCACCAGCCCGGCCAGCCGGCCGAACGCCTGGTCGAACGGCTCCATTTCGATGATCTGGCTGCCGATATGCATGTCGATCCCGCATACCGCGACGCCCGGCAGTGCCCGCGCCCGGTCGTAGACGTCCATGGCGCGGTCGAAGGCGATGCCGAACTTGTCGGACTTCTTGCCGGTGGAGATCTTCGCGTGGGTGCGGGCGTCGACATCCGGGTTGATCCGGAAGGAGACCGGCGCGATCGTCCCCGCTTCCACCGCCCGGGCGGCGATCGTTTCCAGTTCGGGCTCGGACTCGACGTTGAAGCAGAAGATGCCGGCCGCCAGCGCCAGGTCGATCTCCGGAATCGTCTTGCCGACGCCGGAGAACATGATCTTCTCCGGCGCGATGCCGGCCCGCAGGGCGCGCAGCAATTCCCCGCCCGACACGACGTCGGCGCCGGCCCCGAGCCGCGCCAGCGTCGCCAGCACCGCCTGGTTGGAGTTCGCCTTCATCGCGTAGCAGACCAGCGCGTCGATGTCGGCGAAGGCCCGTGTGAACACCTCGTAGTGGCGCGTCAGCGTGGCGGTGGAATAGCAGTAGAACGGCGTGCCGACGTCATGCGCGATGCGCTCCACGGCCACGGCTTCGGCGAAGAGGGCGCCGTCCCGGATCTCGAAATGATTCATGTTGCCTGGGCTGGGAAAGGCGGAAGCGCCGGGCGGCGCTCAGTTCAGCAGCGGATCGAGGATGAAGCTGGAGCCGGCGGCCGGGGAATTGCGGGTGATTTCCGCCGCGCTGACCATGTTGTCGTTCTGGACCGAGGAGATACGCTGGCTGCGCACGGTCGACGCCGCATCGCCGTCGCCGAGGACCGACGAGCCGCCCGCGGCCTGCCCGTCGGTGACGACGTCCGGCGTCTGGCCCGACGCCGGCGCGACCGGCATGTTCTTGACGCCGCAGCCGCCGAGAAGCGCGGCGCCCGCCATGATCAGGACGACTGCCGCCGCCCGCCTCGATCGATCCGTCATGTCGCCCATGCCCGCGCTGTCCGCTGCCGATTGTGGCACTTTGCCACCGCCGTGATAGCCGTTCCCGGCGAAGAAATCACCACCCGCTCGCGACTATCGCCCGCCCTGCCCGAGGCGCTCGCGCCAGTAGGCGATCTGCGTGCGGACATTGTCCGGCGCCGTGCCGCCGAAACTCGTGCGGCTCTCCACCGACGCATCGACGCCGAGCACCGAATACACCGCGTCCGTGATGCGCGGATCGATCGCCTGCAGGATGGCGAGCGGCAGGTCTTCCAGGCCCGCGCCGCGCTCCTCGGCCGCCGCCACCGCCCGTCCGGTCACGTGATGCGCCTCACGGAACGGCAGGCCCGCCTCGCGCACCAGCCAGTCGGCGAGGTCGGTGGCCGTGGCATAGCCGTGCCCGGCGGCGCGGCGCATCGCCGCGACGTCGACCGTCATGTCGCGGACCATGCCGGTGGCGGCCGCCAGCGCCAGGGACAGCGAGTCGATCGCGTCGAAGACCTGCTCCTTGTCCTCCTGCATATCCTTCGAATAGGTCAGCGGCAGGCCCTTCATCACCGTCAGCAGCGAGATCAGCGCGCCGTTGATGCGGCCGGGCTTGGCGCGCACCAGTTCCGCCGCGTCCGGATTGCGCTTCTGCGGCATGATCGAGGAACCGGTGGAGAACGCGTCCGACAGCCGGATGAAGCCGAATTGCGGCGTCGACCAGATGACGATCTCCTCGGCGAGGCGCGACAGATGCGTGGCGCAGATCGCCGCGATCGACAGGAACTCCAGCGCGAAATCGCGGTCCGACACCGAATCCAGCGAGTTGCGGGTCGGCTCCCGAAATCCCAGGGCTTCCGCGGTCGCGTGCCGGTCGATCGCAAAGCCGGTGCCGGCGAGCGCGGCGGCGCCCAGCGGGCATTCGTCGAGGCGCGTGAGCGCGTCGCGGCAGCGCGACAGGTCGCGCGCCGCCATCTCCACATAGGCGAGGCAGTGATGGCCGAATGTCACCGGCTGCGCCACCTGGAGATGGGTGAAGCCGGGCATCACCGTGCCGGCATGTTCATCCGCCTTGTCGAGCAGCGCGCCGATGAATGCCTCCAGCGCCGCCGCCAGCGAGCCGAGCGCCGACTTCACGTGCAGGCGGAAATCCACCGCCACCTGGTCGTTCCGCGAGCGCGCCGTGTGCAGGCGCCCGGCGGCGGGCCCGATCAGCTCGGCGAGCCGCGCCTCGACATTCATGTGGATGTCCTCGCGCTGGCGCGAGAAGGCGAAGCTGCCGGCGGCGATCTCGGCGCGGATCTGCTCGAGCCCCTCGCAGATCAGGGCCGCGTCCTCGGCCGTGATGATGCTTTGCGCGCCCAGCATTGTCGCATGGGCTTTCGATCCGTCGATATCCTCGCCATATAGACGCTTGTCGAAATCGATCGACGCGTTGATCTCCTCCATGATCGCGGCGGGCCCCGAGGCGAAACGGCCGCCCCACATCTCGTTGCTGATCTTATCGCTCATGGAATCCCGAAAGGCTCTCGACGACATGTCCGACGAAACACCGAAGGTCTCGAACGGGCGGCGGCTGGGTCTCGTCGCGGCGGTGGCGCTGTTGGGCGGCCTCGCTGCGGGGGGAGCCGTCCTATACGTGAGCGAGACGGGATCTGGCAACGAAGTCGCGGCAGCCTGCCCGCTCGACGAGACGCTGTCGGCGGCGCTGGACGATCGCGCCCGCGGCGAGGTCGCGGCGGTGCAGCCGCTGGAGACGCCCTTCGACGTCTCGGCGATCGCGTTCGAGGACGGCGACGGCAATCCGGCGAGCCTCGCCGATTTCGCCGGCCGCACCCTGCTGGTCAATCTGTGGGCGACCTGGTGCGGGCCCTGCCGCCAGGAGATGCCGGCGCTCGACGCGCTGGAGCGCGACGAGGGCGGGCCGGACTTCGCCGTCGTCCCGATCAATGTCGACATGGGCGACCCGCAGAAGCCGAAGGA
>DASYHY010000133.1:0-34789 GCA_036252795.1 Aurantimonas sp. | reverse complement strand
TTCCGCGACTGGGCGCGGTGGTGCCGGCGCGAGGCGTTCTTCTTCGACGATCCGGCAGTGGCGGAGAGCGCGCGCTTCGCCGACGTGCGGCTGCCGCTTCTGTCGGTCGGCATCGCCGACGATCCCTGGGGCACGCCCGCCGCCGTGTCGGCGCTGCTGCGGCACTTTCCGAACGCGGATCTCGCCGAGAGGTGGGTGGCGCCGCCGGAAGGTCAGCCGGCCATCGGCCACAGCGGGTTCTTCCGGCGCAATCAGCGCTCCTCGCTATGGAAGCCGGTCGCCGATTTCCTGATCGCCGGGACCGTTCCCCCGGAGATCTGACCACGGCCGGTCAGGCCGCGATACGCTCGCCGTTCCGCAGGCGATAGCTCGGCTCGTACATGGTCACGAGTTCTTCCGCGACGGTCGGATGCACGGCCATGGTGGCGTCGAACTGGTCCTTGGTCACGCCGGCCTTGACGGCGATGCCGAGCACCTGGGTGAGTTCGCCGGCATCGGGACCGAGGATGTGGGCGCCCACGACCCTGCGACTGGCAGCATCCACGACGAGCTTGATCATGGTCCGCTCGTCACGGCCCGAAAGCGTGTTCTTCAGCGGCTTGAAGGTGGCCTTGTAGATCTCGATCTCGTCGAAGGTCTTGGCAGCGGCGGCTTCCGTCAGCCCGACCGTGCCGATCTCTGGCTGCGAGAATACCGCAGTGGCGATCGTGTCGTAGTCCGGCCGGGTCGGATTGTCCCGGAAGGCGGTTTCGACGAAGCACATCGCCTCGTGGATCGCGACCGGCGTCAGCTGGACGCGATGCGTCACGTCGCCGACGGCGAAGATATTCTCGGCGGTCGTGCGGGAAAACTCGTCGACGATCACCCCGCCGCGCTTGTCCAGCTCGACCCCGGCCTTTTCGCAGCCGAGATTCTCGGTATTCGCCTTGCGGCCGATCGCCAGCATGACCTCGTCGGCATCGAGGACGTCGCCGCTCTCGCAATGGGCCTCGAAGCGCCCGTCCGGCTTCTGCACGACCTCGACCAGCGTGTCGCGGCACCGGACGGACATGCCCTTGTGCTTCATCGCCTGGTGCAGCCCGTGGCGCAGGTCGTCGTCGAAGCCCTGCAGGATCTCCTGGCCGCGATAGACCAGTGTCGTCTGGACGCCGAGGCCGAGGAAGATGTTGGCGAACTCGACGGCGATGTAGCCGCCGCCCAGGATCACCACGGACCGGGGCAGCCGGTCGAGATGGAACGCTTCCTCGGAGGTGATGCAGTGCTCGGCGCCGGGCAGGTCGGGAAACGGGTTGGGGCGCCCGCCGGTAGCGATCAGGATCTTGTCCGCCGTCACCACCTTGTCGCTGGCCAGCAGCCGGATCTCGTGCGGCCCCTCAATGATCGCGCGGGACTCCAGGATCTGGGCCCCGGTCTTCTCGACATTGGCGCGATAGATGCCCTCGAGCCGCTCGATCTCGCGGTCCTTGTTGGCGATCAGCTGCGACCAGTCGAAGCGGCGCTCCCCGAAGTGCCAGCCATAGCCCTGCGCGTCCTCCCATGCCTCCGAAAACTGAGAGGCATAGACGAGGAGCTTCTTGGGCACGCATCCGCGGATCACACAGGTGCCGCCGAAGCGGTACTCCTCCGCGATGGCGACCCGCTTGCCGAGCATCGCCGCGCGGCGCGCCGCGCGGACACCGCCGGAACCGCCGCCGATGACGAAGAGATCGTAGTCGTACCCTGTTGCGCTCAAGCCGGCACCCGTTCCTATTGCGGCGTTTCGGGCGCCGCCGGATCGGCCGGGGCCGCCCCCTCGGCAGGCTCCGCCGTGCCGTAAAGCTCGTTCATGCCCTCGATGACGCTGCGCCGGAGGTCGCGCTCGATGCCGTTGCTCCAGACCTGGGCCGCCTGAAGCATGTCCCGGGTCGCCGCCGGTCCCTGCGCGATCAGCTTCTGGCCTGGCTCGGACTGGTAGAAGTCGGCGATGGCGCGCAGTTCCTCCTCGGTGAAGAGATTGGCGTAGACCCGCGCGACTTCCGCCTCGAGCGCACCGCGCCGGGGCGCCAACTCGATCGCCCGCTCGTCCACCATGTCCGAGATCTCGTTCTGGCGGTCCGGATTGTTGGGGATCAGCTCGGCCTTCATCTGGGTAGCCGCATTGGGCAGGATGTTGTCGAACTGCTCCGTCGCGTCGATGGCGGCGATCGCGTCGCGGGCGGCGGCGATGTGCGAGTCGGTAAACTCCTGCGCCAGCGCCGATGCCGGCCCCATCAGCGCGAAGGCGGCAGCCGCAACAAGGCCCCGGCGCGTCAGTTCGCTGAAGATCATCAAGCGTCAGTCTCCGTTGGTTGGCGATGCTCCCGCTCGGGCTGCATCCGCTTTGTTCGGTTCACCGCGGCAGGAACGAGCCGGTCGGCCTTCTGATCCCGGTGCCGATCGGGCGCGGGAGCTGCGGCGTCCGCATTTTACGTTCGCGCCCGGTCTATTGGATCACCGCATCGCCTGACAAGGCCGCTGCGGGCAGACGAACGTCATGGCTTCAGTATGGCGATGCCGTCCGGCGACGCCAGGATGGCTTCGCTCGCCAGCCCCAGGAACAGCCCGTGCTCGACGACTCCTGGCACGGCGTGCAGCGCCGCGGAGAGGGCTTCTGGATCGGGAATGCGGCCGAACGATGCATCGAGGATCAGATGCCCGCTGTCGGTGATGAACGGCTGGTCGCCAGCGCGGCGCAGCGTCATCTCCGGCGCGAGTTCCATCGCCCGTGCCGCATTCTGGATCGCCAGGAACGTCGCCATGAGGCCGAAGCCGTTGATCTCGATGGGCAGCGGAAACGCGCCGAGCATGTCGACCTTCTTCGATGCGTCCGCGATCACCAGCATCCGGTCCGAAGCGGCGGCGACGATCTTCTCGCGGAGCAGCGCGCCGCCGCCGCCCTTGACGAGGCGCAGCTTCCCATCCAGCTCGTCGGCCCCGTCCACCGTCAGGTCGAGCTGCGGCACCGCTTCCAGCGTCTCGGTCCGGACGCCGAGCTCGCGGCACAGAGCCTCGGAGCGTTCTGACGTCGTCACGCCGACGACGTCGAGGCCGCCCGCAACCCGCTGCGCCAGCAGTCGGATGAACGCCTCGGCCGTCGACCCCGTGCCGATGCCGAGCCGCATGCCGTCCTCGACCCGGTCCAGCGCCGCCTCGGCCGCCTGCCTCTTCAGTTCCTGCATGTCCGCCATGTCGGTCCCGTCGCTTGCCTTGTGCCGCACCGTCTATCCGGTCTCGGCCAAGGTGTCGACGCCGGGCCGACGACTTGACGCAGCGGGCCGGGCCCGCCAGAGCGATGCCGCCGCCTGGTCGCGGCGACCAGCGTGAGGGGAAGCCTGGCATGACGGAAGTCGCCGTTTTCGATCTCGACGGCACCCTCGTCGATACCGCGCCGGATCTTGCTGCCAGCCTCAACCACTGCCTGGCGGCGGCCGGCATGGCCGCGGTACCGCTCGACCTCGTGCGCCCCCACGCCGGGCACGGCGCGCGGGTGATGCTGCGCGAAGCCTATCGCCGGGACGGCCGCGTCCTTGGCGAGGACGAGGAAGCCGAGCAGCTCGCGCGCTTTCTCGACCACTACGAGCGCCACATAGCCGTGCATTCCCGCCCCTTCCCGGGAGCCGCCGACGCGATGGACCGCTTGGCCGCGGAGGGTTTCGCGCTGGCGATCTGCACGAACAAGCACGAGCGTCTCGCCGTTCTGCTCCTGTCCGAACTGGGGCTCGGCGCCCGCTTCGCGGCAATCTGCGGCGCCGACACCTTCGCCCGTCGCAAGCCGGACCCGATCCACCTCACCGGCACGATCGAGCGCAGTGGCGGCGTCGGCGCCCGCGCAATCATGATCGGCGACACGATCACCGACATCAGCGCCGCCCGCGCGGCAGGTATCGCATCCGTCCTTGTCGACTTCGGCTACGCGCCGGATCCCGATGCGCGGGCGGGCGCAACCGTAGTGATCGACGACTATGCCCGCCTCGACGCGCCGTTCGCGCGGCTTACGATGTCGAGCGCGAGACGGGCGGGCCCGTGAACCAGCGCGGCGCGCGCAAGCGCTTGTTGACGAGCGGCCTGTCCGGGCTCTATATCCCCGGCACCTTGCCGCCAGCGTCGCGCTGCGGTCGGGGCGCGTAGCTCAGCGGGAGAGCACCTCGTTCACACCGAGGGGGTCACAGGTTCAATCCCTGTCGCGCCCACCATCCACTCCATCATCAGCGATCTTCGAGACCGGTTTTTTCGGCGTCGGCAGGCGAGCTAGCAACCCGTCGAGCATGCCGCCAATGGTCGCCCGGACGTCAGAGGTCCGGCTCGGATTCGCCCGCCCTCGACCGGCCTCGGGTACCGCTTTCTCATGCGCCTGGGCGCGCCGCGCGCAGTGGTCGCCCGCCTCCGAAGCTCACAACTTCCTCTTGATCTCTCCCAGCTTCTTCTTGATCAGCGACAGTAGACGTCGGCGCATGGTGGCTGCGGTAATAGAACAACATATGTTCCTGGCTAAAGAGTGTGGCCATAGGATGTATAGTGCTCACTGACAGCATCATGGAACATCGGAAGCCGCAAATGCGCCGCTTTCCCTTCGATGCTCGATCGCCGTTAAAAATCAGTCTGTTATAGTATTTTTTTACAGAGGCCGCGAATTAATTGGGGCTTTTTCGGAACCGTTCCGCCGGCCACTCCCTTTTCCAGTCATCACCCAACAAGAAAGGGAATATTCCGATGAACTTTCGCCTTACATCTGTCATGGCGGCGTCGCTGCTCGGCACGACCGCGCTGATTTCGACCGCTTCGGCACAGACGGAGACCGAGATGGTCGCCGCGTGTGACGAACTGCGCGTCCTGAACGAGGAAAACGCCGAGCTCTTCAACGAAGAGTTCGTCGTCGGTGCGCGCGACGTCATCGCCGCGGGTGATCCGGTGGTTTGCGAGCCCTGGCTTGTCGAAGCGCAGAGTGCTCTCGAGGAGAACGAGGGCGCCGACTTGAGCGCCACGGGTGGCCGCATCGTGGTGACGCAGCCCGAGCCGAACGTGGTCGTCGACCAGGCCGACCCGCAGGTATCCGTGACGCAGCCGGAGCCACAGGTTTCCGTCCAGCAGGGGCAGCCGGAGATCATCGTCCGTCAGCAGCAGCCGACGATCCGGGTGCAGATGCCGCGTCCGACGATCACCATCGATCAGCCGCAGCCGGAAATCATCGTGCGGATGCCGGAGCCCGATGTCGCCGTCTCCACGGCGCAGCCGCAGGTTTCGGTTCGTCAGGCGCAGCCCGACGTCAGCGTCACGCAGCCCGAGCCGCAGATCGGCGTCGAGGCACCTTCGGTCGCGGTCGAAGATGAAGGCCAGGCGAACGTCGCCATCGAGCCCGGTCAGCCGGTTGTCCGCCAGGAAGGTGGCGGGGAAGCTGTCGTGAACATCGAGGAAGCCCAGCCGGTCGTTCGTTACGAGCAGGCCGAGCCCGTCGTCGAGTTCGAAGACGCCGGCGAGCCGCAGATCCAGTACAACCAGACGGGTGAGCCGAACATCCAGTACGAGGAGATGGATCAGCAGGCCGCCGCGCAGCAGGGTGCTGCAGCCGTCGCAACCGACGACGAGTATGCCAGCCTCCGCACGACGGGCGAGCCCGTGGCCGCTGGTGCCGCTACGACGGTCGTGGTCTCCGACATCGTCGGTCGCGACGTCGTCAATCTGCAGGGTGAAGATCTGGGCGAGATCGAAAGCCTGGTCCTGATCGGCGACCGCACCTACGCCATCCTGGCGGAAGGCGGCTTCCTGGGCATCGGCCAGGACGAGGTTGCCCTTCCGCTCGACTCCATGTCGATGCGCGGTGACGAGATCGTCCTCCGCGGCATGACGGAGGAAGACATCGACGCGATGGCGAACTTCGATCCCTCGACGGGTCGCGAGTACGAGACCACCGACGAGGTCGAGTTCAACACGCTCTAAGGAGCGAGAGACGGGAGGGGCGGTCGTTTCGACCGCCCCTTTTTTTCCTGCGTAGAAGCTGCGTGGGATCTCGACCGACAGATCAGCGGCAGCAGGAGACCGATGTGAGCAATTTTTCCAGAGCCTGTCTCACGACCTTGATGATGGCGTCTTGTGCGTTGCCCGCCCTCGCCGCGTCGATCTCCAAATCGGACGTCAACAACGCCGAATTGGCGAACCTCGGCAGTACGGGCGGCGAGCCAGACCCGGTCGTCCTGAAGGCGCAGATCCTGCTCGACAGGGCCGATGTGTCGCCGGGCGTCATTGATGGATACGAAGGCGAGAACCTCAGCAAGGCAGTCTCGACATTCGAGAAGATCAACGATCTTCCCGTCGATGGTGAGCTCGACGAGGAAGTCTGGAGGAAGCTCGGCGGCGACGAGGATGCGGAGCTGCTCGTCGACTACCAGATCACCGCCGACGATGCCGGAACCGAATTCCTCGAAGAGATTCCGGACGACTACGCCAAGCGTGCCGAACTCGACGCCCTCGGTTTCACCAGCATCGAAGAGATGCTGGCGGAACGTCACCACCTCGACGTCGAGCTGTTCAACGCCCTGAACGAGGGCAAGGAGATGAGCGAAGGCACCACCATCGTCGTCGCCGACATCGGAGAGCCACGCACCACCGGCACGATCGCACGGATAGAGGCCGACAAGAGCGGCGCCCAGTTGCGCGCCTACAACGACAGCGACGATCTGATACTTGCCTACCCGGCGACGATCGGCAGTGAAGAAAATCCGTCACCCGAAGGTACGCACGAGGTCGAGGCGATCGCCATCGATCCGACCTACACGTATCGGCCGGACGAGAACTTCCAGCAGGGCGACAACGACGAGGTTCTGACGCTCGCCGCGGGTCCCAACAACCCGGTGGGAACCGTCTGGATCGATCTCTCCAAACCGACCTACGGCATCCACGGAACGGCCGAGCCGGCGGAAATCGACAAGACGGCATCCCACGGCTGCGTACGGCTGACGAACTGGGACGCGGAAGAACTGGCACGGCTGGTGGAGACCGGCATCCCGGTCAGGTTCATCGACTGACGGGCCGGCAGCAGAACGCCTGACGCTGTAAGGCAGTCACGCGGGGCGGCGGGAAAGCCGCCAGACTCCGCCGGCCACCGCCCTCATCCCAGGATCGACGGCAGGTTCAGCCCGCTCTCGCGGGCGCAGGCGAGCGCCTCGTCGTAGCCCGCGTCCGCGTGACGCATGACCCCCGTCGCCGGGTCGTTCCACAGAACCCGCTCTATGCGCCGGTCGGCATCCTCCGACCCGTCGCAGCAGATCACCATGCCGGCGTGCTGCGAGAAGCCCATGCCGACCCCGCCGCCGTGATGCAGCGACACCCATGTGGCGCCGGAGGCGGTGTTGAGCAGCGCGTTCAGCAGCGGCCAGTCGGACACCGCGTCGGAGCCGTCCTTCATCGCTTCGGTCTCGCGGTTCGGCGAGGCGACCGACCCGGAATCCAGATGATCGCGCCCGATCACCACGGGTGCCTTCAACTCCCCGGTCCGGACCATCTCGTTGAAGGCGAGGCCCAGCCGGTGGCGGTCGCCGAGCCCCACCCAGCAGATGCGCGCAGGCAGTCCCTGGAAGGCGATGCGCTCGCGCGCCATGTCGAGCCAGCGGTGCAGGTGCAGGTTGTCCGGCAGGATCTCCTTCACCTTGGCGTCGGTGCGGTAGATGTCTTCCGGATCACCGGAAAGCGCCGCCCAGCGAAACGGGCCGATGCCGCGGCAGAACAGCGGGCGGATATAGGCCGGCACGAATCCCGGAAAATCGAAGGCGTTTTCCAGCCCCTCGTCCTTGGCGACCTGCCGGATGTTGTTGCCGTAATCGAGCGTCGGAACGCCGGCCTGATGAAACGCCAGCATCGCCTCGACATGCGTACGCATCGAGGCCCGCGCCGCCCGCTCGACCGACTTCGGATCGCTCTCGCGCCGGGCTCGCCATTGGGCCATTGACCAGCCGGCCGGCAGGTAGCCGTTCACCGGGTCATGCGCCGAGGTCTGGTCGGTGACGATGTCCGGGCGTATGCCGCGCCGGACCATCTCGGGCAGGATCTCCGCGGCGTTGCCGAGCAGCCCGACCGACCGGGCTTCGCCGGCCGCCGTCCAGCGCTCGATCATCGCCATCGCTTCGTCCAGCGTCTCCGCCTTCTCGTCGACATAGCGGGTCCGCAACCTGAAATCGATCGAGTCCGGATTGCATTCGACCGCCAGACAGCAGGCCCCGGCCATCACCGCCGCCAGCGGCTGCGCACCGCCCATGCCGCCGAGCCCGCCGGTCAGCACCCACCTGCCCGTCAGGTCACCGCCGTAATGCTGGCGCCCGGCCTCCACGAAGGTCTCGTAGGTGCCCTGCACGATGCCCTGCGTGCCGATGTAGATCCACGAGCCGGCTGTCATCTGGCCGTACATGGCCAGCCCCTTCTTATCGAGCTCGTTGAAATGGTCCCAGGTCGCCCAGTGCGGCACCAGGTTGGAATTGGCGATCAGGACGCGCGGCGCGTCCTTGTGGGTGCGGAAGACGCCCACCGGCTTGCCGGACTGCACCAGCAGCGTCTCGTCCTCCGCCAGCGTCCGCAGCGCCGCGGTGATCCGGTCGAAATCGTCCCAGGTGCGCGCCGCCCGGCCGATGCCGCCATAGACCACCAGTTCGTTGGGGTTCTCGGCGACCTCCGGGTCCAGATTGTTCATCAGCATGCGCAGGGGCGCCTCGGTCAGCCAGCTTCTCGCCGAGAGCTCGGTTCCGCGGGGGGCCCGGACGGTACGGGCGTTATGGCGGCGGTCGGGAAGCGTCATCGGTTCAGCCTTTCAGCGCGGGCGCCAGCCCTTCCAGACGGCGCAGAAGGTCGGAAAGAACGGGGCGCAGGCGTGCCGCGCGTGTTTCGTCATAGGCGAAGGGCGGCGCCTCGCTCGCCAGATGCGTCGCCTGGGCGAGTTCCATCTGGATGGTGTGGATCCCCTGGGCGGGAGCGGCGTAGTGGCGGGTCGTCCAGCCGCCGCGGAAGCGCCCGTTCAGGACGCTGGTGTAGTTGTCCGCCGTCTCGCAGACCGCGCGCGCCGCCAGTTCCACCAGCGGATCACAGGTGCGCCCGCCATCGGTGCCGATGTTGAAATCCGGCAGGCGCCCCTCGAAGAGGTACGGGATCTCGGAACGGATCGAGTGGCAGTCGTAAAGGATGACGGCGCCGTGGAGCGTCCTGACGCGGTCGATCTCGGCGGCGAGCGCCTCGTGGTACGGCGCGTGGAACAGCGCCACGCGCCGCGCGATCTCCCCGTCGTCGGGCTCCCTGCCGTCCCGCCAGAGCGGCTGGTTGTCGAAATTCGTCAGCGGCACCAGCGACGTGGTCGTCTGCCCCGGATAGAGACTTGCCCCGCCCGGGTCGCGATTGGCGTCGACGACGTAGCGGTGAAAGGTCGCGCGGACGCTGGTCGCCTGCGGCAGCAGGCCCTCGTAGAGCCGGTCGATGTGCCAGTCCGTATCGCGAAGCTTCAGGCCTTCCTCGTTTAGGCAGGCGCTGATGTCGTCCGGGAGGTCGGTCCCGGTATGCGGCAGGCCGAGGATGACCGGCGACGTGCCACGATTGACCTCGACGACGTTCATGTTGCGCATCCCGCACGGGTGAAACGATCGGGCCGCCGGTCCCCGCTGCTCGGGGCGGGACGAGTTGCGCCAGCGAGCCGCATCATGCCTCCAGCCCCGGCAGAACGCCCGCGACGCTGGCGACGAGCGTGCCCGATCGCACGAGTTCCGCCGCCGCTTCCAGGTCGCCCGCCATGTAGCGGTCGTCCTCCAGCGTCGGCACGACCGCGCGGATGGCGGCGTGCGCGTCCAGCAGACGGGTGCCGGTCTTCAGCGGCGCCCGCAGGTCGATCCCCTGCGCCGCGGTGAGCGCCTCGATCCCGATGATCGCCGACAGGTTCTGCGTCATCGGCAGCAGGCGGCGAGCCCCGTGACAGGCCATGGAGACGTGGTCCTCCTGGTTGGCCGAGGTGGGCGTGGAATCGACACTGGCCGGATGGGCCATCTGCTTGTTCTCGCTCATCAAAGCGGCGGAGGTGACTTCGGCGATCATCAGCCCGGAATTCAGGCCCGGGTTCCTCGCGAGAAATGCGGGCAGGCCGAAGGAAAGGGTCGGATCGACGAGCAGCGCGATGCGCCGCTGCGCGATGGACCCGATTTCGCAAATCGCCAGGGCGATCTGGTCGGCGGCCAGCGCCACCGGCTCGGCGTGGAAATTCCCGCCGGAGACGACGGACCCGTCCGACAGCACAAGCGGATTGTCGGTCACCGCATTGGCCTCGACCACCAGCGTCGCCGCCGCCTGCCGCAGGAGGTCCAGACAGGCCCCGTCCACCTGAGGCTGGCAGCGGATGCAGTACGGATCCTGCACACGCTCGTCGCCGGTCAGGTGGCTGTCGCGGATCTGCGAACCTTCGAGCAGTGCCCGCAGGGACGCGGCCGCCTCGATCTGCCCGCGATGGCCGCGCAGCGTGTGGATCTCGGGATGGAACGGGGCGGAGGAGCCCATCGCCGCGTCAGTCGAAAGCGCCCCGGTGACGAGCGCCGCCTGCGCGGCGCGGAAGGCGCGGAAGAGGCCCGCCAGCGCCAGGGCGGTCGAGACCTGCGTCCCGTTGATCAGGGCGAGACCTTCCTTGGCCGCGAGCGTCACCGGCGACAGTCCCGCTTCGCGGAGCGCCTCGGCGGCCGGGCGCACGCCGCCGTCCACGAACACCTGCCCCTCGCCGATCATTGCGGCCGCGACATGCGCGAGCGGCGCGAGATCGCCGGAGGCGCCGACCGACCCCTGCCCCGGCACCACCGGCAGGATGTTGCGCTCGAGCATCGCCTCGATCAGGTCGACGATCGCCGGGCGGACCCCCGATGCGCCGCGCCCGAGCGAGAGGAGCTTGGTCGCCATCACCAGCCGCACGATTTCGGGAGCGAGCGGCTCTCCCACCCCGCAGCAATGCGACAGGATCAGGTTGCGCTGCAGCGTCTCCACGTCGCCCGGCGCGATCTGCACGCTGGCGAGTTTTCCAAAGCCGGTATTGATGCCGTACACCGCGTCCGTCCCCGCAGAGATCTCGGCGATGCGCGCGGCGCTAGCCTCGATGGCGGGCCGGCAGGCGGAATCGAGCCGCACCGGGTCGCAGCCGCGATAGACGCGCTCCAGCGTCGCCAGCGTCACCTGGCAGGGCGTGAGGACGATCGTCATGGGGCCGCCTCCCGGATGACCCGATGCAGCGGGTTGAAGCCGATCCGGTACGCGAGTTCCGCCGGATGCTCGATGTCCCACACGGCGAATTCGGCGCGCTTGCCCAGCGCGATCGTGCCCAGCTCTCCGGCAAGGCCCAAGGCGCGGGCGGCTTCCCGGGTGACGGCGGCGAGCGCCTCTTCCGGGGTCAGGCGGAAAAGCGTCGAGGCCATGTTCATCGTGAGCAGCAGCGATGTCAGCGGCGACGAACCGGGATTGCAGTCCGTCGCGAGCGCGATCGGCACCCCGGCGTCGCGAAGGGCGGCGACCGGCGGCAGCTGCCGTTCGCGGAGCGTGTAGAAGGCGCCCGGCAGCAGCACGGCGACGGTGCCCGCCTCCGCCAGCGCCTCGACACCTTCCTGCGAGAGATATTCCAGATGATCGGCGGACAGCGCGCCAAACCCCGCCGCGAGCTGCGCACCGCCGAGATCGGACAATTGCTCGGCGTGGAGCTTCACCGGCAGGCCCAGCCTGCGGGCGTGCTCGAAGACGACGCGCATCTCGTCGACGGAAAAGGCGATGCCCTCGCAGAAACCGTCGACCGCATCGATCAGACCCTCGGCCGCGCCTTCTTCCATGCCGGGCAGCACGACATCCGTGATGTAATCCGCAGCCCGGCCCTTGTACTCCGGCGGCACGGCATGCGCGGCGAGATACGAGGTCACGACCCGCACCCCGCGTTCCTTTCCCAGCCGGCGCGCGACCCGCAGCATCTTCATTTCGTCAGGGACGGTGAGGCCATAGCCGGACTTGATCTCCACCGTCGTGACGCCTTCGGCGAGCAGCGCGTCGAGCCGCCTTGCGGCGCTCTCGAACAGGGCTTCCTCGTTCGCGGCGCGCGTTGCCGAAACGGTCGACACGATGCCCCCGCCCGCGGCCGCCACTTCCTGATAGCTTGCACCGGCGAGGCGCATCTCGAACTCGCGGGCGCGGTCGCCGCCGTGGACGAGGTGCGTGTGGCAATCGATCAGGGCTGGCGTCACCAGCCGCTGCCCGAGATCCTCGGCCTCGAGCCCGCGCCATTCGGCGGGCAGGTGGGCAGCAGGACCGGCATAGGCGACGCGCCCGTCTTCCGTCGCCAGCGCGGCATTCTGCACCAGCCCGTAAGGCACGCCCGACCGCTCCATCGTGGCGAGCGTCAGCTCGGTGAACAGGCGTCTAGCCATGGCGCGCATCCGTCGGTTTCGGTTGAGCCGGCAAGCTATTATGTATAGACATATACTGTCAATCGCGGCGGAAACGGGGATGGCCGATGCGCATCAGGGCGGAACAGGCACTGCTGGACGACGGCTGGGCGCGCGACGTTCTGGTCACGGTGACGAGCGACGGGCGCATCGGGACCATCGAGGCCGCCCGCGACGCGACCGCCGATGTGACGGTGCCGGTCCTGCTGCCGGCGCAGTCCAACCTGCACAGCCACACCTTCCAGCGCGCCATGGCGGGTCTGACGGAGAAGCGGGGTCCGCAGGGACGCGACAGCTTCTGGACGTGGCGCGTCCTGATGTACCGGTTCCTCGACGTGCTGAAGCCCGACGAGATCGAGGCGATCGCCGCGTTCGCCTTCATGGAGATGCTGGAGGCGGGCTTCGGCGCCGTCGCCGAGTTCCACTATCTCCACCATGCGCCGGACGGCTCGCCGTATGACGATTTGGGCGAACTCTCGTCGCGCATCGCTGCCGCGGCCACACAAGCCGGCATCGGCCTGACCCTCCTGCCCGTCCACTACCGCACCGGCGGGCTCGACGGGCGGCCGCTTGCGGACGGCCAGAAGCGCTTCGGAAACGATCTGGACCGGTTCCTGGCTCTCGTCGAGCGGGCGAAGGCGATCCTCGCCCCGCTTGCCGCCGACACGCGCCTCGGCCTCGCGCCGCACTCGCTGCGTGCCGCCCCGGCGGAGGACATCAAGATCCTTGCCGGTGTCTTGCCGAGCGGCCCGTTCCACCTCCACGCCGCCGAGCAGGAGGCGGAGATCGATGAGGTTCTCGCGGCCACGGGACGCCGATCCATCGAATGGCTCTTCGCGAATTTCGACGTCGACGAACGCTGGTGCCTGATCCATGCCACCCACATGACTGAGGAAGAGACCGAAGCCTTCGCCAGATCGGGCGCGGTGGCGGGCCTCTGCCCCGTCACCGAAGCCAATCTCGGCGACGGCATCTTCGAGGGCGTCGCCTTCATGGAAGCCGGTGGCGCATTCGGCATCGGGTCCGACTCCAACATCCGCATCTCCGCGGCCGAGGAGCTGCGCCAGCTGGAATATTCCCAGCGCCTGAAGCACAGAGGACGCGCCATGCTGGCCGAGCCGGCAGGCTCCGTCGGCCGCCGCCTCTACGACGGCGCGCTCGCCGGCGGCGCCCGTGCGCTGGGCCGTGAGTCGGGTGCGATCCGCAAGGGCGCATTCGCCGATCTCGTGGCGCTCGATCCCCTCCGCTTCGCCGGCTCCGGCAACGACGACGGCCTGCTCGACGGCTGGATATTCACCGGCGACCGGGGGGCCGTGACCGATGTCTGGTCGGCGGGCCGGCACGTGGTGCAGGAGGGCCGGCATGTCGACGCGGAAACGCTGACGCGGCGCTATCGCACGGTGCTCACCAACGTCATGGCGCGCCTGTGAAGTCCGGCGCCCGCTCCTCCTTCCGCGTCATCAAGGACGAGATCGCCCGGCGGATCGGCGACCAGACGTGGAAGGCCGGCGCTCTCATCCCCGGCGAGGAGGCGCTGGCTGCCGAGTTCGGCGCGGCACGGGCGACGGTCAACCGGGCGCTGCAGGAACTGGCCCGCGCCGGGCTGATCGAGCGCAAGCGCAAGGTCGGCACGCGGGTGGCCCTGCATCCGGTGCGCGAGGCCCGTTTCGCCATCCCGATCGTCGCGCAGGAAGTCGCCGCGGCGGGCGCCGTCTATCGCTACGTGCTGCTGTCGCGCGAGCCGCGAGCGGCCACCGAGGGTGACGCCAAACGCCTGGGCGTCGCGCCGGGTGATACCGTCCTGCACCTGCAATGCCTGCATCTGGCCGACGAGCGCCCCTACCAGTACGAGGATCGGCTGATCAATCCGAAGGCGGCGCCGCGGGCACTGGAAGAGAGCTTCGAGCGCCAGGGACCGAACGAGTGGCTGGTCGCGGCCGCGCCCTTCTCCCGCGCCGAGTTCACGTTCCTGGCCGCCCTGCCGAGCGGGCGCGAAGCCGAAATCCTGCGCGTCGAGGCCCACGAGCCGGTCTTCGTCGGCGAGCGGCGCACATGGCTGCTCGCCCGGCCGATCACCGCCGTGCGGATGGTGCATCCGCAGACGCACCGGCTGACGACGCGCCTCTAGATCGGCTCACCCGCCGCGATCGGCACGGATCGCCTCGGCGCGGATCTCCTCGGTCAGCCGCGCGCGCATTTCGCTGAATTCCGGGCTCGACTTCATCTTGTAGTGGCGCGGATGCGGCAGTTCCACCGGCAGGATCGACTTGATCCGGCCCGGCCGGGCCGACATCGTCACGACCCGCGAGCCGACGAAGATCGCCTCCTCGATGTCGTGCGTGACGAACAGCACCATCTTGTGCTCGCGCTCCCAGATGCCGAGCAGAAGCTCCTGCATCAGCCCGCGCGTCTGGTTGTCGAGCGCGCCGAAGGGCTCGTCGAGCAGCAGGATCTTGGGGTCGTTGGCAAGCGCTCGCGCGATAGCGGTCCGCTGCTGCATGCCGCCCGAGAGCTGCTTGGGCCAGTGCTTCTCGAAGCCCTTGAGCCCGACCTGGTCGACATAGAAGCCGACGATCTCGCGCTTTTCCGCTTCGCCCATGCGCTTTTCGCGCAGCCCGAAGGCGATGTTGTCCTCGACGCTCAGCCAGGGAAACAGCGTGTAGGACTGGAACACCATGCCGCGGTCGGGCCCTGGACCGGTGATCGCCTCCCCGTCCAGTGTCACGGTGCCGGCCGTCGGCCGATCGAGACCCGCGATGATGCGCAGCAGCGTGGACTTGCCGCAGCCCGACGGCCCGAGAATGGTAACGAAGTCGTCGGAGGGCACGGTGAGGTCCGTCGGCTGCAGCGCGGTGACCGGCGCGCCTCCCTTCACACCGGGAAAGATTCGGCCGAGGCCGGCGATGACGAGTTCGCTCATGCCAGCCTCCAGGCGAAGAGCCAGCGGTTGACCGACTTGAAGAGGAAGTCCGAGACGAGCCCGATGAGCCCGATGACGATGATGCCGAAGATGATCTGGCCGGTCGCCATCAGCGCCTGCGAATTGATGATCATGTAGCCGATGCCCGAAGAGGCACCGATCAGTTCGGCGACGATCACGTAGGTCCAGGCCCAGCCGAGCACGAGGCGCAGGATCTCCGCGATGTCCGGCGCATTGGCCGGGATGAGCACGCGGCGCACGATGCCCCGGTCGTTCGCCCCGAGCGTGTAGGCCGCCTCCACGAGGTCCTGGCGGGTCGAGCCTACGGCGCCCGCCACCATCAGCGTGATCTGGAAGAACGAGCCGATGAAGATGACCAGGAGCTTCTGCGTCTCGCCGATGCCCGCCCACAGGATGAGCAGCGGCACGAAGGCGGATGCCGGCAGATAGCGGGCGAAGGAGACGAACGGCTCGAGAAGCGCTTCGACGGGCTTGTAGGTGCCCATGGCGATGCCGATCGGCACGGCGAAGGCGGCAGCGACCGTGAAACCGCCGACGACGCGCCAGACGGTGATCGCGATGTCTCCCAGGAAGCCGCGCTGCGACAGCAGGTACCAGCCGTCCGCCAGCATCGTCAGCGGGTCGGCCAGGAAGGTACGGGACACGAAGCCGCCGAAGGTGGCGATCGACCAGACCGCGACGAACAGCACGAAGAACGAGACGCCGAGGAGGACGCGGGTGCGCGCGTCCACCGGCTGGAAGGGTCGGATCATCGTGCGAATGCTCGGCGCTCGTCGGGTTCGAAAGAAATTGCGGCCGGACAGAGCCGGCCGCAACGATACAGAGGCGTGAGCCTTATTGGATGAAGCTCGAATCCGCGAGGCCGTCGATCTCCGGCTTCTCGCGGATCACGCCGATGTCGAGCAGCAGGTCCGCGGCGGCGTCGGAGAACTCACGCCACTCGCCCGCGAAGAACGTCTTGTTCGCCTCGCGGTCCTGCCAGCGCAGATTCGAGGCGGAGGCGGCGAACTGTTCGGCCGTCTGGTTCACGTCGGCGCCCATGATCTCGTAGGCACGGTCCTGGTCGCTCTCGATCATCTCCAGCGCCTCGAAATAGCTTTCGGCGAGCGCCCTGACCGCTTCGGGGTTCTCCTCGATGAACGCCGGCGTGCAGCCGACCGTGTCCATCACCGCGGGATAGTCTAGAGTGGTGGCGAGGATCTTGCCGGACTCGGGTGCTTCGCGGACGGTCGACAGATACGGCTCGTAGCTCATCGCCGCATCATTCTGGCCCGCGACGAAAGCCTGCGCGGCCGGCCCCGGCTCCATGTTCACCACCGACACGTCGTCGAGCGACATGCCGTTCTCGTGCAGCATCCAGGCCAGCAGGAAATACGGCGAGGTCCCCGGCGTCGAGGCCGCGATCGTCTTGCCCTTCAGATCCTCGAAGCTCTCGACGTCGCCGCGCACCGCAATCCCGTCGGCGCCGTAGCTCTTGTCCATCTGGAAGATCTGCTTCGTCTCGACGCCGTTGGCGTTCCAGACCACCCAGGTCTCCACGGTCGTCGCGGCGCACTGGATGTCGCCCGACGCGATGGCGAGGTGGCGGCTGGCCTGCGGGATCTTGGAGAGTGTAACGTCGAGGCCGTTCTTTTCGAAGATCCCGGCCTCCTTGGCGAGCGTCAGCGGCGCGAAGCCGGTCCAGCCCGACAGACCCAGATTGATGCTGGTGGTCTGCGCGTGGGCTCCCGAGAGCCCGGCAAGAACCACGCCGACTGCGCAGCCTGTCTTGGAAACCATACCCATTTTCGTCGCCCCGATCATTTGTCTACACAAATACAGACTGACCGAAGCCCCTCAGGCGGTCAAGCGGCCCCGCGCCGCTTGCCTGCAGATTGATTCCGCAACGGCAGATCGAATGCCGGGCGGCCTGCCCAACAAGCCGGCACCCGCGCCCCCTCCCTCTCTCGTTGCTGCCCCGGGACCTATGCCACGGCCCCTGTCGTGCCTCTTCCGACGATCTCCTCCATAAAGGCGCTGACGAGCGGCAGCTTGCGGTCGGCGCTGCGGCAGGCGACGAAATGCTGGGAGGAGAAGCTGTAGCGCTGCGGCCGGATCGCCCGCATCTCGCCGCCCGCCACGTAGCCGTCGCCGATATGGCGCGGCAGGAAGCCGACATAGGCGCCGGACAGGATCATCATCACCTGCCCCTCCATCTGCATCACCGTGCCCTCCGGACGCGGGTGATGCGCGCGGTAGAGATCGTCGAAATGCAGATAGCCGCGCACGCAGAACGCCGCCGCCTCGATCTGCGCCTGGCCGATGTCCTCGTCGGCCAGCCCGAAAAGCGTGTGCCGGCGTCCGCAATAGAGCGCGTGCGGCTCCCGGTAGAACGGCTGGTAGGTGATCCCGGTGATCTTCTGGGACATCGGGCCGATGACGACGTCGCGCTCGCCATCGGCGACGGCCCGCTCGAGATCGAGCGGCGTTGCCAGCCACAGATCGATGAACACCTCCGGGGCCCGCTCGCGATACCGGCCGAGCGCGTCCTGCAGCCCGAGTTCCGGCGACGTCACCACCCCGTCGACGATGCCGATGCGCAGCCGGCCGGTCAGACGTTGCCCCTCCTGCCCGATGCGCGCCTGGAAGGCCTCGAGATCGGCGAAGAGGTGCTTGGCGGCAGCATAGGTCGCCCGGCCGAATTCGGTGAGCCGGAAGCCCCGGCGCCCCCGCTCGCACAGCGTGCCGCCGAGCTTCTTCTCGAGCGCGGCGATGTGGGTGCTGAGCGTCGACTGGCTGAGATTGAGCGCGATCTGCGCGTCGTTGAAGCCGCCCGCTTCCGCCAGCGCCACAAAGATGCGGATCAGCCGCAGGTCGATATTGTCGAGGCGGCGCAGCGGCGGGCTCCTCCCGGCACGTCACATCGACGTTTGTCGATGTATCCTTCCATAAAATTGGATTCCGCTCGATATGGCAATCGCCAATACTCGCCGGAGTTGGATCCGCAACAGGGGCTGCGCCGTGACCATTCTCCGCCATCTCATCGCAAGCACCGTGCTGACGGCAGCGTTCGGCGCCGCGGCCCTCCCCGCCGTTGCGGCGGACACGATCCGGGCCATGGCGCCGACCTGGCCGGGCTTCGCGCCCGTCTTCGTGGCCATGGACCAGGGCTATTTCGAAGAGCTCGGCCTCGACGTGCAGTTCTCCTTCGAGGACGACCGCGCGAACGTTCTGGCCGCGATGGCCCGCGGCGACATCGACGTAGACATGCGCACGGTGGGCGAGCACCAGGGGCGGCCGCGCGTCGACGAGACGCCGGGCGTGATTATCGGCACGATCGACATGTCCGTGGGAGGCGACGGCGTGATCGCCGACGGCTCAATCGACTCGGTCGAGGATCTGGCCGGCAAGACTGTTGCGGTTGAGCCGAACATCCCTGCCCGGCTGCTCCTGCAGCTGGCGCTCAAGGAAAAAGGCCTGACGCTGGACGATCTGACGGTCGTCGACATCGCCTCGGCTGACACCGTCGCGGTCTTCACCGACACCTCGATCTCGGCCATCGGCAGCTACGAGCCGTTCATGTCCCAGGCGATCTCCAACATCACGAACCGCAACGGCAAGCTGCTGATCACCTCGGCCGATTCCGAGATCATCATCGACGTGATCACTGCCCGCGAGGACGACCTCGCCGCCAACCCGCAGAAATACGCCAACTTCCTGACCGGCATCTATCGCGCCGTGGCCTTCTACGAGTCGGATCCCGACGCGTTCATCGCGCTGGCGGCGCCGCACTACAACCTGACCGAAGCCGAGGTGAAGGAGATCCTCGACACCAGCCTCTCCTACACGTCGCTGGAGGAGGCCCGGACGCTGATCGGGACGGCTGACGAGCCGGGAACGCTGGTCGGCATCTTCGACACGGTCATGCAGCTGAACATCGAGAACGGCGCGGCCGACGCGCCGCTGGACGCCGCGAAGGAGATCGATCCCTCGGCGCTGGCGCTCGTCGGCGAATGACCCGGGCGGCGGAGCCCGCCATGTCGCACCCCGAACCGGGTACCGCCGGAACGCTACCCGCGCCCGTTCCCGCGGCAAAACCCGCCGCACCCGGGCTCTTCCGCTTTCGGGCCGCCTTGCCGCGGCGGACGGAGTTCCTCGTCGCCGTCGCCGGCAGCCTCGGCACGCTGATCCTCTGGGAAGCCGTCGGGCGCCTCGGCCTCGTCAACACGCTGTTCTTCCCGACGCCGACCACGGTCCTCGCCGCGATGGCGCACATGATCCAGACCCAGGATCTTTTGTGGCACGCCGGCATCTCCACCATGCGGGTCTGGTCCGCCTTTCTCCTCGCGGCCGCCATGGCGATCCCGATCGGCATCCTGATGAGCAGCTACCGCGTGCTCGGGGCGAGCCTCGAGCCGATCGTCGACTTCATCCGCTATCTGCCGGTCCCTGCTTTGGTGCCGCTGTCGATCATCTGGTTTGGCGTCGGCGAGACGACGAAGATCTTCCTGCTCTGGCTCGGCACGTTCTTCCAGCTGGTGCTTCTCGTCGCGGACGACATGCGCCGCGTCCCGCACGAATATATCGAGATCTCGGAGACGCTTGGAGCCAGGCCGCGCCAGATCCTCAAGGACGTCGCCTTCCGGGCGATGCTGCCGAACCTCGTCGACAATCTGCGCGTCACGCTCGGCTGGTGCTGGACCTATCTGATCATCGCGGAGATCGTCGCCGCGTCGAGCGGCATCGGCTTCGTCATCTGGACGGCGCGCCGCTACATGAAGACGCCCGAGGTCATGGCCGGCGTCGTCCTCATCGGCATCATCGGCCTGGTGACCGACCAGCTTCTGCGCGCGCTGCATCGGCGCATATTCAGGTATCTCTGACCATGCAGGCCGCCGCTTATCTCGCCTTCGAGCAGGTCACGAAGCGCTTCGCCGAACTGGACGTCGTGGAAACGCCATTCCAGCTCGACATCGAGCGCAACCAGTTCGTCGCGTTCCTGGGACCCTCGGGCTGCGGCAAGACCACGCTGATGCGCATGGTCGGCGGCCTCGACACGCCCACCACCGGGCGGATCTGCCTCGAGGGCCAGCCGATCGGACCGCCGGACCGCCGGCGCGGCATGGTGTTCCAGTCCTACTCCTCGTTTCCCTGGCTGACCGTCGCCGAGAACGTCGCCTTCGGCATGCGCTATCGCAGCGATCTCACGCCCGCCCAGAAGCTTGCCCGGCGCGACCACTATCTGGATCTGGTCGGCCTCTACGACTTCTCCGACGCCTATCCGTCCCGCGTCTCCGGCGGCATGCGCCAGCGTATCGCGATCGCCCGCACGCTCGCTGCCGGCTCGGATGTGCTCCTGATGGACGAGCCCTTCGGCGCGCTCGATGCCCAGCGGCGCGAGGCTCTGCAGGTGCAGTTGCGCCGGATCCAGCGACGCGACGCCAAGACGGTCGTGTTCGTCACCCACGATGTCGAAGAGGCGATCTTCCTGGCGGACCGGGTGATCGTCTTCTCCAGGCGCCCGGCGCGGATCGTCGCCGACATCGACGTCACCGCACGCTTCGGTGCCGAACGCTCGCTGGAACTGCGCGATGGCGCGGATTTCTTCGCCATGCGCGGCGAGATCCTGCAGATGCTTCGCGCGGTGGCCGGAGACGACGATTGAGCGGCATGATCGACTTCACCGGCCGGACGATCCTGGTTACCGGCGCGAGCCGCGGCATCGGCCTCGCCGTTGCGAGGGGCTTCGCAGACGCAGGCGCGACGGTCCACATCGCCGCGGAGACCGACGCGATCCTGGCCGCCGCAGGCTCTTTCGGGGCGAGCGGCCATGTCGCGGACGTGACGTATGCCGACGCCATCGAGGCGATGATGGCTCGGATCGGGACGCTGGACGTCCTCGTCAACAATGCCGGGCTCGAGCTGATGACGCCGCTCGACGATGCCGGCCCGGACAACGAGGCGAACATCCGGCGCATCATGGAAGTCAACGTAGTGGGCACGTTCCTCGTCACGCGCGCCGCCGTTCCGCGGATGCCGCCGGGCAGCGCGATCGTCAACACCGCTTCGGTCTGGGGCCGGATCGCGGAACCGCTGTTCGGCGCCTACGTCGCCTCGAAGCACGCGGTCGTCGGCCTCACCAAGACCTTCGCGAAGGAGCTCGGCCCCAAACGCATCCGCGTCAACGCGGTGTGCCCCGGCTGGGTCCGGACCGAAGCCTCGATGCGCTCGCTGGCGCGCATGGCGGGGCGAACCGGCGACGACGAGGCAATCCTGCTCGAGCGCATCGTCGCAAACCAGGCCCTGCCCGGCCTGATGGAGCCGGAGGACATCACCGGCTCGTACCTCTTCCTGGCGTCGGATCTCGCCGCCAACGTCACAGGACAGAACCTGTCCGCCGATCGGGGAGAAGCGCCATGGTGAGCAGCTTTCGGGACCGCCGGGTCCTTGTCACCGGCGCCGCCTCCGGCATCGGCCGCGCCATCTTCGGCGCCTTCGGCGACGCCGGCGCCCGCGTCGTCGGGCTTGATCGGGTCCCGGTGCCGGACCACGAGCAGGACACGGTGATCGTCGACCTGTCGGAGGAGGCAGAGATCGTCGCAGGCATCGCGGAGACGCTCCGCCGGCTCGGGGGCGTCGACGTCCTGGTCAATTGTGCCGGGATCCAGATCGACGATCCGATCGCGGCGCTCGACATCGCCGGAATGGACCGGATGTACGCGGTCAACCTGCGCGCGCCGATCCTCGTGACGCGCGAGGTGCTGAAGGGCATGGGTCCAGGCGGGCGCATCGTCAACATCGCCTCGGAGCTGGCCTATCTCGGCCGGGCCGGCTCCTCCGGCTACTGCGCGACGAAGGCCGGCATCCTCTCCCTGACGCGCTCCTGGGCGCGGGAACTTGCGCCGGGCATCCTCGTCAACGCCGTCGCGCCCGGGCCGATCGACACGCCTTTGCTCGGCTTCGACCGGATGGACCCCGCGACACAGGCACTGGAGACGGAGAACCCGCTGCGCCGCATCGGCAAGGCCGACGAGGTCGCGCGCGCTGTGCTCTTCCTGGCTTCCCCTTCCACGAGCTTCACCACGGGCCAGTGCATCAGCGTCGACGGCGGCGCAGCGATGCACTGATGCCACCCACCATGCACGGGATCGCGAGATGAACGACAGCGTCTACATGGCCGAACTTTCGTGGCCAGAATTCGAGCGGCGTATCGCCGCGGGAGCAACCGTCTTCCTGCCGCTGGGCGCCACCGAACAGCACGGCCCCCACATGGCGATGAATGTCGACGTGGTGCTGCCGACGGCGGTCTGCGAACGCGTCGCCCGCGAGGTCGGGGGCCTCGTCGCCCCGCCGGTGCCCTATGGCTACAAGTCGATGCCGCGTTCGGGCGGCGGCGAGGCCTTTCCCGGCACGACCAGCCTCGACGCCCACACGTTCTCGCTGGTGGTGCGGGACGTCGTGCGCGGCCTCGGGCACAACGGCGTGCGGCGCCTCGTTCTCGTCATCGGGCATTTCGAGAATGCTTGGCCCGCCGTCGAAGGCTTGGACCTCGGTCTGCGCGAGCTGCGCCGCGACGGCATCGCCGACATGCAGGCGATGCGGCTCGAATACTGGGACTTCGTCGCCCGCGAGACCCTCGACAGACTGTTCCCGGACGGCTTTCCCGGAACCGAACTGGAACATGCGAGCCTGCTCGAGACGTCGCTGATGCTGCTGCTGCGTCCGGACTGCGTCGACATGGACCTCGTTCCCGACGACGGCCCGGCGCGGTTTCCCACCTATGACCGCTTCCCCGTTCCCGAAGGCTTCGGTCCCGCTTCAGGCGTGCTCGCCCGGGCCGACGGATCGACCGCCGAAAAGGGTGCCCTGCTGATGGCCGATCACGTGGCGCTGCTCACGGCAGCGGTGAAGCGGGAGTTTGCCCTGTGAGCAAGCGGCCGATCGCCGAGTGCCAGCCGCTCGATTCCGGCGCCGTGCCCCGCTATGCGGGCCCGGCCTCCTTCATGAGACTGCCTGCTGCCCGGCCCGAGGAGGTGGACATCGCGCTGGTCGGCGTTCCGTTCGACGGCGGCACCACGAACCGCACCGGCGCCCGCCACGGCCCGCGCGAGATCCGCAACCAGTCGACCCTTTCGCGCCGCGTGCATCACGTTACCGGACGTTCGCCGTTCGACCGCGTCCGCGTCGCCGACTGCGGCGACGCGCCGGTCAACCCGGTGGACCTGATGGCCAGCCTGGAGCTCGTGGAGGGATTCTACCGCAACATCGTGGCGGCCGGCGCGCTGTCGCTGACGGCGGGGGGCGACCATCTCGTGACGCTGCCGATCCTGCGCGCTGCCGCGACCGGACGACCGCCGCTCGGGCTCATCCAGTTCGACGCGCATACGGACACTTACGACGAGTTCTTCGGGAGCCGCTACAACCACGGCACGCCGTTCCGCCGCGCCATCGAGGAGGGAATCGTCGACCCGCGGCGCATGGTCCAGATCGGGCTGCGCGGCGCCATCTCCGATGCCTCGAACTACGACTTCGCCAGGGCATCGGGAATCCGGCTGATCTTCATCGAGGAACTGCAGGCGCGCGGCGTCGCCGAGGTGATGGACGAGGCGCGGTCGATCGTCGGGACCGGGCCGACCTACGTCACCTTCGACATCGACGTAATCGATCCTGCCTTCGCGCCCGGCACCGGCACGCCGGAAATCGGCGGCATCAGCACCTTCCAGGCGCAGGAACTGGTGCGGCGTCTCGGCGGTGTCGACATCGTCGGCGCGGACGTCGTCGAGGTCTCGCCGCCGCTCGACCCGACCGGCATCACGGCGCTGACCGGCGCGACGATGATGTTCGAACTGCTCTGCGTGATGGCCGACGGGCTGGCGGGCGGGGCGGCGGCCGACTGACCGCGGCGGCGCGCCACCCAAAGCAAAGCCTTGAGTGTCGGCAGGACCGCCGCGTGAACGGTCCCGCCGACGGATCAGGCCTTCGCGATCGCCGCCGCGATATCCTGTACAGGATGCCCGGTCAGGTCCTTCGCCAGATCCCCGACGATCTTTGCTTTCAGCGTCTGATGGTAGTGCTTGCGCATCTCGCCGAGCGTCCGTGGGTCGGCGATGACGAAGAGATGCGCCAGCTTGCCCTTGAGCGCCAGCTGGTTGAGGTGCTCGGCAGTGCCGGCCGCGAAATCGTCCTCCGAACTCCGGTCCGCGTCGGGATTGGCGGACGAGCTGTGGTGTCGGCCGCCCGAGCCGGCGTGGGCCGGATCGATCGCCGGATCCTCCATCGGCGTCAGGTCGAGATGCGTCTCGGTGCCCTTGTTGCGGAAGAGCTTGAGGTTCGTTCCGTCGGCGACGGCGACGATTGTCCCGTTGGGCAGGATCATGGGTAAAGACTCCTTGCTGATGTTGGTGAACCAAGCGCGCCGGCTGCTGCCGATCGGCAGAGGGCGGCAGACGTCACGGCTCCGGCGACTCGTCGTCCAGCATGCGCTCGGCGGAGCCGTCGAGATCGTCGAACTGGCCGCTGTTGAGCGACCAGATGAAGGCCACGAGGCCGAGCGCTCCGAGCCCCAGGGCGACCGGGATCAGGAAGACGAGAAGGTTCATGCCGCCTGCTCCTGCAAGGTGCGGGAAGCGTCCGCCGCCTCTGCGGCGACCACGGCGTCGACGCCGGCGGCGGCTTTCGTCCGGCCCGACAGGCGGCTTTCGCTGCCGCGGCGGGTCAGGCGCAGGCTGTTGCCGATGACGATGATCGAGGAGGACGACATCGCGATCGCCGCGACCAGCGGCGTGACGTAGCCCGCCACCGCCAGCGGCACGGCGAAGCAGTTGTAGAGGATCGCCAGGCCGAAATTCTGCCGGACCAGATCCTTCGCCCGCAGCGCGACGCGATGCGCGAACGGCACGGCCAGCAGGCTGTCGCGCGTGAACACGAAGTCGGCCGCCTGCCGCCCCGCATCGCAGGCTGAGGCCGGCGCCATCGACACGTCCCCGGCGGCAAGGCTGGGCGCATCGTTGAGCCCGTCGCCCACCATCAGCACGCGATGGCCCTCCGCCTGAAGGGCGCGGATGCGGGCGATCTTCATCGCCGGTGTCTGGGCGGCGGCGAAACGGTCGATCCCGAGCCCGCGTGCCAGACGGTCCACCGGCGCTTCGGCGTCACCGGACAGCAGTTCCACGCCGAGGCGGGACTTCCCGAGACCCTCGATCGCGGCCGCCGTGTCGGCGCGCAGCGTCTCGGCCAGCACGAACCCGCCGCACGGTCCGCCCTCGACGGCGAAGGCCGGTCCGTCGGCCGGTGGCGGCGCATCCGGTGCCGCGATCTCGGCCACCCAGTCGGCGCGGCCGAGGCGCAAGCGCCTTCCGTCGTCGCTGCGTGCCTCGATACCGCTTCCCGCCACTTCCCGTATGTCGAGAAGGGGCAGGGTCGGACCGACGCCGAGATAGGCCCTGACCGCACGGGAGGCGGGGTGGGTGGAGTGGCCGGCGAGCGCCCTCGCCCAGGCCGCCGAGGCGGCGTCGGAAACATTCGCCCGCACGACGCGCGGCGTTCCGGTGGTCAGCGTACCGGTCTTGTCGAGCACCACGCGATCGATCTCGGCAAGACGTTCCAGCGCCGAACCATCCTTCATCAGGATGCCGGCCTCGAACAGGCGCGAGGCGCCGATCACGTGGACCACCGGCACGGCGAGCCCGAGCGCGCAGGGACAGGTGATGATCAGGACGGCGATGGCGATGTAGAGCGCATGGTACCAGTCGCCGCCGGTCACCACGAGCCAGCCGAGGAAGCTAGCGGCGGCAAGAACATGCACGGCGGGCGAATATATCCGGGCCATGCGGTCGGCGATGCGGACGTAATGACCGCGCCCCACTTCCGCCGCCTCCATCATGCGCATGATCTCGGCCAGGAAGGAATCCTTGGCGGCCTTCAGCGCACGCACATCGAGCGGGCCCGAGAGGTTGAGCGTTCCTGCCTCGATGCGGTCACCGACGAGAGCGGCGGCTGGCTCGCTCTCGCCCGTGACGAGGGAGCGGTCGAGGGCGCTGCTGCCGCGCAGGATCTCGGCGTCGACCGGCACACGCTCGCCGGCCGCCACGCGCAGGATCATGTCGGGCCGGACCTCGTCGAGCGGCACGTAGCGCAGCGTCTCGCCCTCGACTTCCGTGGCGCCCTTGGCGGCCAGGCGCGCAAGGCCGGTGACGGCGCTGCGGGCGCGCTCGCGCATGCGCTGGTCGAGGAACCGGCCGATCAGCAGGAAGAACAGAAGCGTGACCGCCGCGTCGAAATAGGCCTCCTCGCCGCCGGTGAGGCTTTCGGCGAGGCTCATGGCGAGAGCGAGCAGGACGCCGAGCGAGATCGGCACGTCCATGTTCATCCGGCCGTTGCGGAGCGCGGCGAGCGCCGAGCGGAAGAAGACCCGGCCGGAATAGGCGATCGTCGGTACCGCGATCAGCGCCGAGACGAGGTGGAACAGGTCGCGCGTCGCGGCGTCCGCTCCCGACCAGACCGAGACCGACAGGAGCATGATGTTGGCGGCGGCGAAGCCCGCGACCGCCAGCGCCCGGAGGAGTTGGGCCGATTCCCGCTGCTGCCCGAGCACGTCGAGATCGCCCAGGTCGATCGAGCTGGCGCGGTAGCCGAGACGCTCCAGCGCGTCCAGCACGGCGATCGCCGGCCGCTCCTCCGTATCGAGAACCACGGTCAATCGCCGCATCGTCAGGTTGACGCGCGCGGCGACGACGCCCTCCAGTCGGGCAAGGCCTGCCTCGATGGTGGAGATGCATCGTCCACAGGTGATGTCGGGGACCGCGAAGACGTACTGCACCGACCCGTCTTCCTGAAGGCGCCCGGAACGCGCGAGTTCCTCGGCCTTCAGGAGCCGCGCGGGGTCCGCGCCCTCGCCGGCCAGTTCCACGGCAAGCCCGCCGCCACAGCAGCTCATCGGGCCGCCTCGACATGGAAGCGAACCCGCTTCTCCCAGTTCTCCACGCCGGGAGCCTCGACGATCAATTCGGCCTCCCACAGCCCGGGCGCCAGCTCCGTCTCGCCGCCATAGGCCCCGTCCCGCAGCGGCTGCAGGGAGAGCGTCCGATCCTCCTGCTCGGTGGCCGGCCGGCCGATCGCGGCGGTCACGTGGCTGGCGTCGACCCGCTGGCCCTCGCGGTCGGCAAGCGCCACGGCGAAACGCCCGTCCTCATATTTCGTCTCGATCGACCAGCCGCGGGCCGCCTGGCGTTCGCGGTCCGCGGTGACCGCGTTGAACCGCTGACCCTCGACGTAGGGGTTGGCGACGACGAGCCCGCTCCAGGTGGATGTCGCGAAGAAGGCCATGGTCAGGTTCACGGCGATGATCGTCCCGAAGAACAGGACCATGATCGCAGCCATGTGCCGGCCGGTGAAGTGGCTCGTGCCGAACAGACGTCCCATCATGTCAACGCTCCGGATTCTCGAAGATGGCGGTGTAGCTGTCGGCTTCGCGCGAGGCCGCATCCTCGACGACGAAGCGGAAATCCGTCGCGCCGGGCTCTACGGCATCCGGGCTCTGCGTCACGAAGACCCGCAGCGTGCGCAGCCGATCCGGCTCGACCGGCACGGCGAATTCGGTTCCCGCCGGTTCGCTGATGTCGCTGATATGCATGGTGGCCTCGGGAAGTCCTTCCATCCCTAACGTGATGATACGCGGCTCGGCGATCATGTTCGAGAGCTTGACCGTGTAGCCATTGCGGATGGAGCCGTCGCTCAGCGTCACCGCCACCGGGTTGCGGTCATGCTGGACGCTCACCTCCAGCCGGTCGCGCGTCAGCAGCGCCGTCACGAGGACGAGGCCGATCGCCATCCACATGCCCGTATAGACGAGCGTGCGGGTGCGCAGCAGCACGCGCCAGTCGAAGTGCCTGAGCCCCTCGCGAAAGCTGCCGTCCTCTTTCCGCACGCGGGACGGATCGATCGCGCCGGTGTCCGGGTCGCTGGCCATCGCCATGTTGGCGTCGTAGTCGCGCAGTGTCGCGTAGGAGATCAGGCCGCGCTCGCGGCCGATCTTGTCCATGACGCTGTCGCACGCGTCGATGCAGAGCGCGCAGGTGATGCAGGCGAGCTGCTGCCCGTCGCGGATGTCGATCCCCGTCGGGCAGACGGCGACACAGGCGTTGCAGTCGACGCAGTCGCCGGCGGATATTCCCGCCGCCGCCGCCTTCTTGGCGCCGCGGGTGCGCGGCTCGCCGCGCCAGTCGTTGTAGGTGACGACGAGCGAATCCTCGTCGAGCATCGCCGCCTGGATCCGCGGCCACGGGCACATGTAGATGCAGACCTGCTCGCGCAGCAGGCCGCCGAGCACGTACGTCGTGGCGGTGAGGATGCCGACCGTCGCATAGGCGACGAAGGGTGCCGACCCGCTGAGGAAGTCCTGCAGCAAGGTCGGCGCGTCGGCGAAGTAGAAGATCCAGGCGCCGCCCGTCGCCACGGCGATGAGGAGCCAGGTCGCGTGCTTGAGAACGCGTTTGCGGATCTTGTCGAAGCTCAGCGGCGCCTTGTCGAGGCGGATCCGGGCATTGCGGTCGCCCTCGAAGAAGCGCTCCACCACAAGGAAGAGGTCGGTCCAGACCGTCTGCGGGCAGGCATAGCCGCACCACGCACGACCGACGGCCGACGTCACCAGGAACAGACCGACGCCCGCCATCACCAGCAGGCCGGCCACGAAGAAGAATTCCTGCGGCCATATGTCGATGAAAAAGAAGTAGAAGCGGCGGTTGGCGATGTCGATCAGCACCGCCTGGTCCGGCGCATAGAGGCCGCGGTCCCAGCGCAGCCACGGCGTCACGTAGTAGATCGCCAGGGTCACCGCCATGATGATCCATTTCAGCCGGCGGAACCGTCCCTCGGCGCGCTTCGGATGGATCTTCTGGCGGGGCGCGTAGAGTGGCTTGCTCTGGCGCCTCTCCGCGGCATTGACGGCTTCGACGTCGATCTTGTCGATGTCAGGCTGGTGCAGCATGGAATTGTCGAGACCTCTGCCTCCGGCCGCATCGCGGCCAGTCACGTCTCGATAGAGCGGCGGTCACCACGCCACCTTGATCTGCGTCAAGCGACCTGCCCGGCAGGACATGACGCGAAAAGGGCGGCGCCCCGGCCGGGCCGGGACGCCGCCCTCTGGTCTTTTCTCAGGGCTCGGTGATCTCTTCGCCGCCACCGAGACTGTGGACGTAGACCGCCAGTTCCTTGACGGTTCCCTCGCCCAGCCGGTCGCCCCAGCCGGGCATCACGCCGTGCCGCGGCGCCGCGATCTGCGTGGCGATGTCCGCGTGGCTGGAGCCGTAGAGCCAGATCGCGTCGTTGAGCCGCGGGGCGCCCAGTTCCCGCATTCCCTCGCCCGCGTCGCCATGGCAGGCGGCGCAGTTGTCCGCATAGAGCGGCGCTCCGCGCTCGGCTCCGGCGACGTCGGCGTCCTGCCCGGAGAGGGAGCGGACGTACCAAGCGATGTCGGCGATCTGACCGCGGTCCAGGATGCCGTCGCGGCCGAAGGCCGGCATCTCCGAGAAGCGGGTGTCGTCATCCGCCGCATAGCGGATGCCGTGCTGGATCGAGTAGAAGATCTCGTCGACCGTGCCGCCCCAGTTCCACGCGTCGTCGTTGAGGTTGGGGTAGCCCGGCCCGCCCTGTGCGCCGGAACCGTGGCACTGGACGCAGTTGACCTTGAACGCGGCCCGGCCGGCGGCGATCGCATATTGATGAAGTTCCGGGCTCTCCGCGATCTTCGACACCGCGGTCGTCTGGATGGCCGTCTCGCGATCCACGTTCAGCATGTCGAACTCGGATATTTCCGCCCGCAGGTCGCCGCGGCTCGACCAGCCGAGCACGCCGCTCGTGGCGGTGTTGACCAGCGGCCATGCCGGGTAGAGGACGGTATAGACCGCCGAGAAGGCGATCGTGGCGTAGAACGTCCACAGCCACCAGCGCGGCATCGGCGTGTCGAGCTCGCGTATCCCGTCCCACTCGTGGCCGGTCGTCTCGACGCCGGTTACCGAGTCGACTTCCTTTTCGTCGGCCATTTCAGTCCTCGTCCTTGAAAGGGATGTTCGCGGCGTCATCCGCGCTCTTGCGCCCACCGGGTCGCAGCACCCAGATGACGACGCCTACGAAGAACACGACCATCGCGAGCAGCGCCCAGCTGTCGGCGAAGGTGCGCATGGTCTGGTAATCGAGATCCATCGCCGCGCTCCTACCGGTCGTTCTGTTCGGGCTCGTAGACCGAGAAGTCGACGAGCGTTCCGAGCATCTGCAGGTAGGCGACCAGCGCATCCATCTCGCTCAGGTGCCGGGCGTTGCCGTCGAAATTGCTGATGACCGCCTTCGGATACCGCTCGAGGAGGCCGGACGTATCGGCGTCGGGATCGGCCTGCGCGACGAGATCGGCCCGCGCACTCTCGATCATCTCGTCGGTGTAGGGCACGCCGACGCCGCGATTGGCGAGGAGATGCCCCGCCGGATCCGCCAGGTCCAGATCGCCGGTAAGGAAGGCGAAGGTCGGCATGTTCGATTCCGGCACCACCGACCGCGGATCGATCAGATGCTGGACGTGCCACTCGTCGGAATACCGCCCGCCGACGCGGGCGAGATCCGGGCCCGTTCGCTTGGAGCCCCACTGGAACGGGTGGTCATACATGGACTCCGCGGCGAGGCTGTAGTGGCCGTAGCGTTCCACCTCGTCGCGGAAGGGCCGGATCATCTGGCTGTGGCAGAGATAGCAGCCTTCCCGAATGTAGATGTTGCGGCCGGCGAGCTCGAGCGGCGTGTAGGGCCGCATGCCCTCCACCTTCTCGATCGTGTTCTCGAGATAGAAGAGCGGCGCGATCTCGACGATGCCGCCAATCGAGACGACGAGCAGCGAGCCGACGAGCAGCAGCGTGGCGTTGCGTTCGATCTTGCCGTGATGCTTGAGCACGGACTTCTTCTGTGTGGGTGCCATGGCTGCTGATCCTTACTCTGCGGGCGCCGCGACCGCGGCGCGGCCACCCATGGGAGCCTCCGCACGGATGTCGCCACGGATGGTGCGATAGATGTTGAAGGCCATGATCAGCGCGCCGGCCAGGTAGAGCAGCCCGCCGAAGGCGCGCAGCACGTAATACGGGTACATGGCGGAGATCGTCTCGGCGAAGGAGTACACGAGGTACCCCTCGGCATCGTACTCGCGCCACATCAGGCCCTGCATGATGCCGGCGACCCACATGACGGCGGCGTAGACAACGATGCCGAGCGTCGCCAGCCAGAAGTGCCAGTTGACCAGGCGCAGGCTGTAGAGCCGCTCGCGGCCCCAGAGCTTCGGCACGAGATAGTAGATCGCCCCGAAGGTGATCAGGCCGTTCCAGCCGAGGGCTCCGGAATGGACGTGACCGATGGTCCAGTCGGTGTAGTGGCTGAGCGAGTTTACCGCCTTGATGGACATCATCGGCCCTTCGAAGGTCGACATGCCGTAGAAGGCGACGGAGATCGCCAGCATCCGCAGGATCGGGTCGGTCCGCAGCTTGTCCCAGGCGCCCTGGAGCGTCATCAGGCCGTTGATCATGCCGCCCCAGGAAGGCATCCACAGCATGACGGAGAACACCATGCCGAGGGTCTGCGCCCAGTCCGGCAGCGCGGTGTAGTGGAGGTGATGCGGGCCGGCCCAGATGTAGAGGAAGATCAGCGACCAGAAGTGGATGATCGACAGCCGATAGGAGTAGACGGGGCGGTTGGCCTGCTTCGGGATGAAGTAGTACATCATGCCGAGGAACCCGGCGGTGAGGAAGAAGCCGACGGCGTTATGGCCGTACCACCATTGGGTCAGGGCATCCTGGACGCCCGCGAAGGCCGAGTAGCTCTTGGCGCCGAGCAACGACACCGGCAGCGCCAGGTTGTTGACGACGTGCAGCATCGCCACGGTCACGATGAAGGCCAGGAAGAACCAGTTGGCCAAGTAGATATGCGGCTCCTTGCGCCGGATCAGCGTGCCCATGAAGACCGCCAGATACGCCACCCACACGACCGTCAGCCACAGATCGACGTACCATTCCGGCTCGGCGTACTCGCGGCTCTGGGTGATGCCCAACAGGTAGCCGGTGGCCGCGAGGACGATGAAGAGCTGGTAGCCCCAGAAGACGAACCAGGGCAGGCTGCCGCCCCAGAGCCGGGCCCGGGTGGTGCGCTGGACGATGTAGAAGGACGTGGCGATCAGCGCGTTGCCGCCGAAGGCAAAGATCACCGCCGAGGTGTGCAGCGGGCGCATCCGGCCGAAATTGAACCACGGCTCGATGTTGAGGACCGGCCAGGCAAGCTGCGAGGCGACGATCACGCCCACCAGAAACCCGACGATGCCCCAGACCATGGTGGCGATCACGCCGTAGCGGACCACTCCGTCCATGTAGCCGGTATCCACCGAACGGAGCGGGATCTGCTTGGCGTCGACGAACTCGATGCGCCGCAGCAGCACCACGGTGCTCCCCGCCAGGATGAAGAACAGCACCCAGGCATGGGCGGCAAATTCCCTGTCCTGGGCGAACGCCGCGCCCAGCATGGCCAGGAAGGCCGCGATGCCGACGAGCATTGCCTCGACTTGATTCCGCATTATCGGTGTCCTCTCCAGGATCCCCTCGCCCGACGGTGTCGACCCGGTCGCGTCGCGAGTGTTCACCGATCCTCTGGCAGCCGCTCCGGGGGCTCGCCTTGATCCTGATCAAGTCGCGGTGTCGGCGGCTGAGACGTCGATCGGCGGGAGGTTTGCCGACGCCAGCAAGGAAGAGGATCAGTCGAAGGAACGGGATTTTCGAAGAAGCCAGCGGCACCCGCGGCAGCCATTGATGGCGATCGCTCGAATTCCGCTGCATTCCCTCAAAGAAAAGTAACGAGTCCGGCGCATAGTCTTGCCGTGTTACACAAGATGGCGGACCGATGCTGCGCACACGACCCTCCCTTCGGCGATTACTTCGATCGGCCTTCGTGCGCGATCGGTCAGGCGCTGCGGCGGTCGAGTTCGCCTTCGTGGGGCTGCCCCTTTTCGCCCTGATCTTCGCCTTGATCGAATCGGCCGGCATCTCGGCCGTCGGCGTTCTCCTGAACACGGCGGCGGACGACGTGGCGCGGCAGGTGCTGACGGGTCAGATCCAGAAGGCCGACATCGACGAGACGACCTTTCGGCGTCGCCTCTGCGAGGAGGTCGACTTCGTGCTGTCCTGCGACAAGCTGAAGATCGATCTGCGCACCTTCCCGACCTACAAGGCGATCCCGGTCAACGCGCCGATGCAGTTGCGGCAGATCGACGACACCAATTTCTGCTTCGATCCGGGCACCGCAAGCTCGATCACCGTGCTGCGGGTCTTCTACGAATGGCCGTGGTCGACCGCCTACCTCGCGAATCTGGCTGAGGACACCAACGGCAACTCGATCATCTTCGCGATATCCGCCTTCATGAACGAGCCCTTTGGCGATCTCGCCAGCACAAAGTCCACCTGCTGAGGAGGAGGCGATGCGCAAACCCTTCCGTCTCCGTTTTCCCCCGCCCCGGCGGCTGGCGCAGTTCGCCGGACAGCGCCAGGGCGTGGGAGCGGTGGAATTCGCCCTGATCGCGCCGGTCGCGCTGCTCCTTTATTTCGGCTGGTTCGAAGGCACCCAGGCCTTCCAGGTCGTTCAGCGGGTCGAATCCACCGCCGAGACGATCGGCAATCTGGTCGCGCGGACGAAGACGATGAACGACGTCGCGATCAACAACATCTTCGACATCTCCACCGCGATCATGACGCCGTTTCCCGCCGACAGCCTCAAGATGATGATTACCGCCGTCGCCGTCGATGTCGACGGCAAGGGCCTGATCCACTGGTCGAAGGCGAACGCCGGGTCGGCGCTGACGCCGGGCCAGCCCTACGACGTGCCGCAGGAACTCGTCTTCGGCGCCAAGACCTACCTGATCGTTGCCGACGTCACCTACGACTACAAGCCGATCTTCGGCTTCGGCGGCTGGTTCGACGGTATTTCCGTGGAGAAGAGCTACACCTTCCGGCCGCGGCTCAGCAAAGAGATCGTCTGGGAAAATTAGCCGGAATGCATTCACTGCGCCTTGATGCTTTCGTGCAAGGATCGAACGCATGTCCCTGGAACAATTCGTGACGCGAGCCATGACAAAGACCCCCGACCTGCGAGCGGCCTGGCACGATCGACGGGGGAACGTGGCCGTGATCTTCGGCCTGACCCTGCCGCTGCTGGCCTGCTGCATGGCGGCGGCGGTGGACCTGAATTCCGTCTACGGCGCCGAGCGCAACCTGCAGCAATCTGCCGACACCGCCGCCCTCGCCGCCGCCAAGGAATACGGGCAGTCGCAGGATCCCGCGTACCTGTCGCAGGTTGCCAATGCCTATTTCTTCCATAATGCCGGGGAGACCACCCGCGGCTACACCCAGTTCAGCTACGATGG
>DASYHY010000132.1:0-7002 GCA_036252795.1 Aurantimonas sp. | reverse complement strand
GGAACGGACACGGCCAACGCTTCCGGCGAGTTCGCCATCGCACTGGAGAACCTGCTCGAGCCCGGCGACCACGCCATTCGCATCGTCGCGACGGCGGAGGACGGGAGCGTCGCGGTGTCGGAGGAGACGGCGATCGTCTCCGTGCCGCAGCCGGGTCGCGAGAGCGAACTCCTGGCCATGGTGGAGGCGCCGAACGAGCCGTCGCGGCTGATCAGCATCCCGGGGGATGCGCCGGGTGCCGACGGGGCGGCCGCCGCGCCGCCGCCCACTGCGTCGCCGTCGGGCGCTCCGCAATCCACCGACGCGGCATCCGACGGATCGGCTCCGGCCGGCGTGACGGCGCGGCTCGACGTTGCGCGGGAGGACGGGGCCGAGGGTGCGCCCGATGCTGGCACCGACACCGTGACATTGCCCCGCGCGCGGTCCGAGGCACGCGAAAGCCCGGCGGCGGCGCCGAGCGTGCCGATGCTGCGAGTCGAGGCGGTGGAGATCGAGGCGGGCCGGGTTTACGTCGCCGGGGCTGCCGAGGCGGGTTCGCTGGTGCGGGTCTACATCGACAATGTTCTGCTGGCCGAGGACCGGGCGACGCCGGCCGGGCGCTTCCTCGTCAACGCCGATGCGACGGTGGCGCCGGGTGATCATGTCGTGCGCGCCGATCAGGTCGCCCGCGACGGCAGCGTCTCCGAACGGGCGGAGGTGCCGTTTCAGCGGCCGGAGGGTCCATCGGTGGCGATGGTCGCGCCGCGGCCGGACGTCGGAACGAGTGCCGCCGCAGCGGATCAGACGGCGGCGTCCGGCGAGGCAGCCGCTGCCCGCGACGACGGGCCCGCCGGGCAAGAGCCTCCACCGGGACCGGCCGCACCGGCCGGTGCCCGGGTGTCGGATCCCGCCGTGGAAGACGAAACCGAGATCGTGGCGGTGGAGACGGAGGACGACACTGCTGCTTCTGCCAATGGGGCACCGGCTGCGTCCGCGCCACCGTCGGCATTAGCGGCACCTGCTGCTGCGCCGGAGTCGGGGCCCGGCGTCGAAGACGGTTCCGAAATCGCGTCGGAGAGCACGGGGGACGACGCTGATGCTTCTGCCGACGCGGCGCCGGCCGCGCCGGGCACGGATGCTGCGGGCGATGTTGCGGCCGCGGCGCCAGGCGACATCGCTGACGGCCCGGCGACCGACGCCGCCGCCGGTGACCGCGACCCGGCCGATGCCTCCGACGACGAGCCGGCGACGCGGGGGCCAGGCGACGATGCGCTGGGCGCCACGGCCGGGCTGGCCGCCGCGACCCGCCGGGCAGCGGGCGCCGAGGCTCCCGCAACAGAGGAGGCGGGGGGCGTGCCTGCCGAAGGGCAAGACCTCGCGAAGCCGGAAGCTGGTGAGGCGGACAGTCCGGCCGATCCGTCCGCCGTCGCCGCCGCGCCGGAATCGGTCCCGGTGACGCGCCAGGAGGCGCTGACCACGGCGCCCGGCCGGGTCATCATCCGGCGGGGCGACACGCTCTGGCGCATCTCGCGGGAAAACTACGGCTTCGGCAGCCGCTACGTGGTGATCTATCTGGCCAATGGCGACCAGATCCGCGATCCGGACCTGATCTATCCGGGCCAGGTCTTCAGCGTCCCGGAGGAGCGCGTGGACACTTCCGATGCCGGAGGCGCCGGCTAGAAGAAGGCGCCGGGCGCGCGGCGCCGGTGATGCCGCGACGCGGAAAGGCCTCGATCGGCTTCTTCGAAGCCCGGGGGAAAGCAGGCATAGAACGCGGACGGCGCGGCGGCATACGCCGCGCCGTCCGCGTTGGGAAGGAACGCATTGGCGGATACGGGCAGCAGGAAAGTATCGGGTGACCGCGGAGCGACGTTCTCCACGCTCGTCAATCTGTGGCCCTATATGTGGCCGGCGGAGCGGCCGGACCTGCGCATGCGCGTCGTCTACGCCTCGGTCTTCCTGGTGCTGGCCAAGCTCCTCACCGTCGCCGTGCCATATTTCTTCAAATGGGCGACGGATGCGCTGGATGGCGCGGACAGTGCCGCCGACTGGCTGCCGCTGCTCCTGACGGGGGCGGTGACGCTGGTCGTCGCCTACAATGTCGCCCGCGTCATCGCGGTCGCGCTCAACCAGCTACGGGATGCGCTGTTCGCTCGCGTCGGGCAGTTTGCCGTGCGCCGGCTCGCTCACGAGACCTTCGTGCACATGCACCAGTTGTCGCTGCGCTTCCATCTCGAGCGGCGCACTGGCGGGCTCTCCCGGATCATCGAGCGGGGCACCAAGGGGATCGAGGCGATCGTCCGCTTCACCATCCTCAACACGGTGCCGACGATCCTGGAATTCGCCCTCGTCGCGGTGATCTTCGGCGTCACCTACGGATTGTCCTACGTCGTGGTGATCGCGGTGACGGTCTGGCTCTACAGCTGGTTCACCATCAAGGCGAGCGACTGGCGCATCGGGATCCGGCGCGACATGAACGCCTCCGATACCGACGCCAACACCAAGGCAATCGACTCGCTCCTGAACTTCGAGACGGTGAAGTATTTCGGCAACGAGGCGATGGAGGCGCAGCGCTTCGACCGTTCCATGGAACGCTACGAGAGCGCGGCGACGCGGATCTGGACATCGCTCGGCTGGCTCAATTTCGGCCAGGGGGTGATCTTCGGCGTCGGCATGGGGACGACGATGGTGATGTCGGCTCTGGAGGTGCGGGCCGGCACCCAGACGCTGGGCGACTTCGTGTTCATCAACGCCATGCTGATGCAGCTTTCGGTGCCGCTGAACTTCATCGGCTTCGTCTACCGAGAGATCCGGCAGGGTCTCACGGACATCGAAGAGATGTTCGCGCTGCTGGAGGTCGAGGCCGAGGTGAAGGATCCGCCGGAGGCGCCGCCCCTCGTCGTGCGCGAGGGAGCGATCCGCTTCGAGAACGTCCGCTTCGGCTACGATCCGGCGCGCGAGATCCTGAAGGGCGTGTCCTTCGAGGTGCCGCCCGGCAAGTCGGTCGCCATTGTCGGGCCCTCCGGCGCCGGCAAGTCGACGATCTCGCGGCTGCTCTTCCGCTTCTACGACGTCAGCGCCGGACGCATCCTGATCGACGGCCAGGACATCGCGACGGTCCGGCAGGAGTCGGTCCGCGCCGCGATCGGCATCGTTCCCCAGGACACGGTGCTGTTCAACGACACCATCGCCTACAATGTCCGCTACGGCCGCGTCGACGCGACGGAGGCCGATGTCGAACGGGCCGCGGAACTGGCGCAGATAGCCTCCTTCATCCGCGAGCTGCCGGGCGGGTTCGGCGCCATGGTGGGCGAGCGGGGGCTGAAACTGTCGGGCGGCGAGAAGCAGCGCGTCGCCATCGCCCGCACCATCCTCAAGGCGCCGCCGATCCTCGTCCTCGACGAGGCGACGTCGGCGCTGGACACGCATACCGAGCAGGACATCCAGGCGGCGCTCGACATGGTTTCGAGGGAGCGCACCACGCTGACCATCGCGCACCGGCTGTCGACCATCATCAATGCCGACGAGATCATCGTGCTCAAGGCGGGCGAGATCGTCGAGCGCGGCTCGCATCGCAGTCTGCTGACCGCCGGCGGCCTCTACGCCGAGATGTGGGCGATGCAGCGCGAAGCGACCGAGGCGGAGGAGATGCTGCGCCGTGCCCGCGAGGCGGACGCGTTTGGAGTCATCGAGCGGCGGCCGCCGGTATCGTCCTGAGGCGCGGCGCGTCGCGTCGGGGAACAATGTCGGGAGCGTGATACGCTGGCTTTTGCGTCCATCCCCTGCTTCGGATAGACCCGGCGGAACGATCAGGGGCGTTCGCTCGTAAAGGCATGACGCCTGTCGCGCCCAACCGCCCGAGGAACAGACCGCAACCGATGCATATTCTCGCTTCGATCCGCAACATTCTGGCACCGGTCCACAAGGCGGGCTACCCCTTCGTCGCCGCGTTCTTTGCTGCCGCCGTGGTGCTCGGCTTCTTCTGGCAGCCGCTGTTCTGGATCGGCCTGATCCTGACGGCCTGGTGCGCCTATTTCTTCCGGGATCCGGAACGGGTCACGCCCGTTGCCGATCATCTCGTGGTGAGCCCGGCCGACGGCTACGTCTCGCTTGTCGGCCACGTGGTGCCGCCCGCCGAGCTCGACCTCGGCCTCGAGCCGATGCTGCGCATCTCCGTCTTCATGAGCGTCTTCGACTGTCACGTGAACCGCGCCCCGATGCGCGGCCGGGTCATGCGCATCGCCTATCGGGAGGGCGAGTTCAAGAACGCGGAACTCGACAAGGCGAGCGAGGTCAACGAGCGCAACTCGCTGGTGATCGACGGGCCGCAGGGCGCGATCGGCGTCGTGCAGATCGCGGGGCTCCTGGCGCGCCGGATCATCTGCTGGACGAGGCCGGAGGACCGGATCGAGGCGGGCGAGCGTTTCGGGCTGATCCGCTTCGGCTCGCGCCTCGACGTCTATCTGCCCGACGGTGCGCGTCCGCGCGTCGCCGAGGGGCAGACGGCGATTGCGGGCGAGACCGTCATCGCCGAATTCGGCGAGCAGTTGGCGACCTGGCCCTCGAGGCGGGACTGATGGCGATCGGTTCGCCCTTTCCCCCGTTCGAGCCCGGAACGCCGGACGAGGCGGACGTGCCGGCCCGTCGCCGCATCCCGTTTCGGCGTATCGCCCCGAACCTGATCACGCTGCTGTCGATCTGCGCCGGGATGACCGGGATCCGCATGGCGTTCGAGGGTCGGTTCGAGCTGGCCGTCAGCCTGGTGCTCGGCGCCGCGCTGCTCGACGGGATCGACGGCCGCGTGGCGCGCTATCTCAAGGGCCAGAGTCGCTTTGGCGCGGAAATGGATTCGCTGGCCGACATCGTCAATTTCGGCGTTGCTCCCGGTCTGGTGCTCTATGCCTACATGCTGCATGACGCCGGCTCGCTCGGCTGGATCGCCGCGCTGCTCTACTCCAGCGCCTGCGCCCTGCGCCTGGCGCGGTTCAACACCATGCTCGATGATCCGAACCGGCCGAAATGGCATTCGGCCTTCTTCGTCGGCGTGCCGGCACCGGCCGGCGCGGCTCTCGCCATGTTCCCGGTCTATCTGAGCTTCTCCGGCTTCGATCTCGGCGTGCCGGGTCTGACCGCGGGCATCGCCAGCCTGTACCTCGTGGGTATCGGCCTCCTGATGGCCAGCCGGCTGCCCACATGGTCCGGCAAGGGCGCGGGAATCCGTGTGCCGCGCGACTACGCGATCCCGATCATTCTCGCACTGGTGGCCTATGTCGCCGTGCTGCTCAGCTTCTTCTGGCAGACGCTGACCCTCACGGCGGTGGCCTATTTCGTGTCGATCGCGTTTTCCACCCGCGCCTTCAGCCGGCGCGCGGCCGCCGAAGCAGGCAACCCCGATCAGGCGGGGTCGCGGTAGTCCAGGAACTTCCCGGCCCGCACGTCGAACAGCTTGCCCGTCTCGGTCAGGTTGGAGAAGGCGAGGGGCACGATCTTGGCGGCGACCTCGCGGGCCGTCGGCAACGACTTGGGGTCCTCGCCCGGCATCGCCTGGGCCCGCATGGCGGTGCGGGTGGCGCCGGGATTGACCGCGTTGACCCGCAGCGGCAGGCTCTGCGTCTCGTTGGCCCACGAGCGGACCAGCGCCTCGGTGGCCGCCTTGCTGGCGGAGTAGAGCCCCCAGAACGCACGCGCCGAATGTGCGGCCCCCGACGAGATGACGATCGCGCGTCCGGTCTGCGCCTTGCGCAGCAGCGGGTCCACGGAACGGATCAGCCGCCAGGTGGCGGTGACGTTGACCGTCATGGTCTTCTCGAAGGTCTTCGCCTCGATGTGGCCGATGGGGGCGAGGACGCCGAGCATGCCGGCATTCGAGACGAGGACGTCGAGCCGGCCCCAGCGCTCGTTGATCGCGCCGCCCAGCCGGTCGATGCCGCCCATGTCGGTCAGGTCGAGCGGAACCAGCGTCGCCGAGCCGCCGGCCGACTTGATCTCGTCGTCGAGTTCCTCGAGACCGCCGACGGTGCGGGCGAGGGCGATGACGTGAGCGCCCTCGGCGGCAAGCCCTTTGGCGAGCTGGTAACCGATGCCGCGCGAGGCGCCGGTGACCAGGGCGACCTTGTCCTTGAGTTGTCCGGTCATGCGATCTCTGTCGAAGCGGTGTGCAGGAGAAAGGAGATTAACCTGCACCGCCGAGCAGCGACAACTGCCGAACGTTGTCCGCGCCGTCCTGATCGGTGAGCGAGGTCGGATAGTCGCCGGTGAAGCAGGCGTCGCAGAACTGCGGCATCATCCGGTTGCGCTCCGGCTCGTCAACCGCCCGGTAGAGCCCGTCGATCGTCAGGAAGGCGAGGGAATCGACCTTGATGAAGTCCGCCATCTCCTCGATCGTCATGCGGGAAGCGAGCAGCTTGCCCTTCTCGGGCGTATCGACGCCGTAGAAACAACTCGCGCGCGTCGGCGGCGAGGCGATGCGCATATGCACCTCGGCGGCACCGGCCTCGCGGACCATCTGCACGATCTTCTGGCTGGTGGTGCCGCGCACGATCGAATCGTCGACCAGCACCACGCGCTTGCCTTCGAGGATGGTCCGATTGGCGTTGTGCTTCAGCTTGACGCCCATGTGGCGGATGGCGTCGGTGGGCTGGATGAAGGTCCGCCCGACATAATGGTTGCGGATGATCCCCAGCTCGAACGGCAGGTCGGCTTCCTGCGCGTAGCCGATGGCGGCCGGCACGCCGGAATCGGGCACCGGCACCACGATGTCGGCTTCCGGATGGTTCTCGCGGGCGAGCTCGGCGCCGATCTTCTTGCGGATGTCGTAGACGTTGCGGCCTTCGACATTGGAGTCCGGCCGGGCGAAATAGGCATATTCGAAGATGCAGAAGCGGGGGCGACGCGCCTGGAAGGGAAAGACGCTCTCGATCCCCTCTTCGGTGATGATAACCAGCTCGCCCGGCTCGACGTCGCGCACGAACTTCGCGCCCATGATGTCCAGCGCGCAGGTTTCCGAGGCGAGGATCGGCGAGC
>DASYHY010000131.1:0-5131 GCA_036252795.1 Aurantimonas sp. | reverse complement strand
GGGCTTTCAGCCCCGGGCGCCGCAGGATCAGGTCCAGCGCCTGGCGAAAGCGCGAACGATCGGCGGCCGTGAACGAGGCGTTGTAGCCCTTGCTCTCGCCGGTCTCTCGCAGGTGCTGCTTGAAGGCGCGCATCGACAACGCTGCGCCGATCGATTCGGCGGTGAATTCTCGTCCGGTGGGGCCGAGGGCGGCCGCGCCGGCCTCCAGGGCGCGCGCGGCCAGGGGTATGTCGGCCGTTATGACGACATCGTCGGGGGCGGCCTCGGCGGCGATCCAGTCGTCGGCGGCGTCGGCACCTTCCGGCACGACCACGATCCGCGCATCCCGATAGCGCGAGGGCCGCATGCCTCCGTTCGAGATCAGAAGGACGTCAGCGCCATGACGGAGCGCGACCTCGATCGCCTCGTCCTTGACCGGACATGCATCGGCGTCGACCAGCACCTTGCGTGACGTCATCGGCGCCACCTGCGCGAAGTCGCGCTCAAGGGCGGTGGCGGGGCAGTGGGGGCCGTGGCATGAAGGTCCATGACCTCACTCGCCCGAACGCTCGACAACACGCCGACCGAAGTCCTGCGGGGCATCGCCATCATGATCGCGGCGGCCACCTTCATCCCGCTGCTGGACGCCTTCGGCAAGATCCTCGTGACCACGTACGGCGTGTCGGCGGGCGAGGTGGCGCTCGTCCGGCTGGTCCTGCAGGCGGGCCTGATCCTGCCGGTCCTGCTGCTGACAGCCGGTCCGTCCGGCCTGAGCACCAGCCATCTGGGGCTGAACCTCCTGCGGGGAGCGCTGGTGGCGTTTGCCGGCGTGGCATTCTTCGCGGCCCTCGAATTCATGCCGCTGGCCGACGCTTCGGCCGTCTTCCTGATCCAGCCGATGATCGTGACGCTCCTGTCGGGCCTGCTGCTCAAGGAGACCATCGGCTGGCGACGCATCGTTGCCGCCGCTGTCGGTTTTCTGGGTGCTCTCGTCATCGTTCGTCCGAGCTATGCCGTATTCGGTCTGCCATCGCTGTTTCCCGTGGTCGCGGCCGTTTGCGCGGCACTGTACATGATCGTGACGCGCAAGGTCTCGAAGGGCGCGAGGCCGCTGACCATGCTCTTCTATTCGGGCCTCGGGGGCAGCGCGGTCCTCTTCGTCCTGATGCTCATGGCCTATCCGCTGGACATGCCCGCCCTGCGCTTCTCCTGGCCCGGCTCCGCGGAGGTATGGCAGCTGCTGCTCCTCACCGGGCTGGTCGGCGCGGTAGGCCACCTCCTGTTCATCCTTGCCTACCGGCTCGCGCCGGCATCGGTCCTGGCGCCGTTCGGCTATGTGGAGATCATCTCCGCCGTGCTCTTGGGCTACCTGATCTTTGCCGAGATACCGGACGGCCCGAAGTGGCTCGGGATGGCGATCATCGTGGGTTCGGGCCTTTTCATCTACGCCCGCGAAAGGCGTCTCGCACGCACGCTGCCGCCGGCGCCGCCGGTTCATTGATCACCTGCGTCATCCGGCGGCGCCGATCGTCTTTTCGAGCCGGGCGATCTCGCGGTCGATGCCGTCGCGGCGGGATCTGAGCGCCGCCAGACGGTCGACGTGGCCAGGCTCCTGCAGTGGCTCCTCCGTGGGCGCCGCGCCGTAGCCGCCGATGAGCCAGGCCGGGCTGACGCCGAGGATTCCGGCGAGCGTGATCAGCTTGTTGGCGCGCGGTTCCGCGCGGTCGCGCTCCCATCCCCGCATCGTCTCCGGCTTCACGCCGAGGCGTGCCGCCAGTTCCGCCGTGGCCATGCCGAGCATCTCCCGGCTGCGCTGGATGCGCCCGCCCAACGTGTCGTGATCCTGGCGGTCGATGATGTTGGCCATTCTTCCTCCTTCTCCGCGGGACGGTCTCCGGCAGCTCGTCCGAGCGTCCCCAACGATCGGTCGGCCAGCGGGCGATCGCCTAGCCTCTCCCTCTGGCTTGCAGGAAGTCGCCGCAAAGGTCAAAACCATTGCCATCTGATCCGGCCGGAGCCCCTTTCCATGTTCAAGAAGATCCTGATCGCCAATCGGGGAGAAATAGCCTGCCGGGTGATCAGGACGGCGCGCTCGATGGGGGTCGGCACCGTCGCCGTGTACTCCGACGCCGATCGTCACGCCGTGCATGTCGGACTGGCCGACGAGGCCGTGCATATCGGGCCGCCTCCCGCCGGGGAAAGCTATCTTCTGGAAGAGAAGATCCTCGAGGCCTGTCGGGCGACAGGCGCCGAGGCGGTGCATCCAGGCTATGGATTCCTCTCCGAGCGCGCGTCTTTCTGCGAGCTCCTCGAGCACAACGGCATCGTCTTCATTGGTCCGAAGCCGCGCGCGATACGCGCCATGGGCGACAAGATCGAATCGAAGCTCTTCGCGCAGAAGGCCGGCGTGAGCATCGTGCCCGGCCATCTCGGCATCGTCCAGGACGCGGATGAGGCGGTACGGATCGCCGACGAGATCGGCTACCCGGTGATGATCAAGGCTTCCGCCGGTGGCGGCGGCAAGGGCATGCGCATCGCCTGGAACGCCGCGGAAGCGCGCGAGGGCTTCCAGTCGTCCCGCAACGAGGCGCGCAGCTCCTTCGGGGACGACCGCATCTTCATCGAGAAATTCGTCGTCGATCCGCGCCATATCGAGATCCAGGTGCTCGCCGACGCGCACGGCAACGCCATCCACCTGGGCGAGCGCGAGTGCTCGATCCAGCGGCGTAACCAGAAGGTGGTGGAGGAGGCACCATCACCCTTCCTGGACGCCGCGACGCGCGCGGCGATGGGGGCCCAGGCCGTCGCCCTGGCAAGAGCCGTCGACTACCAGAGCGCCGGCACGGTGGAGTTCATCGTCGACCGGGACCGCAATTTCTACTTTCTCGAGATGAATACCCGGCTGCAGGTCGAGCACCCGGTGACCGAGCTGATCACCGGCATCGATCTGGTCGAGGAGATGCTGCGTGTCGCCGCCGGCGAAGAGCTGCGTCATACGCAGGACCAGGTCAGCCTGAACGGCTGGGCGGTGGAAAGCCGGATCTATGCCGAGGACCCGTTCCGCGGCTTCCTGCCGTCGATCGGCCGGCTCACCCGCTACCGGCCGCCGCAGGAGGGCAGGGCAGGCGAGGCGACCGTCCGCAACGATACCGGCGTGCGCGAGGGGTCGGAGATCTCGATGTTCTACGACCCGATGATCGCCAAGCTCTGCACCCATGCGCCGGACCGCGGGGCAGCGATCGAGGCCATGGGCGCTGCGCTCGCGCGGTTCGAGATCGAGGGCATCGAGCACAACATCCCGTTCCTCGCGGCGCTGATGCAGCATCCCCGCTGGCGCGAGGGCAGGCTCTCCACCGCCTTCATCGCGGAGGAATATCTGGACGGGTTCCAGCGGCCTTCCGCCTCCGAGGCGACGAGGCGCAAGGCGGCCCTCGTCGCGACGTCGATCGAGATCGCCCGCAAGGCGCGTCTCGACAGGCATGTCGATCGCCTGCGGGATCATCCGGGAACGACCCGCCGCGAATGGGTGGTCAGGATCGACGACGGCTATCATCCGGTCGAGGTCGAGCGCGAAGCGGGTGAAGACGCAAGAGAAGTGGTCTCGATGAACCTCGACGGCATCGCCAGCCGGGTGGCGACGGACTACCGCCCCGGCCTCTCGCCGTGGTCGGGCACGATCGATGGCGAGGCCGTGACGGTGCAGGTCCGCCCGGCCAGCCAGGGCATGCTCCTGTTTCTCGACGGTCTCTGGCTGAACTGCCGCGCGATGACGCCGAGGATCGCCGAACTCGATCGGCTGATGCCGGTCAAGCTGCCGCCGGACACGTCACGGATGCTGCTCTGCCCGATGCCCGGCCTGGTCGTCTCGGTCGCCGTCGCCGAGGGTCAGGAGGTGAAGGCCGGCGAGACCCTGGCGGTCGTCGAGGCGATGAAGATGGAGAATATCCTGCGCGCCGAGCGCGACCTGACTGTCGCCAGCCTCAAGGTGAAGCCCGGAGACAGTCTCGCCGTCGACGCGGTGATCATGGAATTCGCGTAGCCGCCGGCGGCAGGAAGCCGTCGACGGTCGGACTGAAGACCTGCTCGAAATTGCGGCGCAGCAGCATGTCGACCTCCGGCATCCCGACCAGGATGCCGAGATCGGCGAGACTGGTCACCCCGTGGCCGCTGATGCCGCAGGGCACGATCCCGGCGAAGTCGTCGAGCTCCGGATCGACATTGAGCGAGATGCCGTGAAAGGTCACCCAGCGGCGCACGCGGATGCCGATCGCGGCGATCTTGTCTTCGGCGACGGTGCCGTCCACCTGGCTCAGGCGCTCCGGCCGGCGCACCCAGACGCCGACGCGATCCTCGCGCCGCTCTCCGGTCACGTGGAACTCGCCGAGCGTGGCGATGATCCAGGCCTCCAGCGCCGCCACAAAGGCCCGCACGTCCTGTCGGCGCCGACTGAGGTCGAGCATCACGTAGGCAACCCGCTGTCCGGGCCCGTGATAGGTGTACTCGCCGCCGCGGCCCGCGGCGAAGACCGGCAGGCGGTCGGGCTCCACGAGATCGGCGGGCCGGGCGCTGGTTCCGGCCGTGTAGAGCGCCGGGTGCTCGACGAGCAGCACCGCTTCCGGCGCCGTTCCCGCCGCGATCGCCGAGGCTCGGGCTTCCATCGCGGCGAGGGCGTCGGGGTAGGGCGTCAGACCGTCGAGAATCGTCCATTCGACCGGAGGCGATCCCGCAGCGGCCGCAAATCGCTCCGCGACGGTGGCGAGTCGCGTCGTCGTTTCATTTCGTTCGGCCCGGGCATCCATGCGCTCCATGTAGCGATCCGGAAGCACCGGGAAAAGCAGCATTTTCCCCAGTCCGGGGCCCTCTGGCGGAATTCGCTGCGCCATGAGGCGAAAGACCTTGTGCCTCCCGGAAAGTCTTGTTACATGCCCGCCACCGAAGGCCACGCGGCTTTCGGTATACGGCGTGCGGTCGTGGCGGAATTGGTAGACGCGCAGCGTTGAGGTCGCTGTGGGGCAACCCGTGGAAGTTCGAGTCTTCTCGACCGCACCACCGATTTTCTAGGGCACTGTCGGGGTTGATCTTTCTCCCCTGAACCCCGCACCCGCTACCAAGGTGCGGGGATGGAGTGTTGATCCGGCGTTCCGATCGAGCT
>DASYHY010000130.1:0-7269 GCA_036252795.1 Aurantimonas sp. | reverse complement strand
AACAGCGTCGGCGGGATCGCGGCGCAGACGGTGTTCCTGGCCGTCGCCGACATGTTCTATCGCAGGGTCAATCTGGAACATGCCGCCGCCGACCTCGGCAACGTCTTCCAGGGCATCGTCCTCATGGTCCTGCTGACGCTGCCCTTCATGGCCATGACCACGCCGGAATACACGATCTGGGCGGTGCATCCGGTGTCGCTGGTCATCCCGCTCGTCTACGCCGGCGGGCTGGTGGCGGGACGGTCGGTGCATCAGGCGCCGATGTGGAAGCCGGTCGATACCGACGAGACCAAGGTCGACCAGCCGGAGGAAGAGGACGCCGAGAGCAAGGCGAAGAGCACGCTCCGCCTGTTCGTGACCTTCGCGGCCCTGATGATCCTGATGGGGGTGGCCGGCTACGTGATCGCCAAGTCCGCGTCCGCGCTGACCGACCGGATGGCGCTATCGGAGACGGTTGTCGGCGCGCTGGCGACAGCCATCGTCACCTCCATGCCGGAACTGGTGACCACCGTCGCCGCCGTGCGGAAGGGCGCCCTGCAACTAGCCGTGGGCGGTATCATCGGCGGCAACACGTTCGACACGCTCTTCCTGATGGCGTCCGACATCTCCTACCGCGAGGGCTCGCTGTACCATGCGGTGAGCGATCAGGATTATTTCTGGATCGCCTCGGCCCTGCTGATGACCGGCGTTCTGATCGGCGGGCTGATCCTGCGACAGCGGCAGGGACCTGCCCGGATCGGGATCGAGAGCCTTCTCCTCCTGCTGATCTACGGGGGCGCCGTGGCGCTCCAACTCCTGGTGGGGGAGCGCTAGGGAGCGGCGGCGGCCGCCGCCGCCGGGACCGGGGCTTCCTGCGCAGCCGCCGACGGCGGTGGCGCGATGACGCGGCGAGGGAACGATCGAGTCTGCCTCCCGTTGCGAAGGCATGAATGGGGCGGCGCGTTTCGTCCGCCCCGGGAGATCGAACGGGAGACAAAGCCATGAAACTTCTCGCCACCACCACCCTTACAACCGCCATGCTGTTCGCCGCGCCGGCCTTGGCGCAGGACAGCGCGCCGACGCCGACCGCCGCGCCCGCCGAGGGTGCGGATACCCAGGCGGCCGGCGGGATGGAGCCGATGACCGTCGAGATGCAGCACGCGGACGGCGGCTCCGCCGGCACGGTGACCATCACGCCGACGCCGAACGGTCTGCTGCTCGCGGCGGACCTGACCAATCTCGGAGATGGCGAGCGCAGCTTCCACATCCACGAGACCGGCCTCTGCGAGGGCGACTTCACCTCGGCGGGCGGGCACTTCAATCCGACCGACAAGGAGCACGGCTTCAAGGTCGAGAACGGCCCGCATGCCGGCGACATGCCGAACTTCACGGCGAGCGGCGGCGAGGCGCAGTTCCAGACCTTCAACCCGATGGTGACGCTGACCGGCGGCGAGGCACCGCTGCAGGATGCCGACGGCTCGGCGCTCGTCGTGCATGGCGGCGCCGACGACTACCAGTCGCAGCCCTCGGGCGATGCCGGCGACCGCATCGCCTGCGGCGTGGTGTTCGCGGCCGAGTGATCAGAACGGACGGCGCGGGCTCCGGCCCGGCGCCGTCCGGATGACCTCAGGCGTCGGGCAGCCAGTCGCGCGGCCGGTATGAGTCGAGCGCCTCGATGCGCGCCAGCCAGGCGCCGATGCCCGGCGTCGCCGACAGGTCGAACCCGCCTTCGCCGGCGACATGGGTGTAGGCGTAGAGTGCGATGTCGGCGAGGCTCGGGCCGGAGTCCACCAGCCAGTCGTGCGCCGCCAACCGCTCCTCCATCACCGCTAAGGCCTTGCGGCCGCCTTCCAGCGTCGCGGCGAGCCGCTCCGGCGTCGCCATTTCGGCCATCTCCGGATAGCGCAGCAGCGAGCGACGGACCGCGACGTTCGGCTCGTGGCTGTACTGCTCGAAGAACATCCAGGCCAGCATCCGCGCCCGCTCGAATCGGTCTTCCGGGATGAAGCGCGTGCCTTCGCCGAGATAGAACAGGATGGCATTCGATTCCGGCAGGACGCGGCCGTCCGGCGTCTCGATCAGCGGCACCTTGCCGATCGGCGACTTCCGCTGGAATTCCGGCGAAGCCGTGCCGCCGTCGAGCCAGCTGACCTCGACGTGACGGAAGGGGCGGCCGAGCAGCGCCATCAGGAGCCGCGGCTTATAGCAATTGCCGGAATCGGCCATGCCGAAAATGGTGATCATGCGGCCCTCCGGCGTTTTCCGATGCCGACCATCGGCGAACCCGGCCCGGCGCGCCAATTCATTCTGCTGACGACCGCGATCACGCTCAACGATGCCGGCGCGCGCAGCGTCCGCCTTGCACCGCGGCGCATCTGCGCCTAGGGTCCGCGCGCCTTTTTGGCACCCCTGGGCACCCCAAGCATAACCGGAGTTTCAGACCCATGGCATTTCTTGCCGCAGCCCTGGATCGCGTCAAGCCGTCCGCGACCATCGCCGTCACCCAGAAGGCGCGCGAGCTCAAAGCGTCCGGCCGCGACGTCATCGGGCTCGGCGCCGGCGAGCCGGACTTCGACACGCCCGACAACATCAAGGAAGCCGCGATCGACGCGATCCGGCGCGGCGAGACGAAGTACACGCCGGTCTCGGGCATTCCGGAGCTGCGCCAGGCTGTCGCCGCGAAGTTCAAGCGCGAGAACAAACTCGACTACCGGCCGGAGCAGACGATCGTCGGCACCGGCGGCAAGCAGATCCTGTTCAACGCCTTCATGGCGACGCTGAACCCCGGCGACGAGGTGGTGATCCCGGCGCCGTACTGGGTGAGCTATCCGGAGATGGTGGCGATCTGCGGCGGCACGCCGGTCTTCGTCGAGACGACCATCGAAACCGGCTTCAAGCTGACGCCGGAGGCGCTGGACGCGGCGATCACGCCGAAGACCAAGTGGTTCCTGTTCAACTCGCCGTCGAACCCGTCGGGCGCCGCCTATTCGCGCGCCGAGCTGAAGGCGCTGACGGACGTCCTGATGCGCCACCCGCATGTCTGGGTGCTGACCGACGACATGTACGAGCACCTCGTCTACGGCGACTTCACCTTCACCACGCCGGCCGAGGTGGAGCCGGGGCTCTATGAGCGGACGCTGACGATGAACGGCGTCTCCAAGGCCTACGCGATGACCGGCTGGCGGATCGGCTACGCCGCCGGGCCGGTGGCGCTGATCAAGGCGATGGACATGATCCAGGGCCAGCAGACCTCGGGCGCCTGCTCGATCGCGCAGTGGGCGGCCGTGGAAGCACTGAACGGACCGCAGGACTTCATCGCCACCAACCGCAAGACCTTCGAGGGCCGCCGCGACCTCGTCGTGTCGATGCTCAACCAGGCGCGCGGCATCGAGTGCCCGTCGCCGGAGGGGGCGTTCTACGTCTATCCGTCCTGCCGCGGCCTGATCGGCAAGAAGACCAAGGACGGCAGGACGATCGAGACCGACGAGGATTTCGTCGGCGCGCTGCTGGAAGCGGAGGGCGTCGCGGTCGTCCACGGCTCCGCCTTCGGCCTCGGCCCGAACTTCCGCATCTCCTACGCGACCTCCGAGGCGCTGCTGGAAGAGGCCTGCTCGCGCATCCAGCGTTTCTGTGCCAGCCTCGACAGCTGATCCAAGGATCGGCGGGCGCCGCGCCCGCCGATTTTCCGCCGTCCGGGCACAAGCCAAAAAAAAGCCGGGCCCTTGCGAACCCGGCTTGAATTAAAAAGGGGGTTTTCGGGAGGAAAACAAACCCCTTGGGAGGAAACAGTCGGTGCGAAACGGCGGGAGGAGGTGCCGTCCGCGGTCGACTGCTTTGCAACATATCTCTTCGCGAATGCGAAGCTACCCGCGCCGAGACATGTCAGCCATGCGAGGAACGCAGGTCTTGGTCAGCGTGTTCCGGCAAGAGACCCGCGGATTTGCGACCCGGCTACAGGCTGCCCTCCCACCGTCGCTGGGACCCAAATCCGGCCCCGTTAACCCTCCGCGGGCAAAGCCCGGCCCGGGGCGCTTTTCCGGCCGCCGCCGCCTTACCCCAGTCGCCCGAACGCCTTAATCTGCCATTAACGATGACCTCGCGATGGGAGCCGGTCCCGGCGACGTCGATTGGCAGAGAGGACAGGCCCGTGGGCGCATCCCATTCCTACACGCTGCGCGGCCAGCAGACCCGGCTCGACGTCACCACGAGGATCACGCTGGCGGTGCTCGCGCTGGCCAGCGGCGTCTACACCTATCTCGGCGTCCGCGAGCTTCTGAACGGCACCGCGACCACGGTGTTTCTCGGCGCGGTGATCTATTCCTCCGCCGTCTCGGTCGCGATCTACGCCTTCTGGTCCTACCTGCTGCGCTTCATGCCGCATGTGCGCCAGTCGGGCAGCAGGGGAATGCTCTATCTCGCCATGGCCATCGGTTCGGCGATGATCATCGCCATGTCGTCGTGGCTGAACGCGGCGGCGCTGGCCGGCTCGGCGGCGATTGAGCAGCATCTGGCGGTCACCACCGAGGAATACCAGCAGAAGCTGAACGAGGCGCACGAGAACGCGCTGGCGGCGCAGAGCCTGTTGCCGGACATCCAGCTCGCCTCGCAGCGCTTCGCGCGGCTCTCCGACCAGGAGGCGCAGTCGGGGGCGCTGACCGGCACCGCGGGCTCCGGCACGGTCGTGCAGTATCTGCGCCAGATGTCGAACCAGCTCAACGGCCTGCAGAGCGAGATCGCCGCGTCGCGCGCCGAGGTCTCGACGCTGTTCGGCGAGGGCGGCGACCGGCTCGGCGCCATGCGGCAGCTGGTCTCCTCGCAGGGGCCGATCGCGGAGCGCTCGAACGCCTATGCGGAGCAGGCGGTCGCGCTTTCCGGCCTGATCACCTCGCTGCAGCAGACATCCGTGGCGCCGGCGGTGCGCCGTGCCGCGGAGGATCTCGGGCGGACTTTCATCGCGCCGATCGCCGACGGCGCCGACGCGGATCTTCGCAGCCGGCAGAGCGAGGTCGTCGGTCGCGTCGAGGCGGCGGTGCAGGGGCAGAGCGCCGCGCTCGCGGGCGCGGCCGATGAGATCCTCGCCCGGCCGGTGGTCGAGCCGCTGCGCTTCACGCCGCTGTCGGCGCCCGAAGCGGTGATCCGCTATGCACGCGACTTCATGCCGTCCTGGGCGGGCGCGATCTCGATCGACCTCCTGCCGGCCGTGCTGATCTTCATCCTGTGCATCGTCCAGGACGTGATCCGGCGCGAGGAGGAGGACGAGCCGGAGGCCGCCGACATGAGCGCGGCGGAGCTGCTGCGGGCGCTGCGGATCCAGAAGCGGCTGCGCGCGGCGGATGCCTGGGAGGGCGGCGATCCGGTACCGGCCGTGGCCGAGGGCGACGACATCGTCCAGCGCAACGACCCCGGCGAACCGACGCCGTTTCCCAAGACCAGGGTCCGATAGCGGCGGACCGGTGCGATGATCGGATCTGAAACCCCGCCGGGGCGGCTCGAACGCCTCATCGACAAGGTGCCGGAGGGGGCGGTGCTGCGGGGCGTGTTCGTGTCGCTTCTGGCCGTCTCGGCGGCGATCGTCTTCACCGACTATCGGGCGCTGTCGGCGGCATCCCGCGACGTGGAGCGGACGATGCGGACGGAGCCGCTGCCCCTGAAGCGGCCGGAGCCGGGCGACCAGGTCCGGCCCTACCTGCCGCGTACCATCCCGGTCGCGCCCGACCGGGGCGAGCCCGCCGTGCCCGGCTACGACGGCCCGGTCGGGGGCGACGCGATGGCCGAGCCGATGCGCTTCGTCACCGCGCCGGGCGGCGCGGTCTCGGCGGTCGGCCGGATCGAGGTCGGCACCGGCGCCCGGCTGACGGCGTTCCTCGACGAGCACGGCATCCGTGCCGGGTCGACCCTGCATCTGCATTCGCCCGGCGGCTCGGTGGACGACGCCATCGAGATGGCGCGCGAGATCCGGCGGCTGCGACTATCGACGTCCGTGCCCGCGGACGGCTACTGCGCCTCGGCCTGTCCCCTGGTGCTGGCCGGGGGCGTGACGCGAGAAGCCGGCAGCGGCGCCTGGGTCGGGGTGCACCAGGTCTACGCGGTCGACATTCCCGGCATGACGGGGGGGCGCGACCTCGACCGTTCGATCTCCGACATTCAGGCCACGATCGCGCAGTGCCAGGAACTGCTCGTCGAGATGGGGGTGGACCCGGCCGTCTGGATCAAAGCGATGCAGACCCCGCCGGCGGAGCTTTACGTCCTGACCGAGGAGGATCTCGCCACCTACAGGATGGTGCAGGCAGAGCCGGACGAGGCGTTGTTCATCGGGCCACCGGCGCCCGCGATCCTTCCGGGCGAGGGGACCGCCGCCGTCACTCCAGCAACTTCACCAGACGCAGGATGATCAGCGTCATCGCCACCGCGATCAGCGCCAGCACGTACTCGCCGAGCCCGCAGGAGAGGCCGACAGCGCCGGCAAGCCAGAGCGAGGCGCCGGTGGTCAATCCCTTCACCCTGCCGCGGGCCTGGATGATGGCGCCGGCAGCGAGAAAGGCGACGCCGGCGGTGATCGCTTCGACGATGCGGATCGGATCGGAGCGGATGTCGTCGCCGTCGAAGCGGTGGACCAGCTGGATCATCAGCAGCGTGAAGACGCAGGCGCCGACGCCGACCAGCATGTGCGTGCGCAGCCCGGCGGAATGGTCGCTGTGCTCGCGCTCGTAGCCGATGGCGCTGGTCAGCAGCGCGGCGGCCAACAGCCGCAAAGCCTGCCCAAGCGCGGTCATGTAGAGCCCCGGGTCGATCAGATCGTTCATCTCTCCTCCCGCACTTTCCGGTTCGAAGACGCACAACGTGCTCCCGATGCTGCCGGATCACAACAGGGCTGAAAGCTACCTCGTTCCCGAGGCAGGCCGGCCCGGCAGCTTCGCGTCCAGCCAGCCAAGCAGACTCGCGACGGCGGTTGCGCGATAGGGCTCGATCTCGTGCAGCGTCTCGTGGCGAGCGCCCTCGACGATCTCGACCGTGACGTCGCGGCTGCCGGCCAGCCGCAGCCGGCCCGCGAGTTCGCCCACGGCCTCACCGTTGTCGGTGGCAGGGTCGCCGGTGCCGGCCAGAAGGTGGATCGGCAAGTCGGCCGGCAGCATCGACAGGCCGGCCTCGGAGCCGCCCTGGAACATCAGCGACAGCACGTCCTCCATCATCGAGACGCTGGGCGAGAAGCCGCAGAGCGGGTCGGCGATATAGGCGTCGACCGCGGCCGGATCGTGCGACAGCCAGTCGAACATGGTGCGGCGCGGCTCG
>DASYHY010000129.1:0-9604 GCA_036252795.1 Aurantimonas sp. | reverse complement strand
TGTCTGCGCGCTCTCGCCGTCCGGCAAATTACCCTGCGCATCGAAATTGAAGCGTTCGACCAGCGTGCGGTACTGCTGCTTGCGCAGGAGAGCCGCGGGCGTATCCTCGGCCATCCGGTTGAGGGCGCTCTGCGGGTCCGCCGGATCGCTGGTCAGGATCGTCCATGCGAAGGCCGGCGTCTCAATGCCCGCGTTCAGGCCGACCGAACTCAGCGCCACATGGAAGAGGCGGATGTTCCCGACGAGATCGTCCGCCGTGCGAACCGCACCGATCTCCGCCTCGTAGTAGCTCACTTGCAAGGCCGCGGCCTGCGGGCTGGTGTTGAGACCCTTCCGGTCGAGCCAGGTATAAACGGTGGTGTTGGCTTCGCTGGCGCTCTGCAGTCCGCCGGCCGGAACCGTCCCGTTCGACTCGAACGGCAGCATTTCGGCAAGCAGGGTATAGCGCTCGTCGCCTCTGGCGGCAGGACCGTCGGCGGCGTTGCCGGTCAGCACATCACGGATGAAGGAGCGGGACGCGATAGACGCGTCGATCCCCGCCGCCTCGAGGGCGACGGTGAACAGCGTCTGGTTGTCGAGGAAGGCGTCGACACTGGTGATCGACCCGATGCCGTCGACAAAGGCCTTGGCGGTCGCGGCCACCGCCTGCCCCGCCCGAACCCGGTGTTCGGAATAGGCGTCGACGAGAAGGTCCGTCTGCCCCTTCGTCTGGGCCGTCGCCGCTACGGGCTCGGCGGTCTTGGCGAAGGTGAAGGCGGCTGCGAACGTCCGGTAGCGCTCGTCGGATAGCTTGTTGGCGATGCTGGTCTTGTCGCTGAGGTCGCTCTCCAGCACCTTCTTGATCAGCGCTCGCGACGGGATCTGCTCTTCGAGCCCGTAGGCCTTCATCGCATAGGAGTAGAGCCGGTAGTCGCCCATGAACTCGTCAATGGTCGAGACCTTGTGGATGTTGGCGCGGTAGTACTCGGCATCGCGCTTGACCACCGGATCGGCGGCAATGCGGTCCAGCGTCTTCGGCATGTCCCGCGTGTAGAGCTGATAGCTGAGATAGGTCGACAACATGCCGGGCGCATCCTCGGTCGTCCGTTCGGCAACGGACAGCAGCCGCAGGACGCGGCGACGTTGACGCAAAACTCCGACGAAATCCTTAACCCGGGCTGGAGCAATGCGCGGATGGCCAACTCTTGCGGCCGCCGCGGGCCTCAGGCGACCGTCAGCATCCGCCGTTCGGCGTCCGAGACGATGCACAGGTCGAGCAGCCGCTGCACGTCGGCCGCATGGCGGAAGTCCGGCTGCCCGTTGGTGCCCGACAGCAGCGCCAGGACGAAGCGGTCGGCATTGCGGGGCGTCGGCGGGCACTCGAGGCGCTTCCACGTCTGGGTCTCGATATCGGGCCCGAGGCAGACCTCCAGCGAAGAATCGTCCGTCGTCGCCCAGATCTTCAGGGCCCCCTTCTCGCCGTGAATGGTCAGGTCCAGATCGTTCGCCTTGCCGGTGGCGGCCCGGCTCATGTGCACCACGCCCAGCGCACCGTTGGAGAATTCCACCGTCATCGCGCAGGAATCGTTGGCATCCAGCCGATAGTCGCCGATCATCCCGCCTTCGGCCTTGTCGAACGTCTTCAGCCTCGCCGAGAGAGCGGCGACGTCGAGCCCGGTGCCGAAGGTGACGAAATCCAGGATGTGGATGCCGATATCGCCGAGTACGCCGCCGGAGCCGTGGGCCGTGGACAACCGCCACAGCCAGCGTTCGTCGACGCGCCAGTCGCCCCAGTGCCGGCCGGTGAGCCAGCTCTGCAGGTAGCTCGCGTCGACATGGCGGACCGCGCCGATCTCGCCGGCCTCGATCATGCGTCGCGCCATCTGGATGGCGTGGGCGTTGCGATAGGTCAGGTTGACCATGTTGGCGACGCCGGCTCGCTCGGCGGCGGCGACCATCTCGAAGGCGTCGTCGGCCGTCACCGCCAACGGCTTTTCGCAGAACACCGCCTTGCCCCGTTCGAGTATCGCCAGTGTCGTCGGCTTGTGGACGGGGTCGGGCGTCGAGTTCACCACCGCGTCGAATTCGCCCCAGGCAAGCGCCGCCTCCAGCCCGTCGAAGGCGTGCGGAATGCGGTGCATCTCGGAGAAGGTGCGCGCCCGCTCCGCGTTGGTGTCGCAGGCGGCCACGAGGCGGCAGCCGGGGATGGAGCCGAAATGCTCCGCATGCCGATGGGACATCGCCCCGGTGCCAAGGATCATGATCCGCTTCTCGCCGGCCGTCGTCTCGTTCTCGCTCGTCATGCTCATCGGTATCCCGCCTCGCCCGCCTGATGCAGGGCCGCTCCCTTCGCCTCGATCTTTTCGGGGGCCCGCTCGACCGGCACGTTCGGCGCCGCCGCCACCTCCGGCCAGCCGATCGGGTTGTAGGCCCAGCGCACCGCGTTACGCAGCACCGTCTGGATCTCGGGGTTGTGGTAGATCGGATAGGTCTCGTGGCCGGGGCGGAAGTAGAAGATCCGCCCTGCTCCCCGTTGATAGGTCAGGCCGGAGCGTAACACCTCGCCCCCCTCGAACCAGGAGATGAACACCGTTTCCATCGGCTCGGGCACCAGGAAGGGCTCGCCGTACATCTCCGCGTTCGGCAGTTCGATGGACGGCCCGACACCCTGCACGATCGGGTGGCTGCGGTTGATCGCCCAGAGCCTCTCGCGCTCACCTGCCTCGCGCCAGCGCAGCGAGCAGGGCGTGCCCATCAGCCGCTTGAAGATCTTCGCGAAATGGCCCGAGTGGAGGACGATCAGCCCCATGCCCTGGTGGACGCGGTCGGCGACGCGCTCGACCACCGCGTCCGACACCTCGCCATGGACCTTGTGGCCCCACCAGAGCAGGACGTCCGTCGCGTTCAGGCGCGCGCGGGACAGACCGTGCTCGGGCTGGTCCAGCGTCGCGGTCGCAACGTCCATGTCTGCCTCGCCGGCCAGCGCCGCCGCGATGACGGCGTGGATCCCGTCGGGGTAGATCTTCCTGACCACCTCGTTCTCGCGCTCGTGCACGAACTCGTTCCACACGAGTGTCCTGATCGCCATGAGGGCTCCTCTTGCCGCGTCCGATGGCGGAGCATCCGGGTGGGATGATCCCGACCGGCCGCTCGTTCAGACCGCTTCGAGCAGCGCGAAGGGAAGGGTGGCAAGGATGTCGCCGACGGCAAGTGCCTGCGACGGCCCGATCGTCTCTTCCGTCAGGCTGTTGCGCCACTGGCGGCCGGCAAGCGCGGGCGGAAGCGCGATGCGGGTCCCCGCCCACCGTTCCGCTTCCACCTGCGGCTCCAGCGCGCCGGCAAGCAGGCCGAGGCAGAGCCGGGGCGCGACGGCGATCGCCGCGGCCCCGTCGGCGTCGGTCCGGGCGAAGGCGACGAGGTGGTCGGCCAGCGGCCCCTCGGCTTGCAACGGGACGTAGGCGCCGCGGGTGAAGAGCTCCGGCGCCCGGCCGCGCATGGCGAGGGCCGCACGCGTCAGCTTCGCCTTGATCCCGCCGCTGCGCCAGTCGGCCAGCGCATCGGCCCAGGGCTGGTCGGACTCGATCGTTGCCGCCCGGGCGTCGAAGTCGATGGCCCGCCGGTTGTCCGGATCGACCAGCGAGAAATCGTAGAACTCCGTCCCCTGATAGATGTCGGGCACGCCGGGCGCGGCGAGTTTCAGCGTCGCCTGCGACAGCGACGTCAGCGCACCCGCGGCGACGAACGGCTGCACCTCGTTCCAGAACCGCGTCAGCATGTCGCCGGTCCGGGCCGGGTCGAGAAGCGCGGCGACGAATTCGCGCAGCGCGCCCTCGTAAGCCTCGGCCGGCGAGGTCCAGCTCGTCCAGCGCTTGGCTTCGCGGACGGCCTTCTCCGCGTATTGCGCAAGCCGCTCGGCCAGCGCGGCCCTCGCCTCGCCGTCCTCCGGGTCGAAATCGGGCGGCAGGACGCCGAGCAGCGACTGGTAAAGGCCCCATTCGGTCGCTGGGTCGGGCGAGACCACCAGGGGCTCGACGGACTGGCGCCACGGTTCCATCTCGGCGGCGAGGCCGGCGACGATGTCGCGCCAGCGCTCGGGCGCCTCCGACAGGGTGTAGAGCCTTGCCCGCGCATCCTCGGCGCGCTTGGTATCGTGCGTCGAGGTGGCGAGCAGCCCCTCGGGCTGGTCCTCGAGATGGATCTGCATCGCGTCGTGGAAGGCGGCGACATCGGTGCCGTAATGGTCGGGCTCGCCGCCCACCTCGTTGAGCGCGATCAGCCGGTTGTAGCGATAGAAGGCGGTGTCCTCGACGGCCTTGGCCATCACCGCGCCAGTCGTCTGCTGGAACCGCCGCGTGAAGTTGAGCGCCCCGGCGACGTCCGCGCCGTCGACGAAATCGAGCTTCAGGAGCCGGCCGATGAACTGGATCGGCTCGTCCGCCTCGACCTCGCGTCCGCTCATGGCAAGATCGACCGCGTCGTCGATGATCGCGATGTCGCGGCGGGGAACGCCGTCGACGGAGACATAGGTGCGGTAGACCGGCAGGGCCGCCGCCACCTCGACGATCGCGCGTGCGATGGTGTCCTGGCCGAGGTCGCGGGTGGCGAGGCCACGGCTCGCCACGCCCAGCGCGACGCCGGTGAGGTAAGCGAGTTCGCCGGCGAGGTTGCGCTGGAAGATCGAGCGCTTCTGGCGCACGATCATCGCCCGCAGATCCTCCTCCTCGCCGAGAAACGCGTTGTAGGCTTCCGTCATCGCCGCTTCCTGCGCGCCGTCGACATAGAGCCCGGCAAGCGCCGTGATGAACTCGTAGCCCGTGGTTCCCTCGATCTCCCAGGACGTCCGCAACCGCTCGTCGCCGGTCAAGATCTTCTCGACATGGACGAAAGGCTGGCGGCGCACCGACTGGAAGGCCTGGCGCAGTTGCTCGAGATAGCCCTTCGGGTCGGCAAGGCCATCGACGTGGTCGATACGGATCCCGTCGAGCCGGCGCTCTCGCGCCAGGCGGATCACCAGCTGGTGGGAGTCGCGGAACACCCGCCGCAGTTCCTGGCGCACGCCGATGAGGTCGGCGATCTCGAAGAAGCGGCGATAGGTGAGCCGCTCGCGGGCCGTCCGCCACCAGGCCAGGCGCCAGGCCTGCGCCTCGTGCATCTCGTGGAGGGCCGTCTGGTCGGCGTTCAGCGCCGCGAGCGCCTTGTCGAGCGCGGCGCGGAAAGCCGGCTCCTCCAGATGCTCGGCCAGCCGTTCCGCCAGTTCGTCGGCCTCGGACGGTGTCGAGACCGAGAAGCGGCGCACCAGCCGGTCCTTCTCCGGATGATCCATCAGCCCGAAGACGTGGCCGTAGGTGCGCAGGTCGATCGGCAGCCCGTAGCCGGCCGCGTCGAAGCGCAGGCGAGCGTTCTTGGCATCGAGCACGACGGAGAGGTCGCCGTCGCCAAGCGCCTCGCCATACGGCTTGCCCAGCACCGGCACGAGGATCTTCTCGGCTTCCCAGGAGATGTCGAACGTCTGGGCGTAGCGGCTCTCCGCTCCCCAGCGCAGCACGTCCTCCCACCACAGATTTCGGGGCGAGACGCCCATGTGGTTCGGCACGAAGTCGAGGATCAGGCCGAGATCGGCCGAGGACAGCGCGTCGCTCATCGCGGTGAAGCCGGCGACCCCGCCGAGATCCTCCTCGAGCGCGTTGTAGTCGGTGACGTCGTAGCCGTGGGTCGAGCCCGGCGACGCCGCGAAGATCGGCGCCGCGTAGAGATGGCTCACCCCCAGCCGCGCCAAATAGGGAGCCAGGTCCCGCGCCGTGTCGAACGTGGTGCCTTCGCGGAACTGCAGCCGGTAGGTGGCGACGAGGGATCGGCTCATGGAGCAGCAGGTCTTTCTTCGCGCATGGCGGCGGCGAGGCGGCGGAAGCGCTCGTGCGCCGCAAGCTCCTCGAGTGTGGCCGGCGAGCGGATGCGCCAGTTGGGATATTGATCGGTGGTGCCCGGCAGGTTCGACTGGCGCTCGGAGCCCAACATGTCGTCGAGCTGGATGGTCACGAGCAGCGCCGGCGTCCGGGCGATGAACCGGTGGAGGGCGACGGAGAGGGCTTCGGGCAACGTCTCGGGCATATCGGTGTCGCCGGTGGCGAGATGCTCCAGTCCCTCCGGCAGCAGTTTCTCTTCCACGAGAGCGAGGATCAGGGCCAGCCGGTCGCGCTCGCGCTGGCCGAGATCGCGCTGCGTCGCCTCCGCATCCTGCGTGCCCACTTCCTCGCGCAGCCTGACGTCGAGCCCGCGCCACCAGCCGGCGAGAGTCGCCAGATCGTGCGTGGAGATGCAGGCGAGCCCGAGCCGCGGGTAGGCGTCCGGCGGCAGGAACCGGGTTTCACCATGCCGCTCGAAATACAGGACCCGGTAGGAGAGGATCTGGGCTTCCTCCATGACGGAGCGGAAACCGGGCGGCACCGTGCCGAGATCCTCGCCGACCACCAGGCAGTGGTTCTCCTGCGACGCGGCCGCGACGCTGTCGACCATCGCCCCGAGGGCGTAACGTACATAGCCCCCGCTCGACGAGGATACGCCTTCCGGGATCCACCAGAGACGGGCAAGGCCCATCGCGTGGTCGATGCGAACCGCGCCGGCGTGCCGGGTCAGCGCGCCGAACGCGTCGCGCATCGGCTTGTAGTCGCGATCGGCGAGCGCCTTCGGCGACAGCGGCGCCAGGCCCCAGTCCTGTCCCTGGCTGTTGAACATGTCGGGCGGCGAGCCGACGCGGGCACCGCGCACCGTCAGCGAAGGGTCCATCCACGTCTCGGCGCCGTCCGGCGCGACGCCGACCGCCAGGTCGAGATAGAGGCCGATCCGCATCCCGGCGCCCCTGGCCCGCGCCTGCGCCTCGGCGAGTTGCTCCTCGGCCTCGAACTGCAGCCAGGCGTGGAACAGGACGAGATCGGCATTCTCCTCGCCGAAGCGTGCAACCTCGGCGCTGAAACGATCCTGAAGCTCCGCCGGCCAACCATGCCAGCCGGCTTGCGAACCGTCCTCGACCTGACGCTGCGAGATCGCCTCGAACAGCGCGAAGCCGGCCAGCGCCTCGCCGCCGGCTTCCCGGAACCGCTCGAACGCCTGGTCGTCGGCGATTTCCTCTACCCGGCGGGCGAAGACCGCCTCCAGCAAGGCCCCTTTCAACCGTCCGGCGCCCCCGTAGTCGACGAGGTCGCCGTCGAGACCGTCGAACAGTTCCGGCCTCTCCTCCCGCAGGGTGGCGATTGCCGCCGGACCGCCTTCGAGGCGGTCGATGGCGATGTAGAACGGGTTGAGGAAGCGCCGGCTCGACGGCGAATACGGGCTGTAGCGTCCGGCTTCCGACAGGAACAGCGCGTGGATCGGGTTGACCCCGACGAAGGCGGCGCCCTGCCCGGCGGCGATTTCCGCCAGGCGCGCCAGGTCCTCGAAGTCGCCGATCCCGAGATTGCGCTCCGAGCGCAGGCCGTAGAGCTGGCAGGCGACGCCCCAGGCGCGCTCGCTCGCCACCGCCTCGGGCAGCGCGCAGGTCAGCGTCGGCCGGTGCTGGGCCGCCTCGAACCCGCCTTCCTGGTCGCTGTCGGGATCCACCCCGAGCGTGACGAGCAGGCCGCGGATCGCCGCATCCCCGATATGCTGGCGCTCCCCCAGTTCGGAGATGTAGGAGATTTCGATACCATGGCTTTCGGCCAGCCGGGCCAGGCGCTCGCTCACGCCGATGGCCCCGCGACCAGCAATTGCGATTGCAGCCGGAACACGACCGACGGGCCGGGCAGCACCCCCTTCTGCAGTTCGTCGTCCGCACCCCGCGGATATGCGTGCAGGAGGGTCCCGCAGGTGAGATCAGCCTGGGCGACGCCATCGGGCATCGCCCAGGGCTCATCGTCGAGATTGGCGAAGAGATGCAGGATCTGTCCGGCCTTCAGCTTCCACGAGACGACGAAGGCGCGCGAATCCGGCGAGGCCGTCCAGTTGCCGGAATGAGGCGGCACGTCCGACAGCAGCGGCACGATCATGCGCTGCCGGATCTCGAGCAGCCGGCGGGTCATCTCCAACCGGCGGCGATAGGTCGGCCGATCCTTGATCGACCAGTCGAGGCAGGACTCGCGGAAGGTGCTTTCGGCGTTGGGGTCGGGGATCAGCCTGCGCGCGTCGTCGTCGCGGAACGCGCTGAACTTGCTGAATTCGCTGCGTCTTCCTTCTCGGACGAGGTCGCCGAGTTCGCCGTGAAAATCGGTGAAGAAGCAGAACGGGTGGGGATCGCCGAACTCCTCGCCCATGAACATCAGCGGGATCTGCGGCGACAGCAGCAGGATCGCCTGCAGGCATTCGATGGCGCGGCGCGAGCCGAGGTCGGTCAGCCGGTCGCCGAAGGCGCGGTTGCCGATCTGGTCGTGGTTCTGGATGAAGTTCACGAAAGCGGTCGGCGGCAGGTGCCCCGAGGTTTCGCCGACATTGCGCCCGCGATGGTCGGAATAGTCGCCCTGGAAGACGAAGCCGGTGGCGAGGCACTTGGCCATCTGCTCGACGCTGTGCCGCATGTAGTCCGAGTAGTAGCCTTCCGTCTCGTGGGTCGCGAGAACGTGGGCGCAGTGATGGAAGTCGTCGTTCCATTCGCCCGAGACGAGGCGCGGCTTACCCTCATCCGTCCGCTCGACGTGCCAGGTGATGTTGCGGTCGTCCTCGGTGGTGAGGTGGACGTGCCGGTCCGGGAAGCGCTGCCGCACGGTCGCGGCGAGTTCCTTGACCAGCGGCGTGTCGGTCGTGTCCTTGATCGAGTCGATCGCGTCCAGCCGCAGCCCGTCGATCTGGTATTCCTCGAGCCAGAACAGCGCGTTCTCGATCATGAACTGGCGAACCGGCGTCTCGTCGTAGGCGATGGCGGCGCCCCAGGGCGTGTGGATCTCCTCGTGGAAGAACTCCGGCGCGTAGGCGCCGATATAGTTCCCGTCCGGACCGAAATGGTTGTAGACGACGTCGAGGAACACCATCAGCCCGCGCTGGTGCGCCGCGTCGACCAGCCGCTTCAGTCCCTCGACGCCGCCATAGACCTCGTGCGGGCAGTAGAGCAGCACGCCGTCATACCCCCAGCCCCGCCGCCCGGCGAACTGCGCGACCGGCATGAGCTCGATTGCGGTGATCCCGAGATCCTTAAGATAGTCGAGCTTCTCTACAATGGCGTCGAACGTGCCGCCCGGCGTGAAGGCGCCGGTATGCAGCTCGTAGAAGACGGCTTCTTCCCAAGGGCGCCCCCTCCAACCGCTGGACGCCCACTGGTAGCCGGCAGGGTCCACCAGGCGCGAGAGCCCGTGAACGTCGTCCATCTGCGCCCGCGCCGCGGGATCGGGGACTACCTGCTCGCCATCGATGCGAAAGCCGTAGCCGCCGCCGACCGCGACGCGCTCGCTCGTCACCTCCCACCAGCCCTCGCCGGTCTTCGCCATCTCGGCGAACTCCAGCCCCGCCTCGGCAGCGATAGCGAGCTCGATCCGGCCCGCATTGGGCGCCCAGAGCCGGAACCGCGTCTGATCGCCGGTCCGCCATGTCCCCCAGGACGTCTCGAACGCATGTCTGTCAGTGCTGGCCATGTCCACGTGCTTGCTGCTCGATTGGGCTTCTCCTC
>DASYHY010000128.1:0-1957 GCA_036252795.1 Aurantimonas sp. | reverse complement strand
CCTTCGGTCCTTGCGACCTCCTGATCGCTCTGGCGGACGATCTCACCGACCGTCACCTCGATGCGGTCGAGGCGACGGTCGGGACGTCGGTGCCGGGTATCATCGTCGGGCGCGACCTGACGGAACTCGCGGAAAAGGCCGTAGCGAGCCTTGCGGCACTCAAGGCGCCGATCGAGAAACCGCCGCTCCGGATCGAGATCGTGCCGGCACTGCCGATCGCGCTGGCCCGTCGCGAGGGTTTTGCCCTCGCCGGCCGGCACGCCGACCCGGCGGCCCCTGCGGGACCTGCTGGCGAAGGGCGACAGCCTCGTTTCCCTCACCGGCCACGGCGACGGCATCGACGGCGATATGGGGCCGCTGGTGCTGTGCCCGCTCGACCGAGCGTTCCTGACGGGGAGAACGGCCCGTCCGCCGACCTGCCGGATCAGCGGCCACTGCCATCGCTCCGACGCCGGCCTGACGTCGCAAGCCCACGCGGAGCGGCAGCTGCATCCATCGGCGATCCGGGCGCGCGCCCTGATCTGGAACACCTGCATCGGCTGGCCGTCACGGCAGGGTTTCGTGGATCGGAGCTTCGGCGCCGGCCTGCGGCTCGCAGCCTCGGCCTCGATCGGCGCTCTGGTGACGACGTCCCGGATCAGCCTCGCTTCTCCCGTGACGGTCGACGCGCTGACGGCAGCCCTGCTCCGCGGCGTTCCGATCGGCGAAGCGGTGGCGACGCACAACGCGTCACCGGCGGCGCGCCGGGGGGGACATCGCCTGTTGCTGCTCGGCGACCCGCTGCTGCGCGTGGCACAAGATCCTGCCCGTACCGTGCCGGCGGAGGCGCCCGTTCGCCGCACGCGACTGGGCGGACCGGCAAGGCCCCTCGCCGTTCGCCCTCCGGCAGCCAGCGTCGCCGATGGGCACGTGTTGGCGGCATTGGCCCGGCTCCGCGCGGAAACCGGCGCGCAGAGAGAAGGCGCCTTTACCGAGATCTGCGCGGCGGTCGCCCGCGAGGGTCTGGAGGGCCTGTGGGCCCGCCGGAGCACCGGTGCAGGCACAGCGGACGGCCGGTGCCCGCATTGCCGCGCCCCGGCAAGCCGCCTTTCCCTGCAGGTCGCACCGGATATTGCACGGCACCTGCTGATCTGCCGGGCCTGCGAAGTCGCGGCGGATATCCCGGAGCGGCCCGTGATCGCGGTACGGCTGCAGGCAAGCGGCGACGGCCGGATTGCCGCAAACAGCGGCTTGACTGGCACCCGCTGGCTCGGCGCGATCGTGTCGCGGCGTTGCCGGCCCTACGCCACCCAGACCCGCCCGTGGCCACGCGCGGCGGATGGGACGCCGGCCCGCCGGGTCGATCTCGGCATCGCGCGATCCGCCGCTCCGACGACCATCGCCGCCATATTCCTCGCCGGCGGGCGCCTTCACATCTACTCGCGCCCGTACCCGGCCGCCGGGGTCACCCGGGCATCCGTCGGGGTAACGACATGACCCGGGCCGACATCCCAATCCCGGCGGAGAGCCTGACACCTTCCTATGCCGTGTCGGCCTTGAAGCTCGCCGTGTGGGGGAGCGGGATCGCCGCGCTCCTCCTTGCGGCGGGGACCGCCTCGGGACCCTCGGCCATCGCGGTCGTCGCCGGTCTGGCGCTTCTCTACGCACACGGACTCGAACTGCAGCACGAGGCGCTGCACGCCATCCTGCTCCCGGAGAAAAAGCCAACCGCCTCGCCGGCTTCCTGCTCGGCGCACCGATGCTCGCAGGATTCACCGACACGCGCGTGCGCCATCTGCACCACCACCGCCATGTCGGCACGCCAGCCGACGTGTTCGACAGAAGCTGCCGCGATTTCAGCACGCGGCGGGCCCTCCTGCTGCATGTCTTCGAACCGGACAGGCTCATGCGCTTCGCGAAGGAAACGCTGGCCATGGCGCGACGCCGGAGCGTCGGGCCGCACGGCCGCCGCACGCTG
>DASYHY010000127.1:0-14193 GCA_036252795.1 Aurantimonas sp. | reverse complement strand
CGGGCCGCCGAAGGCAGCGCGGACGCGGCGGGCGCGGCCGACGAAGCGCGGGCGTATTTCGACCTCGCCAAGGCGCTTCTCGCACCGCGCCCGCCGCTCGTCTTCGCCGTGGGGGGCTTGTCCGGCTCCGGCAAGTCGACGGTCGCCGCGGCGATCGCGCCGGAGATCGGGCCACCGCCGGGCGCGCGGATCATGTCGAGCGACCGGGTCCGCAAGCGGCTCTTCGCGGTCCCGGTCGACACGCGGCTGCCGGCCGAATGCTACTCGGCGACCGTGTCCGAGCGGGTATATGACGCGATGATCGCCACCGCCGGACGGATCGCCCGCCTCGGCCATGGCGTTGTCGCAGACGGGGTGTTCGACCGTTCCCGCGAGCGCGCGCGCATTCGGGCTGCCGCCGAGGCGGCCGGGCTGCCCTTCAGGGGCCTGTGGCTGGAAGCACCGCCGGAGCAGCTACTGGAGCGGGTGGCCGGACGTCGCGGCGATCCGTCCGACGCCACGGTCGACGTCGTCCGCGAGCAGATGGCGCGAGAGCGCGACGCGGTGGAATGGGAGGTTCTGCGAAGCGAGGCGTCGGTCGACATTGTCGCCGAGCGCGCCCGCCGGCTGATCGAAGGGGCGTAGACGCGCCGGATCCGATCAGTCTCCGGTGTCGGAGGCCGTGTCGGAGGCCGTGTCGGAGAGCGCCTCTTCGGCCGAATGTGGCAGGTGGCGGCCGTCATAGGTCTCGTAGCCGAGCGACAAGGCCAGGCAAGCCAACTCGACGGTCTTCGGGATTTCGACCTTCTTCCCGTCCCGATCGCCCTTCTCGTAATACTGGATGACGCGCTTCTTCAGTCCAAGCTTGTCGGCCGCATCCTTCTGCTTGAGACCAAGCGCCTTGCGCCATGTCTTGAACGTCTCCGGGGTCATTCGCTCTTCTTCCACCAGCGGAACACCAACTTCAGTTTGGGGAAAGCTTTCGGCCTGCACAATCGTTCGGACCCGATCGTCTGCAGCGCGCCGGCCTTCTATGACGGCATCATCTAGGTGGCAACGGAAAAATGCACTGGGTGCGCCATGTTCTCGTTGACTTGGCGCACTGCGTGCGCATCTTTAAGACTGTGCCGATACGGTGGGCCGAGCGGCCAGTGGAACGCTCCCCCTAGCTTCCGCAAGGGCGGCAGGACCTGCCGGCATCGGATCCTGATCAATAGAGGAGCGGTAGAATGCTTAGTGATATCATCATCGGTCGCTCTTCCTACGGCGGCGACCGGGACCGGAACGATCTTCACCGCCACGCCACGTTCAGCTGCGGCGTGCGGGTCTGGTTCAAGCGCCTCCGGGCTCGGATGAGCTGGGCGTAAGCGCCCGCCGGAATGGGTTGCAAACGACAACGGCGCCGGAAGCTTCCGGCGCCGTTGTCGTTTCAGCCGAGTAATCACGGCCGGATCAGGCGGCGGCGGAGCCTTCCCGGTGCGCGTCGATCATCCGGAAGAAGCGCTGGAAGAGGTAGTGCGAGTCCTGCGGGCCCGGCGAGGCTTCCGGGTGGTGCTGCACCGAGAAGACCGGCCGGTCGGACAGGCGCAGGCCGCAATTGGAGCCGTCGAACAGCGAGCGATGGGTTTCCTCCACACCCTGCGGCAGCGAGCCGGCAGACACGGCGAAACCGTGGTTCATCGAGACGATCTCCACCTTGCCGGTGGTGAAGTCCTTCACCGGATGGTTAGCACCGTGGTGGCCCTGGTGCATCTTCTCGGTCTTGCCGCCCAGCGCCAGCGCCATCAGCTGGTGCCCGAGGCAGATGCCGAAGACCGGTACGTCCTTCTCGATCAGCGCCTTGATGGTCGGTACGGCGTATTCGCCCGTCGCGGCCGGATCGCCGGGCCCGTTCGACAGGAAGACGCCATCCGGCTGATGCGCCATGATCTCGTCGACCGTCGCCGTTGGCGGCACCAGCACGACCCGCGCGCCTTCGCCCGCCATCAGGCGCAGGATGTTCCGCTTGGTGCCGTAGTCGATGGCGACGATCGTGTAGCGGGGCTCGCCGCCGGTGGCATAGCCGCTGCCCCAGACCCATGGCCGCTCGTCCCAGACCAGCGTCTCGCTGGTCGCGACATCCTTGGCCAGATCCAGCCCGACCAGTCCGCTCCAGGCGGCGGCCCGGCGCTGCAGCGCGGGGATGTCGAACTGGCCGTCCGGGTCGTGAGCGATCACCGCGTTGGGCATGCCCTTCTCGCGGATCAGCGCGGTCAGCGCCCGTGTGTCGATGCCGGAGAGGGCGATGACGCCGCGCGCCTTCAGCCAGGCGTCGAGGTGGCCGGACGAGCGATAATTGGACGGCTCGGAGATTTCGGCGCGGAAGATCGCGCCGACCGCGCCGGCCCCGTTCACCGGCACCATGTCCTCCTGGTCCTCGTCATTGGCGCCGACATTGCCGATGTGCGGGAAGGTGAACGTGACGATCTGGCGCGCATAGGAGGGGTCGGTCAGGATCTCCTGATAGCCGGTGAGGGCGGTGTTGAAGCAGACCTCGCCCTCGATCGCGCCCGGCGCCCCGAGGCCGAAGCCCTCGATCACCGTTCCGTCGGCAAGTACCAGCAATCCGGTCGCCTTACGCTTCGTCCAGCCTGCGGTCATGATGTCTCCAAGCTCTATCGTCTGCAGGGCCCCGCCCGCCGCGCCCGCTCCGCCGCAGCCCCGATATCGGCGCAGGGCAGCTATGAGACAAGGGACTTGTGGACCGGTGGGGAAATCTCTACATCCGCCTCCGGTTGCACTGCAAGTGGCAGTGCGGCTCCCTCGCGCGTCCCGCGGCCATAGGCCCGAGCGGCAACGCCCGATGCAATCGAGAGACACGACAGAGTCCTATTGGGCCGGACCGCGCCAGCGCGTGAAATTCGGCTTTACCTTCCTATGCAACAAGTATGCACTGCGCCCACGTGGCTTCCCGGATCGGGAACACGGGCGCCGACGCGATTGAAACCGAAGGCCTTCACCATGCGCGAGCAGCTCGCGGAAGCTCTGAATACCGCCACCAAGAACCAGGAGCGGCGCCGCGTTTGCACGCTGCGGCTGATCAGCGCCGCGATCAAGGATCGCGACGTTGCCAACCGTACGGCTGGTCGCGACCCGGTGGGCGACGAGGACATCCAGCTGATCCTTGCCAAGATGATCAAGCAGCGGGTCGATTCTGCGAAGGGGTACGACGAGGACGGCCGGCCGGAGCTTGCTGCGCAGGAGCGCGAGGAGATCGGCGTCATCAAGGAGTTCCTGCCGCCGCAGCTGGACCCGGGTGCGATCGAGCAGGCCTGCAAGAAGGTGGTCGAGGAAACGGACGCGCGCGGCCTTCGCGACGTCGGCCGCTGCATGCACGCGCTGAAAGAGCGCTATCCCGGCCAGATGGACTTCAACCAGGCCTCGACCATGGTGAAGGGCCTGCTGCGCTAGGCGCAGTCGCTGCCCGGTGAGCCCGGACGATCCGGGAATCAGAAGAACAGCATCCAGACCAGCGGCAGGAGCAGCGCCGTCGCCAGCGCGTTCAGCCCCATGGCGAGGCCCGAGAAGGCGCCGGCCACCTCGCTTTCCTGCAGCGCCCGTGCCGTGCCGATGCCATGCGAGGCGGTGCCCATGGCCAGTCCCCGCGCCGCCTCGTCGCGGATCCCGAGGAGGTTCAGGACCACCGGGCCGAGGGCGGCGCCGAGTATTCCCGTCAGGATCACGAACACCGCCGTCAGCGACGGCAATCCGCCGAGCTTTTCGGTGATTCCCATCGCCACCGGCGCCGTTGCCGATTTGGGCGCGAGCGACGCAAGGCTGACGACGTCGAGCCGCGTCAGCGCGCCGACGAGCAGTGCGGAGGCAATGGCCGTCAGCGAGCCGGCGACGAGACTCGCCGCGACCGCCAGCGCACTTCGCCGCACCCGGTCGAACTGCCGGTAGAGCGGGATCGCCAGCGCCACCGTCGCCGGACCGAGCAGGAAGTGGATGAACTGGGGGCCCTCGAAATAGGTCTGGTAGCTCGTGCCGGTGCCCGTCAGCACCGCGACGACCAGCGCCACGGTGACGAGCACCGGGTTGAGCAGCGCCGTCGAGCCGGCCTTGTGATGCAGCCACACGGCGCCCTGATAGGCGACGAGCGTCATGGTCAGCGACAGGAGCGGGCTCGCCGCGAGATAGACCCAGACATCGACCAGCGTTTCACCCATCCGAGCGCTCCCGGCGGCCGGCCGCTAGCAGGTTCATGACCGTCGCGGTCACCGCTATGGTCGCAAGCGTCGAAACCACCAGCGTCAGAACAATCGGCAGCGCCTCTCCCTCGAGCCGGCCCGCATGCATCATCACGCCGGCGCCGGCCGGCACGAACAGCATGGACAGATTGGCGAGCAGCCCGTCGCCGACCCTACCGAGGGCGGCCGGCACCTCCTTGCGGATGATCAGGAAGGCGAACAGCAGCGCCATGCCTATCACCGGGCCGGGGAGCGGCAGCCCGAGGGCGACGGTGATCGCTTCGCCGGCGAGCTGGCACGCGAAGATGGCAGTCAGAGCCTGGAGCATGGAAAATCCGGTGACGGGACGCTTGTGACAGAGGTGGCCGGTCGAGCTTGCAGGCAAGGGGTGCGGCGCGCAACGACGATGTGGGCTGCGACGCGCACGACACGGCCGCTGTTGATCTCGCAGGTGCGAGATGGCATGAAACCTCCGACGCAAGGACCCATTGAGTTGGGTGGCTACGCCGGGCGCCCATCCCTCGGCCAACTTCAGACCGACCTGTCGCCGTCCAAGCGACGTCTGGCTCTCCCGCGCAAGTCAAACGAACACAATGAACTCCTTGGAAACACTCCGCCGCGAGTGGTTCGGCAACATCCGTGGCGATCTGCTCGCCGGGCTGGTCGTCGCGCTCGCGCTGATCCCCGAAGCCATCGCCTTCTCCATCATCGCCGGCGTGGATCCGAAGATCGGGCTCTACGCGTCGTTCTCGATCGCCGTCCTGATCGCCTTTACCGGCGGCCGCCCGGGCATGATCTCCGCCGCGACCGCGGCGACCGCCGTCCTGATGGTCACGCTGGTGCGCGACTACGGGCTGGAATATCTGCTCGCCACCACGGTCCTGGCGGGTCTCCTGCAGATCGCGGCGGGATTCCTCAAGCTCGGCAACGCCATGCGCTTCGTCTCGCGCTCCGTCATGACGGGCTTCGTCAACGCCCTCGCCATCCTGATCTTCATGGCGCAGGTCCCGGAACTCGTCGGCGTGCCGGGCCTCACCTACGTCATGGTCGCGGCCGGGCTAGCGATCATCTACCTGTTTCCGCGCCTGACCACGGCGATCCCGTCGCCGCTGGTGACGATCGTCGTCCTGACCGCCGTTTCGCTGTTCTTCGGAATGGACCTGCGCGTCGTCGGCGACATGGGCGAACTGCCCTCGACGCTGCCGTTCTTCCTCATCCCGAACGTGCCGCTGACGCTCGAGACGCTGATGATCATCCTGCCCTATGCGGCGGCGGTGGCGGTCGTCGGCCTCCTGGAGTCGCTGATGACGGCGCAGATCGTCGACGACCTGACCGATACCGGCTCGGACAAGAACCGCGAATGCGTCGGCCAGGGCATAGCCAACACGGTGACGGGCTTCCTGGGCGGCATGGCGGGCTGCGCGATGATCGGCCAGTCGATCATCAACGTGAAATCCGGCGGACGCGGCCGGCTGTCCTGCTTCGCGGCCGGCGTGTTCCTGCTGTTCCTCATCGTGGCAGTGGGCGACTGGGTCGCCATCATCCCCATGGCCGCCCTGGTGGCCATCATGATCATGGTCTCGATCGGCACGTTCTCCTGGGAGTCGCTGAAGAATCTGCGCGACCATCCGCGGCGGTCCTCGGTGGTCATGCTGGCGACGGTGGTCACGGTCGTGTGGACCCACAACCTCGCCATCGGCGTGCTCGTCGGCGTCATGCTCTCGGGCGTGTTCTTCGCGTGGAAGGTGGCGCAGATCTTCCGCGTCACCTCCATCCTTTCACAGGACGGCCGCACCCGGACCTACCGCGTCGAGGGGCAGGTCTTCTTCGCCTCGACGGACCAGTTTGCCGACGCGTTCGATTTCAGGGAGCAGCTGGACAAGGTCGTGATCGACGTGGGCGCCGCCCATATCTGGGACCTTTCCGGTGTTGCCGCGCTCGACCGCGCCGTGCTGAAGTTCCGTCGGGAGGGCGCCGAGGTGGAGATCCTCGGCCTCAACGAAGCGAGCGCGACGATCGTCGACAAGCTGGCCATCCATGACAGGCCCGGGGCGATGGACAGCCTCTCGGCACATTAGGGAGACTGTCCATGAACAAGATCCTGGCCTGTATCGACGGTTCGGACTACGCGCAGAGCGTCTGCGACCACGCCGCCTGGGCGGCCGGACGGCTGGAAGTGCCGGTCGAAATCGTCCACGCGCTCGGCCGGCGCGAGACCTCCAGTCGGCCCTTCGACCTCAGCGGCAGCCTCGAACTCGGGGGGCGAGAGGCTCTGCTGGCCGAACTCGCCGACCTCGACGCGCAGAAATCCAGGCTGGCTAACCAGCGCGGCCGGCTGATCCTGGAGCAGGCGGCGGCACGCCTGCGGGCGGACGGGGTTGCCGAGGTGAGCGAGCGGCTGCGCAGCGGCGAGGTCACCGAGGCGATCAAGGAAATGGAGCCGCAAGCGCGGCTGGTCGTCATCGGCAAGCGCGGCGAGGCGGCGGATTTCGCCAAGGGGCATCTCGGCTCGAATCTCGAGCGGGTGGTCCGATCGATGAAGAAGCCGCTTCTGGTGGCGTCCCGCACCTTCCAGCCGATCGAGCGCTTCCTGGTTGCCTTCGACGGTGGCCGCAGCTCGCCGATGATCGTCGAGCGGCTGCTGGCGAGTCCGCTGCTGAAGGACGTCGCCTGCCACCTGTTCATGGTGGGCGACGGTGCTGGCGAGGCCGGTCAGCGGCTCCACGCCGCCCGCGAGCAGCTGGCTGCGGCCGGCTACAGCGTCACCGTCGGAATCGGGAGCGGCGATCCGGAGACGGTGATCGCCGAGAAGGTGAAGCGCGACGGCATTGGCCTTCTGGTCATGGGTGCCTACGGGCACTCGCGGATCCGGAACCTGATCGTCGGCTCTACGACGACGGCGCTGATCCAGTCCTGCACGATCCCCGTGCTGGTCATCCGGTAGACGCGGGCGGCCGAGAAGTCGTGCCGCGCTCTCGAGGAGCGCGACACCCATCCCATTCGACAGCGGAACGCGCTATCAACCCGCCATGCGCTTTCCGCCCTCCTTTCTCGACGACATTCGTGCCCGAGTCCCGATCTCGGACGTCATCGGCCGGCGGGTCACGTGGGACCGCCGCAAGTCGCAGCCGGGGCGAGGAGACTACTGGGCCTGCTGTCCGTTCCACGGCGAGAAGACGCCGTCCTTCCACTGCGAGGATTCCAAAGGCCGCTACCACTGCTTCGGCTGCGGCGTATCGGGCGACCATTTCCGCTTCCTGACGGAGCTGGAGGGCCTGTCCTTTCCCGAAGCCGTCGAGCGGATGGCGGGGGAGGCGGGGCTGGCAATGCCGGCCCGCGACCCGGAAGCGGAGCGGCGGGAGGAGACGCGCGCCACGCTCGTCGACGCGCTGGAACACGCGGCCCGCTTCTTCCAGACGATGCTGCAGGAACCGGAGGGCGCGAAGGCGCGTGCCTATCTGCGGGACCGCGGCCTCCACCCGCAGACACAGAAGGCTTTCGGCCTCGGCTACGCGCCGGATTCGCGCAACCGGCTGAAGGAGCATCTGGCGCAGAAGAACGTCGGGAAGGCGGAGATCGAGGCGGCCGGCCTCGTCGTCCATGGCGAAGGGATCGCCGTCTCCTACGACCGGTTCCGCGACCGGATCATGTTCCCGATTCTCGACCTGCGCGAGAGGGCGATCGCCTTCGGCGGCCGGGCCCTGTCGTCCGACGTCTCGGCGAAATACCTCAACTCGCCGGAATCGGAGGTCTTCCACAAGGGGCAGGTCCTGTTCAACCTGGCCCGGGCGCGGCGCGCGGCGAAGGCCGCCGGCACGCTGGTCGTCGTCGAGGGCTACATGGACGCGATCATGCTCGCCCAGGCGGGGATCGAGCACGCGGTCGCGCCGCTCGGGACCGCGCTGACCGACCGGCAGCTCGACCTCCTCTGGCGTGTCACCGGCGAGCCGATCCTCTGCTTCGACGGCGATTCGGCTGGGGTAAAGGCGGCACACCGGGCGGCCGAGACGGCGCTGCCGGCGCTGAAGCCCGGAAGGTCGCTGCGCTTCGCGCTGCTGCCCGAGGGCAAGGATCCCGACGATCTCATCCGCGAGGGCGGCGTCGAGGCGATGCAGGGGGTCCTGTCGGCGGCGCGCCCGCTCGCCGACATGCTCTGGTCGCGCGAGACCGCCGGCGGCGACTACGATACGCCGGAGCGGCGGGCCGATCTGGAGCACCGGCTGAAGGCGACACTGCGCCAGATCGGCGACGAGAGCGTGCGCCGTCACTATCTCGCAGATGCCGACGAGCGGCTGCGAAGCTTCTTCGGCTCGGTCCGTGAAGCGCGGGGCGGCGGCCATCGGCAGGGAAGCGACCGCAATCGGGGCGGGCGTCCAAGCGGGCGCGGCGGGTCCGGTGCCCAGGGAGCCAGGCGCTCGGCGATTTCGGAGCGCCTTGCGCGCTCCAGCCTGACCCGGCCGGGCAAGGCGCCCGAGGCGGCGCTGCGCGAGGTCGCCATCGTGCTGGGCTTCGTCAACCATCCGGTGCTCATCAACGAGGCTTTCGACTATTTCGCCGACCTCGCGCTGCCGGACGGGGAACTTTCCCGGCTGCGCACGGCGGTGCTCGACGCCTATGCCGAACAGCAGACGAACTCCCGCGAGACGCTGCTCGTCGCCATCGACGCGCGCGGCCTCAGGCCGGTCTACGACCGGCTGCTGCAGCGCCTGCGCGACCTGCGGCTCTGGCCGTTCCTCGCCGATGCTGCGTCGGAGGACGCCATGGAGGCGGTGCGCCAGGCGCTCTATCTCCACCATCGCTCGCTGGCGCTCCGCCAGGAACTGCGCGACGCGGAGGCGGCGCTGGGCCGGGAGGCGAATGAAGCTGCCTTCGCGCACTTGATCGAAGTCAAGCGCGAGCTCGACCAGGTCGACGGGACGGAGGCGCTGATCGAGGGATTCGGCCTCTTGTCAGGGCGCCCGGCGACCGCGATATAGAGAAAAACGACGTCCGCGCGGCTGCGTCTGCGGCTCCGTCCATTGCCATCAAGGCCTTGACACATCATATGTGGCCGGTCGACAGGGTGGCCCGATCCAGCCTGACCTTGATTTAATGCCCATCCGCCCCTTTTTGAGGGCGCCGCCGTATTCGGGGCCGGGTCCCGGGAGGCGAGCGCATCATGGTTAGGCGAGTGTTAACGGCTGCCGCCGTAGACTCCCGAACTGTGCGCCGCTGGATGAGCAGTCCGGGACGGCGGTACGTTCACGGCGCGCGAACTGGAGAATAGAATACATGGCGACAAAGGCCAAAGAGAGCGAGGCCCCGATCGAGGAGCGCGCCGACGCGACACCTGACGGTCCCTTGCTCGACCTGTCCGATGACGCCGTCAAGAAGATGATCAAGGCCGCGAAGAAGCGCGGCTTCGTGACCATGGACAAGCTCAACTCGATGCTGTCGGCGGACGATGTCACGTCCGAGCAGATCGAGGACATGATGGCGATGCTCAACGACATGGGAATCAACGTCGTGGAGGACGACGAGGAAGCCGAAGGCGAGGAGACGGCCGAAGCTTCGGAGAGCACCGAGGTCGCCGAGACCGGCCCGACCCAGGTCGCGACCACGCCGAAGAAGGAAGCCGGCGACCGCACCGACGACCCGGTGCGCATGTACCTGCGCGAGATGGGCTCGGTGGAGCTGCTGTCGCGCGAAGGCGAGATCGCCATCGCCAAGCGCATCGAGGCCGGCCGCGAGACGATGATCGCGGGCCTCTGCGAAAGCCCGCTGACCTTCCAGGCGATCATCATCTGGCGCGACGAGCTCAACGAGGGCAACATCATGCTCCGCGAGATCGTCGATCTCGAGGCGACCTATGCCGGGCCCGAGGCCAAGCAGCCGACCGCGCCGCCGCCGGGCGAAGCCGCGCCGGCCGCCGAGGCGCCGGCCGCCGCCGCGCCCGGCAGCGACGACGACGACGACGAAGACGACATGGAGAACTCGCTGTCGCTCGCCGCGATGGAAGCCGAGATCCGGCCGCAGGTCATGGAAACCTTCGACCAGATCGCCGACGGTTATCGCCGGCTGCGCAAGCTGCAGGACCAGCAGGTCGAGAACCGCCTGGCGGCGCAGGGCACGCTGTCGCCGAGCCAGGAGCGCTCCTACCGCAAGCTGAAGGAAGACCTGATCGCGGCGGTGAAGAGCCTGTCGCTCAACCAGAACCGCATCGATGCGCTGGTCACCCAGCTCTACGACATCAACAAGCGGCTGGTCGGCAACGAGGGCCGCCTCTTGCGGCTGGCGGAATCGCACAGCGTCAAGCGCGACGAGTTCCTGCGGGAGTACCAGGGGTCCGAGCTCGACCCGAACTGGACGCGCCACATCGCCAATCTCTCCGGCAAGGGCTGGCTCAAGTTCGTCCAGGCCGAGAAGGAGAACATCAAGGCGCTTCGCCAGGAGATCCAGAACCTCGCCACCGAGACGGGCCTGGAGATCACCGAGTTCCGCCGCATCGTCCACATGGTGCAGAAGGGCGAGCGCGAAGCCCGGCAGGCGAAGAAGGAAATGGTCGAGGCGAATCTGCGCCTCGTGATCTCCATCGCCAAGAAATACACCAATCGCGGCCTGCAGTTCCTGGATCTCATTCAGGAAGGCAACATCGGCCTGATGAAGGCGGTCGACAAGTTCGAGTATCGCCGCGGCTACAAGTTCTCGACCTACGCCACGTGGTGGATTCGCCAGGCGATCACCCGTTCGATCGCCGACCAGGCCCGCACGATCCGCATTCCGGTGCACATGATCGAGACGATCAACAAGATCGTCCGCACGTCGCGCCAGATGCTGCACGAGATCGGCCGCGAGCCGACGCCGGAAGAGCTGGCCGAGAAGCTGGCGATGCCGCTGGAGAAGGTCCGCAAGGTCCTCAAGATCGCCAAGGAGCCGATTTCGCTCGAGACGCCGGTCGGCGACGAGGAGGATTCGCATCTCGGCGACTTCATCGAGGACAAGAACGCCGTCCTGCCGATCGACGCGGCCATCCAGGGCAATCTGCGCGAGACGACGACGCGGGTGCTGGCGTCGCTGACGCCGCGTGAGGAGCGCGTGCTGCGCATGCGCTTCGGCATCGGCATGAACACCGACCACACGCTGGAAGAGGTCGGCCAGCAGTTCTCGGTGACCCGCGAGCGCATCCGTCAGATCGAGGCCAAGGCGCTGCGCAAGCTCAAGCACCCGTCGCGGTCGCGCAAGCTGCGCTCGTTCCTCGACAGCTGATGTCGTTCCTGAAGAAGCTCTTCGGCGGTGGCGGCGGCTCCAGCGAGCCGGCCGCCCCGCGCGTTGCGGCGACCGAGACGTACGAGGGTTTCGCCGTCGCGGCCGCGCCGATGCCGGAAGACGGCCAGTTCCGCCTTGCCGCCACGATCACCCGGGACATCGACGGGGAAACTCGGACGCACCGGCTGATCCGCGCCGACATGTTCGCCTCCGAGGAGGAGGCCGCGCAGGCGGCGCTGCGCAAGGCGCGGCAGGTCGTCGACGAGCAGGGCGAGGCGATGTTCCGCGACTGAGCGGCGCGCGGGGGCTGGATGGAGCTTTCGCGGAGGGCCCGCCTCGGCTAGGTCTGCCCCATCATATTGGGGAGAGGCACCGTGACACTCAAAGACAAGACCATCTTCATGTCGGGCGGCTCGCGCGGCATCGGCCTCGCGATCGCGCTGAGGGCTGCCCGTGACGGCGCCAACGTCGTCGTCGCGGCCAAGACCGACAGCCCCAACCCGAAGCTGCCCGGCACGATCCATTCCGCCGTCGAGGAGATCGAGGCGGCTGGCGGCAAGGGGCTCGGCGTCGTCTGCGACATCCGCGACGAGGCGCAGGTGGAAGCGGCGGTCTCTGCGGCGGTGGACCGCTTCGGCGGCATCGACATCTGCATCAACAACGCCTCGGCGATCGCGCTCACCGGAACGCTCCAGACGGAGATGAAGCGCTACGACCTGATGAACGGCGTCAATGCGCGGGGGACCTTCCTCGTCTCGAAAACGTGCATCCCGCATCTGAAGCAGGCGACGAACCCGCATATCCTCAACCTGTCGCCGCCGCTCGACATGAGCGCCAAGTGGTTCCGCAACCACGTCGCCTACACGATGGCGAAGTTCGGCATGTCGATGTGCACGCTCGGCATGGCCGAGGAGTTCCGCAGGGACGGCATCGCGGTCAACTCGCTGTGGCCGCTGACGGCGATCGACACGGCAGCGGTGCGCAACGTCCTCGGTGGCGACGCCATGGCGAAGATGAGCCGTTCGCCGGAGATCGTCGCCGACGCCGCGCATGCGGTTCTCACCCGGCCATCGCGCGAGGCGACCGGCAATTTCTACATCGACGAGCTGGTGCTGATGGAGGAGGGCGTGACGGATTTCTCGGTCTATGGACCGGAGGGCGGCGGCGAGCCGGTGGCCGACTTCTTCGTGCCGGACCGGGTCTTCGAGCAAGTGTCGAGCAAGGTCAGCCACATGCTCGGCTGAACAGGGCGGAAGTCAAGCGGTCCGCTCCGGGCAGGGACGGCTGAATGCCGCATGAATGGCGGCTTCGGGGCGGGTTCAGAGCCGCCCCGCTAGGGTCGGTCCTGTTGAACCCGCCGCGACCAGCGGCTGACCCCGCCAGGAGATGCCCCGATGTTCCGATCTCTCGCCCGCTCGCTTGCCGTCGTCGCCACGCTCTCCGCCGGCGCTCTTGCCAGCGCCGCACCCGCCGCTGCCACCAATTTCAGCGTCGGCATCACCATCGGCGACGCGCGCGGCCACCATGTCCGCGACCATCGCCCGCACCGGCCGGCGCTCTGCGCGCCGGGCCAGGCGCTGCGCAAGGCCGAGCGGATGGGCGTGCGCCGCGCCCATGTCCGCGACGTCAGCCGCCGCGCGGTCGTCGTCGCAGGCCGCGCCCGCGGCGACCGCACGCTGATCCGGTTCGCACGCGCGCCGGGATGCCCAGTGATCAGCGTCCGCCGCTGAGGGATCGCACTGTGGGGGAGGGGCGGGGCATCCGTCCGCTCCCCCTCTGGTGAGTGGGTCAGTCGGCGATGTCGAAGACCATGTCGACACTTGCCTGGACGCTGTTCTCGCCGGCTTCGACGGGAACGCTCTTGGCGGCATCGGCCGCGCGCATCTCCATGGCGGCGAAGGGCCGCGGCGGTGGCGCCATGCCGACATTCTCGCGCATCTCGCGCACCGGGCCGAGCGTCACGCCGGCCGCCTCGGCCATCAGCCGCGCCGTCGCCATGGCATCGGCGATCGCGTCCTTCAGCGCTTCGTCCTCCACGACCTGCGGTTCGGCCAGGCTGAAGCTGATCTCGCCGCCCTGGTTGACGCCGAGCGTGACGGCGCGGTCGAGGATCTCGCCCAGCCGCGACAGGTCGCGCACACGCACCGTCAGCGTGTTGCGGACCTCGTAGCCGACGATCGTCGGCGGCTGCTGGTTCCCCTCCGAATTGTCGTAGCGATACTGCGGGTTGATGGAGAAGCCGGAAGTCTGAAGGTCGCGATCCTCGGCGCCGAGGTCGCGCATGCCCTGGCTCACCTCGCTCATCGCCGCGTTCGCTTGGTCGAGGGCGGCACGTGCCGTCTCCGCCGTCCGCAGCACGGTGAAGGTCGCCAGCGCCTGGTCCGGCCGGGCGCGCGCCTCGCCGGTGCCGGTGACCGTGATCGACGGGGCCGCGGGCGTGCCGCGATCCTGCGCCAGTGCCGGCAGCGGCGCGGTCAGCATCAGTAGGAGCGCAAGGGCGGTATGGGTTCGGCGCATGATCTGTCTCCGATTCGGGTCGATGCGCGATCCTAGGCAGGCATTGAGGCGGCAAACCGTCCGGCATCTGCGTCGAGAGCGGGGCGGAGGCGCCTTTTCACGCTGCGCTTGAGGCGCCGGCGCGATTGCGCTACGGCGTGGAGCGTGGGGCCTGTAGCTCAATGGTTAGAGCCGGCGGCTCATAACCGCTTGGTTGCAGGTTCGAGTCCTGCCGGGCCCACCA
>DASYHY010000126.1:0-5850 GCA_036252795.1 Aurantimonas sp. | reverse complement strand
CCAGTTGCGCAGCCGCAGCTTAGCGGACAGTATGCCGCCCAACGACAAGAATACGTCCGCTCGGGTGAGGAAGCGCATGGCATCGGTGACGTTCCGGGACGTCCGCAAGGCGTTCGGCACGGTGGAAGTGCTGCACGGCGTGTCGGTCGACATCGACGAGGGCCAGTTCGTGGTGCTGGTGGGGCCGTCGGGCTGCGGGAAGTCGACGCTGCTGCGCATGCTCGCCGGACTAGAGCATATCAGCGCCGGCGAGATCCTGATCGGCGACCGCGTGGTCAACGACCTGCCGCCGAAGGATCGCGACATCGCGATGGTCTTCCAGAACTACGCGCTCTATCCGCACATCACCGTCGCCCAGAACATGGCCTTCTCGCTGATGCTGAAGCGGACCTCGAAGCAGGAGATAGAGGCCAGGGTCAAGCCGGCGGCGGAGATCCTCGGCCTAACCCAGCTGCTCGACCGGTACCCGCGCCAGCTCTCCGGCGGGCAGCGCCAGCGCGTCGCCATGGGCCGGGCGATCGTGCGCGACCCGCAGGTGTTCCTGTTCGACGAGCCGCTATCCAATCTCGACGCCAAGCTGCGCGTATCCATGCGCACCGAGATCAAGAACCTCCACCAGCGGCTGAAGACCACCACGGTCTACGTCACGCACGACCAGATCGAGGCGATGACGATGGCCGACAAGATCGTCGTCATGCATGACGGCCGCGTCGCCCAGGTCGGGACGCCGCTGGAACTCTACGACCGGCCGGACAATCTGTTCGTCGCCGGCTTCATCGGCTCGCCGGCCATGAACATGCTGACCGGCGCGGCGGATCCGGACGAGCGCACCCGTTTCGTGACGGGCGACGGGTTCAAGCTGCCGATCGCCCGTCCGGGCGCGGCGGCGCCTGGGCGCGAGACGATCTATGGCGTGCGCCCGGAATCCTTCCGCCTCGGCGGCGACGTTCCGCTGCGCATCGAGGTGGTCGAGCCGACCGGTTCGGAGACCCATGTGGTCGCCCGGCTGGGGGGCAGCGAAATCATCTGCGTCTTCCGCGAACGCATCGCCGAGGGGCCGGGGGACGAGCTGATGGTCTCCATCGATCCCGAAGCGGTGCACCTGTTCGATGCCAAGACGGGAGCGCGCGTGTCGGAGTGACATCCGTCGACCGTCGGGCACCCTTGGAGGAGGGGGTGCGGCGGCTGCAGCAGTGACAAGCCGCGGCGGCAGCGGGAGCCCGCCGGCGGCAGAAGCCGAAACGCTTCCGCAAGAGGAGGAAACAGGCATGACGATCAATCGCAGAACGCTTCTGGCCGGGACCGCCGGTCTCGCCGCGGGTGCCGCGCTCGGCGGCCGGTTCGGCATCACCCGCGCGCTGGCGCAGAACGCGATGCCCTTCACGCCCGAGCAGGGGGCGACACTGCGGCTCCTGCGCTGGGTGCCCTTCGTCGCCGGAGAGGAAGAAGCCTGGAACGCCAACACCAAGGCGTTCACCGACGCGACGGGCGTGCAGGTGCAGATCGACCAGGAGAGCTGGGAGGACGTGCGTCCGAAGGCCGCCGTCGCGGCCAATGTCGGCTCCGGGCCGGACATGGTGATGAGCTGGTTCGACGACCCGTTCCAGTATCCCGACAAGCTGGTGGACGTGACCGACCTCGCGACCACGCTCGGCGAGCAGCATGGCGGCTGGTACGAGGGCCTGGAAGGCTACGCGAAGCAGGGCGACCAGTTCATCGCCGTGCCGCTCTGCGCCATCGGCAACGCCATCTGCTATCGCGACAGCCACATGAAGGCGGCGGGCTTCGAGGAGTTCCCGCAGGACACCGCCGGCTTCCTCGAACTCTGCAAGGCGATGCAGGCGAACGGGACGCCGGCCGGCTTCCCGCACGGCAAGGCGGTCGGCGACGGCAACAACTACGCCCACTGGCTCCTGTGGAGCCATGGCGGCATGACCGTCGACGAAAACGGCAACGTGGCGATCGATAGCCCCGAGACGCGGGCAGCCATCGAATACGCCAAGGCGCTCTACGCCACCTTCATCCCGGGCACCGAAAGCTGGCTCGACATCAACAACAACCGGGCTTTCCTCGCCGGGCAGATCTCGCTGACGGCGAACGGCGTCTCGCTCTACTACGCGGCGACCAAAGATCCGGCGATGGCCGAGATCGCCGAGGACATCCGCACGACGAACCTGCCGGTCGGGCCGGTCGGCAATTCGGTGGAACTGCACCAGACGTCGACGCTCAACATCTTCCAGCACACGCCCTACCCGGAGGCGGCGAAGGCCTACATCCACTTCATGTACCAGCCGGAGCAGATGAACGCGTGGATCCAGGGCGCCAGCGCCTATTGCTGCCAGCCGCTCAAGGCCTACGCCGACAACCCCGTCTGGACCGCGAACCCGATCCACGAGCCCTATTCCCGGGCGTCCGCGAGCCTGCGCCCGAACGGTTATGCCGGTCCGCTCGGACCGGCATCGGCCGGCGTCATGGCGGATTACGTGCTCGTCGACATGTTCGCCGAGGCCGTCACGGGCCAGCGCTCCACGGACGAGGCGATCGCCAACGCCGAGCGGCGTATCGCCCGCTACTACCGCTGAAGCCCCGCTGCGCCGCAAGATCAGCGCGGCGCCTCGTCTCGACAGCCCCCTTCGATGGGGCAAGGCTTGGGCCGGCTCCGCCGGGCCAAGCCTCCAAGGGAGGTCGCCACCCTTCCGCTTCGTCATCCGCGGGCTTGTCCCGAGGATGACGAAGCGTCGGGGATGCCGCGAGCCAGGCAAGTGCGACGAGCGCGTTGTCCGAGCGTGGCGATCCAGCCGGACAGGCCGGACAATGCGCTGACGAGTCGAAGAATGCCGCAGGGAGCGGTCGAACATGGCCACGACAGACACCACCGGATCACGCGGCAGAGGCGGCGCCATCGCCCGCCCGAACCCGTTCCGCCGCTTCGTCGGAAGCCGCAATGGCCTCGGGCTACTGTTCATGCTGCCGGCGGCCGCCTTCCTCCTCTGCTTCCTGACCTATCCGCTGTTCCTCGGCGTCTGGCTCGGCTTCACCGACACCACGATCGGCCGCTCCGGCATCTTCATCGGGCTGGAGAACTACGAGTGGCTGTTCGACGACCCGGTGTTCTGGCTGTCGGTCTACAACACCGTGCTCTACACGACCGTCGCGTCGGTGCTGAAATTCGGGCTCGGCCTCTGGCTGGCGCTGATCCTCAACGAGCATCTGCCGTTCAAGACGTTCTTCCGGGCGATCATCCTGCTTCCCTGGGTGGTGCCGACGGTCCTGTCGGCGCTTGCCTTCTGGTGGATCTACGACTCGCAGTTCTCGATCATCTCCTGGGTGCTGATGGAGTGGGGCTGGATCGAAAGGCCGATCAACTTCCTCGGCGACCCGAACACCGCCCGTGCCTCGGTGATCGCGGCCAATGTCTGGCGCGGCATCCCGTTCGTCGCGATCTCGCTGCTCGCCGGGCTGCAGACGATCCCGCAGTCGCTGAACGAGGCGGCGGCGCTCGACGGCGCGACCTCCTGGCAGCGCTTCACCAAGATCACCCTGCCGCTGCTGACGCCGATCATCGCCGTGGTGATGACCTTCTCGGTGCTGTTCACCTTCACCGATTTCCAGCTGATCTACGTGCTGACGCGCGGCGGGCCGGTCAACGCCACGCATCTGATGGCGACGCTGTCCTTCCAGCGCGCCATTCCCGGCGGCCAGCTGGGCGAGGGCGCGGCCATTGCCGTCGCGATGATCCCGTTCCTGCTCGCGGCGATCCTGTTCTCGTTCTTCGGGCTGCAGCGGCGCCGATGGCAGCAGGGCGGGGGAGACTGAGGAGATGATCCGATGAGCCAGCAAGACGCCGCCGGCGCCCACAGCGCGATCCGCGACGATTCGGAGGGCATGCGCCAGTTCAACACCCTGCCGCGGCGGATCCTCGTGGTCTACCTGCCGCTGGCGGTGTTCGTCTTCGTGCTGCTGTTCCCGTTCTACTGGATGGCGATCACCGCGGTGAAGCCGGACAACCAGCTGACCAACTACGAGCAATACAGCCCGTTCTGGGTGGTGCAGCCGACGCTGGAGCACATCCAGTACCTGCTGTTCGAGACATCCTATCCGGGCTGGCTGTGGAACACGATGCTGGTGTCGGTAGCCTCGACCGTCATCGCGCTCGCCGCCTCGGTCTTCGCCGCCTACGCGATCGAGCGCGTCCGCTTCTCAGGGGCGCGGGTGACCGGTCTCCTGATCTTCCTCGCCTATCTCGTGCCGCCGTCGATCCTGTTCATCCCGCTCGCCTTCATCGTCTTCCAGGTCGGCATCTTCGATTCCCGGCTGGCGCTGATCCTCACCTATCCGACCTTCCTGATCCCGTTCTGCACCTGGCTCCTGATGGGCTATTTCCGCACCATCCCGTTCGAGCTCGAGGAAAGCGCGCTGGTCGACGGGGCGACGCGCTGGCAGATCCTGACCAAGGTCGTGCTGCCGCTCGCCGTGCCCGGACTGATCTCCGCCGGCATCTTCGCCTTCACCCTCTCCTGGAACGAGTTCATCTACGCGCTGACCTTCATCTCCTCCTCGGAGAACAAGACCGTGCCGGTGGGCGTGCTGACGGAGCTGGTGCGCGGCGACATCTACGAATGGGGGGCGCTGATGGCCGGCGCGCTGCTCGGCTCGCTGCCGGTGGTGATCCTCTATTCGTTCTTCGTCGACTACTACGTCTCGTCGATGACGGGCGCCGTGAAGGAATAGCAGCCATGGCATATATGACTCAGACGCGGGTCGCGGTGATCGGGCTGGGCTCGATGGGCATGGGCGCCGCGAAATCCTGTCTCGCGGCGGGCCTTGCCACCTACGGCATCGACCCCCGGAACAGCGCCTGCGACGAGCTGCTGGCGGCCGGAGCGGTCGCCGCCGGTGCAGGCGGGCGCGCCTTCGCCGGCGAGCTCGACGCCGTGATCGTCCTGACGGTGAACGCCGCGCAATGCCGCGAGGCGCTGTTCGGCGAGCGGGGGATCGTGCCGCATCTGAAGCCCGGCACCGCCGTCATGGTCTCCGCGACGATCTCCGTCGCCGATGCGAAAGCCATCGCCGCCGATCTCGAGGCGGCCGGTTTCGCCATGCTCGACGCGCCGGTGTCAGGCGGTCCGGTCAAGGCCGCCGCCGGCGACATGACGGTCATGGCGGCAGGCCCCGGTGCCGTGTTCGACGCGCTGCGGCCGGTGCTCGATGCGGTGGCCGGCAAGGTCTATCGCATCTCGGAGACGATCGGCGACGGCGCGACGGTGAAGATCATCCACCAGCTGCTCGCCGGCGTGCACATCGCCGCGGGCGCCGAAGCGATGGCGCTCGCCGCCAAGGCCGGCATCCCATTGGAGACGATGTACGACGTCGTCACCAACGCCGCCGGCAATTCCTGGATGTTCGAGAACCGCATGCGCCACGTGGTCGACGGCGACTACACGCCGACTTCGATGGTCGACATCTTCGTCAAGGATCTCGGCCTCGTCACCGAGACCGGCCTGTCGATGAAGTTCCCGCTGCCGCTGGCGACCACTGCCTATTCGATGTTCGCCACCGCCAGCCAGGCCGGCTACGGCCAGCTCGACGACAGTGCGGTGATCAAGATCTTCCCCGGGATCACCCTGCCGGGCGACGATCCGCAGGGCTGATTCCGCTCCGCCGGGCTTCGATCAGCCGGCTGCCACAGGTTCCCGGTCGGGACCCGTGCCCAGCCGCTTGCCGGGGTTGATCGCCTCCAGCCAGCGCAGATACGCCGCATGGTCGTGGCGGCCCATGCTCATCTCGTGGGTAAGGGCGTGGAAAGCGTCGCGGGCCATTTCGGTCAGCGGCAGCCTGAGGCCGGCGGCG
>DASYHY010000125.1:0-11709 GCA_036252795.1 Aurantimonas sp. | reverse complement strand
TGGCCACCGCGCTGATCGCCGCCTTCGGTCTTCTGGGCGACCAGATCGAACTGGCCTTCACCTCCATCGGCGACAGCATGCAGCCCGAGTAATTTCGGCAAGGAGCCGCCGGCCTCGGCATGGCGGCTCCCCGTCGGTTTTTTTCGACACGGGAATGGCGGACGGCACGTTCGCCGTTCCCGTATCGCGTCATGTCAGGGACCATTCCATGCTCGCCGCCCTCCTGATCCTCGTCTTCCCCTTCGCGATGATCTACGCGGCCATGAGCGATCTCGTCAGCATGACGATCGCCAACCGGATTTCCCTCGCCCTCGTCGTTGCCTTTCCCCTCGCAGCGCTCGTGGTCGGCATGCCGGCGGGCATCATCGGCCTCCATTTCGCCGTTAGCCTTGGCTGTCTCGCGGTGACCTTCGGCATGTTCGCCGCCGGCTGGATGGGCGGCGGCGACGCCAAGCTCATGGCTGCGACCGTCCTCTGGTTCGGCCCGGCCCCGGCGCTCGCCGAATATCTGCTCTACGGCGCGCTCTTCGGCGGGGTCCTCACCGTCGCGATCCTCCTGTCCCGCGCCAGTCTCGCCCCCGTGACGGGCATATCCTTCGTCGACCGCCTGCTGGATCGCCAGACCGGCATTCCCTACGGCATTGCGCTGGGCGCCGCGGGCCTCGCGGTTTTCGCCGACACCGCCTGGATGGATCATGCGGTGGCCGGGCTGGCCGGCGCAACCTTCTGAGCACTTCTTTGGCCTCGCAGCCGGGATTTACAGGTTTCGTTAACCATACATTGAGGGTTTCCCGGCGATAACCATCGGCAACGAGCCGCGTCCTTGCGGCAATGTTGCCGGAGGCCTGTCGGATGAAATTTGCGCGTCTCGCCGTGATCGCCGTCGCTCTCGTGGCCGCACTCGGCGCCGGTATCCTCGCGCTCAACCTGTCAAGGCCCGCGCCCGTCGAGCCGGTGATCATCACCGCCGAACCGGCCGAGCCGCCGATCAAGCTCGTCGACGTCCTCGCCACGACCACCGACCTCTCCATGGGTACGCCCGTCGACGGCATGCTCGCGTGGCAGAAATGGCCCGAGGACGGTGTGGGCCCTACGCTCATCCTGAAGAAGGATCGGCCCGACGCCATCCAGGAACTCGAGGGTTCCATCGCGCGGCAGTCCTTCTTCGCCGGCGAGCCGGTCCGTGAGGCGAAACTGATCCGTACCGAGCAGGGCTTCATGTCGGCAATCCTGCCGGAAGGAAAGCGCGCGCTGGCGATCCAGATCGCGGCCGAGACCTCCGCCGGCGGCTTCGTTCTGCCCAACGACCATGTCGACGTCATCATGACGCGGCGCAAGCCGAGCACCGACGGCCGTGCCGACCAGTTCGTCACCGAGACCGTGCTGCACAATCTGCGCGTCCTGGCGATCGATCAGACGATCGAGGAGCAGGACGGCGAGAAGGTCGTCGTCGGATCCACCGCCACGCTGGAAGTCGATCCCGAACAGGCGGAGGCGCTGACCGCGGCCCAGCAGATGGCCGACCGGCTCGTCCTGTCCTTGCGCTCGCTGGCCGATTCCCTGCCGGGCTCGCCCGGTTACGCCGCCTTCCTGCTGGCCCAGGAAAATGCCACGAACGGCCGGATCAAGGTCATTCGCTACGGCCAGTCCTCCGACATCACAACGAACAAATGACGAGCGGACCGATGATCGCTTCCTTCCGACACGATCGGCTCCTGGCCGGGATGCGTCGCTCCCTGCTTGCTCTCGCGGCCGTCTCGCTGGTCGTCGCGCCGCTGTCGCCGACGACGGTCCTCGCCCAGACGGTCGTCAATGTCGGGCAGGGCGTCCAGCCGATCAGCCTCGGGCTCAACAAGACCAAGGTCATCGTGCTGTCCTCCGACGCGCACGACATCCTGGTTGCCAATCCCGCGGTCGCCGACGCGGTCACCCGCGACGCGCGCCGGATCTACATCTTCGGCAAGCAGGTCGGCCAGACGAACATCGTCGTCTTCGATGCCCAGAACCGCCAGATCGCCTCGATCGACCTGCGCATCGAGCGCGATATCGACGGCCTGGAGGCCTCGATCCGCAAATACGTGCCGGGCTCCGATGTCTCGGTGGAGATGCTGAACGACAACGTCGTCCTGACCGGCAGCGTGCAGACGCCGCAGGACGCGGCCAAGGCCGAGCGCCTCGCCCGCATCTTCGTCACCGGCGGCGAGGCGACGACCGGACAGTACATTCAGTCCGCGACGGCCTCGGGCGGCGCCGGGGGCGGCGACGGCGACGTTGCCTTCGCGCAGGAGGATCGGCAGAGGAGCCAGATCGTCAACCTCCTGCAGATCGCCGGCGACGACCAGGTGACGCTGAAGGTCACCGTCGCCGAGGTCCAGCGCTCGGTCATCAAGCAGCTCGGCATCAACGGCATCGGCCGGGGCTCGTCGGACGGCATCGGCTTCGGCTCATTCGGCGACAATCCCTCCGGCCTCGGCCGGGTCATTTCCAGCGCCGGCGGCTATTTGGTGAACGGCGGCAGCAGCGGCAACGGCATCTCGGCCCAGTTGAACGCCATGGAGCAGGCGGGCGTGATGCGCACGCTCGCCGAGCCGAGCCTCACCGCGATCTCCGGCGAGAAGGCGAGCTTCAAGGTGGGCGGCGAGTTCACCGTACCCTCTGGGCAGAGCGTGACCCCGGATCAGGTCACCAACATCCGCGACGCCAACGGTCGCATCGTCGACACCGAAACCGTCGAAGGCTACACGACCATCGATACGCGCGAGATCGAATACGGCATCGGGCTCGACTTCACGCCGGTCGTCCTTTCTCCCGGACGCATCAGCCTGAAGATCCGCACCAGCGTGTCCGAGCCGACCTTCGAGAACCCCTTCCATCTCGGCGGTGGCACGCCCGGCGGGGGTCTCAGCCTCGTCGGCATCCGCAAGCGCCTTGCCGACACGACGGTGGAACTGCCGTCGGGCGGATCGCTGGTGATCGCCGGCCTCGTCCGCGACGAGGTGCGCCAGGTGGTCTCCGGGCTACCGGGCCTGTCCAAGATCCCCGTGCTCGGCACGCTGTTCCGGTCGCGCGACTTCCAGCGCTACGAGACCGAGCTGGTGGTGATCGTCACGCCGTATCTCGTGCGCCCGGTGGCGCGCCAGGCGCTCGCACGGCCCGACGACGGCCTCGGCATATCGAGCGACGGCGCCGGCAACTTCCTCGGCCGCGTCAACCGCGTCTACGGCCACATGGAAACCAAGCTGCCGCCGGGCCGGTACCACGGCGTCGTGGGCTTCATCTACAAATGAGCGGGTCGGGGGATTCCATCATGACAACGCAGACCCGATCCCGTGGCGCGGCTCGCCGGAAAGCCGCAAGCCTGCCGCTCTTCGCGCTGCTTCTCGCCGGGGGCTGCGCCAACGTGCACCATGTCGAGGTCGGCGCGATCCCGGACGACTATCGCACGAGGCACCCGATCGTGGTGTCGCAGGCCGAGACCGCCATCGATATCCCGGTGGTGACGTCGGATGGCGCGCTGTCCTTCGCCAACAGGGGACGCGTGGAGGATTTCGCCGACCGCTTCCGGGCATCCGGAGCGGATTTCATCCAGGTCCAGATGCCGTCGGGCTCGATGAACCAGTATGCCGCCGACCGCGTGTCGCACGACATACTCAAGGTGCTGGGGCAGCGTCGCGTCGCCCGCGACCGGGTATTCGTCCAGCCCTACCCGGCGCCCGGCGCGAGCGGCCCGGTGCCGATCCGGCTCGCCTTCACGACGCTCGTCGCCAAGACGGGACCGTGCGGACGCTGGCCGACGGACCTTGCCGACACGTCAGAGAACAAGAACTACCACAATTTCGGCTGCGCCACGCAACAGAACCTCGCCGCGCAGATCGCCGATCCGCGCGATCTCTTGTCGCCGCGCGGTGTCGACACGATCGATGCCGAGCGTCGAACGACTGTTCTCGAACAGTATCGCGAGGGCGAACGGACGACGTCGGCACCGTCCGAGACCGAAAGTGACTACGAATGGTAGTTCCCGAGAGCTTCAACGACCTGCCCCTCCCGGAGACCGAGCGGGTCGCGCCCGAGCTGGCGCCCGAGGCGCTGGACGACATCCGCCCGATCCCGCGCGTCTCGATCCAGGCCTTCTGCGAGAGCGACGGTGTGGCCAGGCCCATCGAGAAGGCGGGGCTCGACCGCCGCATGGCGAAGGCTCATCTGAGGGTGCACAAGGGCGGCATCCGTGCCGCCGTCGAGCACTTCTCCAGCGCGCCGACGCCCAACCTCGTGATCCTCGAATCGCGCTTCTCGCCCGGCGAGCTCGTCGACGAGCTGGAGGCGCTGGCCGACGTCTGCGATCCGGGCTCGAAGGTCGTCGTCGTCGGGCACTACAACGACATCACGCTCTATCGCGACCTGATGCGGCGCGGCATCTCCGAGTACCTCGTCGCGCCGATTTCGATCGCCGATGTCATGGAGGTGATCGGGACGCTGTTCACCGCGCCGGACGCCGAGCCGCTCGGGCGCTCCGTCGCCTTCATCGGCGCCAAGGGCGGCGTCGGCTCGTCGACGGTCGCGCACAACGTCGCCTGGGCGATCTCCAAGCGCTTTTCCAGCGACGTCGTCCTGGCCGATCTCGACCTGCCCTTCGGCACGGCGAACATCAATTTTGACCAGGATCCCGCGCAGGGCATCGCCGAGGCGGTCTTCTCGGCCGACCGGATGGACGACGTGCTGCTCGACCGGCTGCTGGCGAAATGCGCCGAGCACCTGTCTTTGCTCGCCGCGCCCTCGGCACTGGACCGCACCTACGACTTCGCCGCCGACGCCTTCACCGCGCTGATCGAGGCCGCCCAGCGGGGCGCGCCGGTGGTCGCGCTGGATGTGCCGCACGCCTGGAACGACTGGACGCGCAGCGTCCTGATGCGCGCCGACCAGATCGTCATCACCGCCACACCGGACCTTGCCAATCTGCGCAATGCCAAGAACCTCGTCGACACGCTGCGCAAGCTGCGGCCCAACGATCCGCCGCCGCATCTGGTGCTCAACCAGCTGGCCATCCCGAAGCGGCCGGAGATCGAGCCGTCGGAATTCTGCGACCCGCTCGGCCTCGAGCCGATCGCCGAGATCACCTTCGACCCGCAGATTTTCGGCAAGGCGGCCAATAACGGGCAGATGCTCGTCGAGACGGATGCGCGGCATCCCGCCGTCGCGGCCTTCGACCACGTCGCCCATGTCCTTACCGGTCGCCAAGAGGGCCGCAAGCCGAAGAAGTCGGGCCTGCTCAGCCGGCTCGTCGGCAAGTAGTCCGGCAGCGGCAGCGAACGTCAGGAGCGGAGATCACCATGTTCGGAAAGCGCGGGAACGAGAAGCCGCTCGCTCGCCCAGTTGCGCCTGCTCCGGCGTCCCCGGTGCCTGCCCCGGCGCCGAGCCCGTCCGCCGGCCCGGGCGAGGCGGTTGCGACGCTGGAAGCGCCGCCCCCGGCTGCCCCGCCGCGCGAAATTCCCCGGCAGGGCGGCGACCGGGCGCCCGGCGTGCGGCCGGACAGCTACTACGAGCGCAAGGCGCAGGTCTTCACCGCGCTGATCGACACGATCGACCTGTCGCAGCTCGCCCGGCTGGACGCCGAGAGCGCCCGGGAGGAAATCCGCGACATCGTCAACGACATCATCGCGATCAAGAGCTTCGCGATGTCGATCGCGGAGCAGGAGGAACTGCTCGGCGACATCTGCAACGACGTCCTCGGCTATGGCCCGCTCGAGCCGCTGCTGGCCCGCGACGACATCGCCGACATCATGGTCAACGGCTCCCGCCACACCTTCATCGAGGTGAACGGTAAGGTCGAGGAGACCAACATACGCTTCCGCGACAACCAGCAGCTTCTCAACATCTGCCAGCGTATCGTCAGCCAGGTCGGAAGGCGCGTCGACGAGACCTCGCCGATCTGCGACGCGCGCCTTCCCGACGGCTCGCGCGTCAACGTCATCGCCTCGCCGCTCGCCATTGACGGCGCCGCGCTGACCATCCGCAAGTTCAAGAAGGACAAGCTGACGCTCGATCAGCTGGTCAAGTTCGGCGCCATCACCCCGGAAGGCGCCGCGATCCTCCAGATCATCGGCCGCGTCCGCTGCAACGTCGTCATCTCCGGCGGTACCGGCTCCGGCAAGACGACGCTGCTCAACTGTCTGACGCGCTACATCGACACCGACGAGCGGATCATCACATGCGAGGATTCGGCCGAGCTGCAGCTTCAGCAGCCGCATGTGGTTCGGCTGGAGACACGTCCGCCCAACATCGAGGGCGAGGGCGAGATCACCATGCGCGACCTCGTCAAGAACTGCCTTCGCATGCGTCCCGAGCGGATCATCGTCGGCGAGGTGCGCGGGCCGGAGGTCTTCGATCTCCTGCAGGCGATGAACACTGGCCACGACGGCTCGATGGGAACGATCCACTCCAACTCGCCGCGCGAGTGCCTGAACCGCATCGAGTCGATGATCGCCATGGGCGGCTATTCGCTGCCCTCGCGCACCGTCAAGGAGATCATCGTCGGCTCGGTCGACGTCATCATCCAGGCCGCCCGGCTTCGCGACGGCTCGCGCCGGATCACCCACGTCACCGAGGTGCTGGGCATGGAGGGCGACGTCATCACGACGCAGGACATCTTCGTCTACGACATCCTCGGCGAGGACGCGCAGGGGCGCATCATCGGCCGGCATCGCTCCACCGGCGTCGGCCGCCCGGCGTTCTGGGATCGCGCCCGCTACTACAACGAGGAACAGCGCCTCGCGCAGGCGCTCGACGCCAGCAACGTGCCGGAAGGGGCGGGCGTGCGCTGATGCTCACCTCGGCTGCCGGCTTCCTCTTCATCCTGCTGTCGACGGTCGCCGCCGGCGGCCTCGCCTATGCGATCCTGCAGCCGCGCATCCAGGCGGAGAAGAAGGTCGAGGCGCGCCGCTCGCAGTACAGCCGCGACGAGAACGACCGGGTCGCGGTGAAGTTCGCGCGCGATCGGCTGCGCGAGCAGGACAAGCGCCGCAAGACCATCCAGTCCTCCCTGAAGGAACTCGAGGCGCGAAACCGCGAGCGCGACAGGATCGTCGGCAAGCTGTCGCTGGCCCGCCGGCTCGAGCAGGCGGGCCTGACGCTGACGGTCGGCCAGTTCGTCTGGATCAGCGTCGCAGTCGGCTTCTTCAGCCTGATTCTCGCTTTGCTCTTCGGGGCGCCGCTGCTCGTGGTGCTGGGGATTGCCGTCGTCGGAGGGGTCGGCCTGCCGCGCTTCGTATTGTCGCACCTTCGCAAGAAGCGCCTGCAGAAATTCACCGACGAGTTTCCGAACGCGCTCGATCTCATCGTCCGGGGCATCCGCTCGGGCCTGCCGCTCAACGACACGCTGCGGATGATCGCCGGCGAGGCGGCCGAGCCGGTCAGGAGCGAGTTCCGCAAGGTCGTCGAGACGCAGCAGATGGGCGTCTCCGTCTCCGAATCCGTCGAGCGCCTCTATCGCAACGTACCCACCGCCGAAGCCAATTTCTTCGCCATCGTCATCACCATCCAGGCGCAGGCGGGCGGCAACCTTTCCGAGGCCATTGCCAACCTTTCCCGGGTGCTGCGCGAGCGCAAGAAGATGAAGGGCAAGATCCAGGCGATGTCGATGGAAGCCAAGGCCTCCGGGGCGATCATCGGTGCCCTGCCGGTGGTCGTCGGATTCCTCGTCTACCTGACGACGCCCGACTACATCTCGATCCTCTTCCAGACCCATTCCGGAAACCTGATCATGATCGGCGCGGCAATCTGGATGGCGATCGGCGTGTTCACGATGAAGAAAATGATCGCCTTCGACTTCTGAGCGGTCTCCGCTTCGGTCGCGCAGGACGTACAGCGGGAAGGACCGCCCTCAGATGCAGTCGCTGTTCGAATACGTGGGAGTCTCGAGTTCGCTGGTGCTCGGCGCGGTCGTCGGCATCGCGGTCTTCACCACGTTCCTTGCCGTCGCCCTGCCGGTGCTCTCCGGCAATCGGTTGCAGAACCGGATGCGCTCCGTCGCTCTCGAGCGCGACGAGATGCGGGCGCGCGAACGCGCGCGCCTTGCCGTCGAGAAGGAGCGTGGACGGGGCGCGGGCCTGCGCCAGCAGCAGAACCGCGGCATCGCGGCGATGGTGGTCGAGCGGCTGAACCTGCGCACTGCCCTTGCGGACGACAGCACGGTCGCCAGCCTGCGCGTCGCCGGCTATCGCGGCCAGCGCCCGCTGACGCTGTTCCTGTTCGCCCGGGCGGTGCTGCCGCTGGTGATGCTGGCGGTCTCCCTGTTCTACGTGTTCGGCCTCGGGCTGCTTGTCGAGCAGGGTACGATGATCCGCGTCGCCGTCTGCATCGGCGTCGCCTATCTCGGCTTCTACGCGCCGATCCTCTTCGTGAAGAACCAGGCGTCCAAGCGGCGCCTGTCGATCCAGCGGGCGTGGCCCGATGCGCTCGACCTGTTGCTGATCTGCGTGGAGTCCGGCAATTCGATCGAGGCTGCGTTCCGCCGCGTCGCCGAAGAGATCGGGATCCAGTCGATCGCTCTGGCCGAGGAACTGGTGCTCGTCTGCGCCGAACTGTCCTACCTGCCCGACCGCAAGGCTGCCTACGACAATCTGGCCGCACGAACCGGGCTCGATGGCGTCCGCGCCGTCACCACCGCGCTCGTCCAGGCGGAGCGCTACGGCACGCCGCTCGGCAACGCGCTGCGCGTCCTGGCGCAGGAGAACCGCGACATCCGCATGAACCTCGCCGAGAAGAAGGCCGCCGCCTTGCCGCCGAAGCTGACCGTGCCGATGATCCTGTTCTTCCTGCCGGTCCTGTTCGCGGTGATCATCGGACCGGCGACGATCCAGATCATGGGGCTGAACTAGGCTGGCGGGAAAGGCCGGCACCTGGAACCGGGTGTTCGGCTCGCGGGCGGCGGGGGGCGGCAATTCGCTGTCCGGCCACGCGCGTTGGCCGGCTCGTCGACGGGGGGTGCGGCGAGGCGCCGGCGTGAACCTCCGCGGGCGTCAGCCGTCCTGGCCTTCCTTGTCCTTCAGCATCGACCAGGTGTTCTGCTGGGCCAGCATCTGCTGCAGATAGGCGACGTTCGCCTCCGCCGCCTGCGGCGAGAGCTCCGCGGCGGCGATCTGCCTGGCCTCGTCGAAGCGGCCCTGCAGGCCGACGACGAGGGCGAGGTTCTGGCGCACGCGGCTGTCGACGCCGGGCTGCGCGGCGGCGGCCCTGAGATGCGCTTCCGCGGACTTCAGGTCGTTGCTGAGAAGATGCGACATCCCGAGATTGGACAGGACGATGGGCTCGTTCGGGGCGAGGTCCAGCGCCTTGCGGTAGAGAACACGAGCCTCGTTCGACTGGCCCATCTGGTCGAGGATCGCTCCCTCGGCGGAATAGAGCCGCCAGTCCGGAAAGTCCGGCGTCTGGGCGCGGCGCACCGTCTCCAGCGCCTTGGGAAGGTCGCCGGCCGCGGCAAGCGCCTTGCCGTAGGCGGAGAGGACGTCGCGATCCTTCGGGTGGGCGATCGCCACCTGCTGCATCACGGCAAGGGACTGGTCGTTGCGGCCGACCATCTGCAGGGCGGCGGCGTAGGAGAGACCGATGCCCTTGGCTTTCGGGTCGCGTTCGTAGGCCGCACCATAGGACTGGACGGCACCTTGCAACTGGCTCGACGACATCGCGGCGACCGGCGTCGAGCCGGACGCCCGCTTGACCGACCCGGTCGTCTCGCGCGACACCGAGGCGCAGCCTTGCGTGGCGAGAACGGTGGCTGCCACGGTGACGAACAGGGCCTGTCTGAAGCGCCGAATCGCCCTATTGTTCCGCGCGTCCATGACCTGCTCCCCGTCTCGTTCGCGATGTCTTCGAGGCTCGGCTCATTGAGCGATGCACCTGCTCGCCAGTCATATTTCGTTAACCCTAACGGCCGGTTAACGCCCGGTCGCCAAGCCTGCTGGATTTCCTCGCCATGCCTCTCACCCTCGTCCAGGACACGAACGAAGCGCTGCCCGTCTGGCTCGCCGAGAAGGGCGGGCTCGACGCCCTGCCGGAGGCCGCGCGGAATTGGGCGCGGACCGCGCGCTTCACCGCGGGGGCCGGCGAAGTCCTGCTCGTGCCGGGAGAAGGGGGCGCGCTCGCCGGCGCGATCCTAGGTCTGGGAGCCAAGGACTCGCGTCGTGGCGCGGCGCAGTGGCGCGCGCTGCTTGCCGGCGCCCTGGCGCAGAAGCTGCCTCAGGGCGACTGGCGGTTCGAGGGCGGCGCGGCGATCGACCGCGAGGTTGCGATGCTCGCCCTCCTGCTCGGCCAGTATCGCTTCTCGCGCTATCGCAGCGGCGCCAGCGGCGAGGACGCGCAGCCGCAGATCCGCTTTCACGCGCCGGACGGAACCGACAGGGCCGAACTCGCCGCGGTGGCGGAGGCGGTGTTCCTCGCCCGCGACCTGATCAACACGCCCGCGAACGACATGGGCCCGGCCGAGCTGGAAGCGGCGGCCCGCACGCTGGCGCAGCGTTTCGGTGCCAGCGTCGAGACCGTCGATGGCGACGCGCTGCTTGCCGGCAATTTCCCGATGATCCACGCCGTGGGCCGCGCCAGCGCCTCGGCGCTGCGGCTGATCGACCTCGTTTGGGGCCGCGAAACGGACCCGAAGGTGACGCTGGTCGGCAAGGGCGTCATCTTCGACACCGGCGGGCTCGACATCAAGCCGGCCGCCGGCATGCTCCTGATGAAGAAGGACATGGGCGGTGCGGCGAACGTCCTGGCCCTGGCGCACATGGTCATGGCGCGGGGCCTCGGCGTCCGGTTGCGGGTGCTGATCCCCGCGGTGGAAAATTCCATTGCCGGTTCCGCCTTCCGACCCGGCGACGTACTGACCAGCCGCAAGGGCAAGACCGTCGAGATCGGCAATACCGACGCCGAGGGCAGGCTCGTCCTGGCCGACGCGCTGGCGCTCGCCGACGAGGAGGCGCCCGAGATGCTGATCGACATGGCGACGCTCACCGGCGCCGCCCGCGTGGCGCTGGGGCCGGACCTGCCGCCCTTCTACACCAGGGACGAGAGCTTCGCGGCGGATCTCGCCGCGGCCGGCGAGCGGGTCGCGGACCCGCTCTGGCGCATGCCGCTCTGGCAACCTTACGTGGCTAACCTTTCTTCGAAGATCGCCGACACGAACAACGTCACCAGCGACGCCTTCGCCGGATCGGTCACGGCGGCCTTGTTCCTTGAGGACTTCGTGGAGAAGGCCGAGAGCTGGACGCATCTCGACATTTTCGGCTGGCGGCCGAAGCCCGGGCCGATTGGCCCGGTCGGCGGCGAGGCGCAGGGCGTCCGCGCCATCTACGAGGTGTTGAAGCAGCGTTATCCCGGCAGTGCTTTCTGAAGGGGGGAATCGCAGAGAGGATGGCAACGCCATGACGAGCCTCGACCCGCGCCGGAACGCCTTCCGGGCAGATTTGGCGGACAGAAGCCTCGAAGGCAGGGTCGAGGCGGTCCGTTTCGTCGACGGCGTTCCGCGCCGGATCGCCCTGCCGGTCGCGTCGGTGCGCCGGCGGCCGGCTCCTGACGCGCCGTTGGATACCGAGGCGCTTTTCGGGGAGACGGTGACGGTCTTCGAGGAGGATGCGGGCTGGTCGTGGGTGCAGCTCGCTCCCGGCACCGACGCCGCCTATGTCGGCTACGTGCCCAGCGAGGCGCTCGGCCCCATTGCTGCTG
>DASYHY010000124.1:0-7531 GCA_036252795.1 Aurantimonas sp. | reverse complement strand
GAACGTCTCGGGGCGGAGGTGCGGACGATCGACGCCGACGCCGATCCCGAGACGATGGCGCAGTCGCTGGCCGAACTGATGGGGGGCGCCGATGCCGGCCGATCCTGAACTCATCGCACAACTGCGTCCGGTGCGCCTGCCGCCGGAGTGGCAGGCCTTCGCCTGGGCGGACGTGTTCGCGGCCATTGCGATCGGCGTGCTGGCGGCGCTGGTCCTGCTCCTCGTGCTCCGGCTCGCCACCCGTCGGCGCGAGACGCCGCTGATGGTCGCGCGACGCGAACTGGCAGCCGCCAGCGACCTGCCCGGGGACGAGCGGCTGTTTCGGCAGGCGGCGCTCCTCGATCGCCTCGCGGGCAAACGCAGCCGGGCGGCGCCGGCAGCGATACGGGCGAAGATCGGAGAGGCGCTGTACCGGCCGGGCGGCTTAGCAGACCCTGACGCCGTCGATGCCGCGATCCTGGCCTTCGCGCGCTCACGGCGGCGATCCGGCCTCGGGACATGACCATGTGGAGCTTCGCCACCCCCTACGCCTTCTTCCTCCTGCCGCTGCCGTTGCTGGCGCTGCTGCTTCTGCCGCCACGCCGGGCCGCCGCCGGTGCGCTGATCGTGCCGGCTTCCATCGCTGAGCGCCTGTCCGGTGGCCCTGCCGACAGCGTGCGCGTGCGCGCCCGGCGCCTCCTGCCGGCGCTTTTGTGGGTTGCGCTGGTGATCGCTCTGGCCGGGCCCCAGCGGCTCGAATCCGTGGCGGCGCTGCCGACCAGCGGCCGCGACATCGTGTTGTCCATCGATCTTTCCGGCAGCATGGAGAAGGAGGATTTCGTTCTCGACGGGGCCCCCGTCTCGCGGCTCGACGCTGTCAAGCGCGTCGCCTCGGACTTCGTGCGCAGCCGCGGCGGCGACCGCGTCGGATTGGTGATCTTCGCCGAGACCGCCTATTTCGCCACCCCCCTCACCTTCGACGTGGAATCCGTCGCCCGCGCCATCGACGAAGCGGCGATCGGCATTTCCGGGCGATCCACCGCGATCGCCGACGGGCTCGGCCTCGCGATGAAGCGGCTGGAGCGCTCCGACGCCGCGTCCCGCGTCGTGATCCTCCTGTCCGACGGCGCCAACACGGCCGGTGCCGTCCAGCCGGACGACGCCGGCGCCCTGGCCGGTCGTCTCGGCATCCGTGTCCACACGATCGCGCTGGGTCCCGAGGATTTGGAGACGGCGCCGCAGTCCCGCGATGCGGTCGACACCGCGACGCTCCGCTCGATCGCCAACGAGAGCGGCGGCGAGACCTTCCGCGTCCGGGCCACCGCCGACCTCGAGGCGGTGACGGATGCCATCGACGCGCTCGAGACCAGCGCCTTCGACCGGCCGGCCGCAGAGGTTCACCGTGCCTACTGGATCTATCCCGCCGGCCTCGCGCTGCTCCTGTCGCTGGGGCTCGTTCTCGGCGGGAGGCGCATGGCATGATCGACGCCGATTTCGTGCTGCTCCGACCCTACTGGCTTGTCGCGCTGCCGCTGATCGCGATCGTGGCGGTGATCGTCGCGCGCCGGTCGCGGGGGCTGGCGGGGTGGGAGCGCGCGGTGGATGCCGGCCTGCTGGCTGCCATGCAGCGTCTCGGCAGCGTCGTGCCCGGGGCGGCGCGGCGCGCCTGGCTGCCGATCCTCATCGCCGCTCCCATCGTGCTGGCGCTGGCCGGGCCGGGCCGCAGGGACGGCGAGCCGCCGACCTTCCGCAATCTCGACGGCGTCGCCCTGGTCATGGACGTCTCTCGCTCGATCGCCGAGGGCGGCAGCCTGGCAGACGCCGGGGCGGCCGCCCAGCTGGTGCTCCAGCGCGCCGGCTCGCGACCGGTCATGCTGATCGTCTATGCCGGCGAGGCCTTCGTCGCCACGCCCTTCACCGCCGATCCCGAGGCGCTCGGCTCGACCCTTGCCGTGCTGGACGCCGAAACGGTGCCGGCTCCCGGCAGCCGCCCCGATCGCGCGCTGGCGCTGGCGGCGCGCACGTTGGCCGATGCCAGCATCCTCAATGGCGATGTGGTGCTGGTCAGCGACGGCGACGGCATTGGACCGGCCGCTCTCGCCGAGGCCGCCGCGATGCGCGCGGCGGGCATCCACGTCTCGGCGATCTTCGTCGAGCCCACCGCCCGACCGGGTGACATGCCGGCACCCGATCCCGGAAGCCTGCAGCGTCTGGCCGATACCGGAGACGGCTTCTACGCCGCGGCCCGCGAGCCCTGGAGCGTCGCCGACGGCGTCGGGCGACGGGCGGCGAGCCGTCTGGAGTCCAGCGACTACGCGGTCCTCTTCGTCACGGATTACGGCCGTTACCTCCTGGTCCTGGCGCTGTTCCCGGCGCTCGCGCTGTTTCGCAGGACAAGCTGAGATGCCGCGCCTGATCCCCCTCGTTCTGCTGGCCGCCGCAATTCTGGCGGCCGTCATGGCGGGCCCTGCCCCGTTCGCGAAACTGGCCCTGTCGGCCGGCGTGCCCGGCGTGGCCGCGCGGCTTGCCGACGACCCGGTGACCCGCGGCGTCGCGCTGTTCGAGGCGGGGGACTATCCGGCGGCCGATGACGCGTTCCGCGAAGCCGGGCGTGCCGCGACCTACAATCGCGCCATGTCGCTGGCCGCCCTCGGCCTCTACGCCGACTCCGTCGCCTATTTCGACGCCGTGCTGTTCCTCGATGCGACCGATGCCGATGCACGGTTCAACCGCGACCTGGTGGCCCGGCTGGTAGACCCGGTGATCGGCGAGGCGAACACGATCGACGGCATCGCGGCGACCGCCAATGCACCGGGAACCGAAGCGGCCGTGCCGGAGCAGGCCGCGCCCAGCATGCTCACCCTGGCGGAACAGCGCTCGGTGGTGCGGCCGCGCACCGGCCAGGCGGTCGCTGCCAGCGAGGCCTGGCTGACGACGCTCGCCGACGATCCGGCCCTTTACCTGAAGCTTCGACTGCAGGCCGAGTACCAGCGGCGCCTGGATCTCGGCCTCGCCGGCCCGCCGGAGGATACGGCATGGTAGTCCTCGCGCTGCGGATACTGCTCCTCGTCCTGGCCTTCGGCCTGCCGGCTGCCGCCGCGCCCGAAGTCACGCCGCGCGACGCAAGGCTGACCGTCGAGATCGATCCCGCCCCGGCGACACCGTTCGAGGGCGAGATGATCCTGATCACCGTCCGCGGCCTCTACGACGTCACGATCGGGCTGGAGCGGCTGGAGCAGCCGGATCTGCGCAATTTCGGCTGGATGCAGCTCGGCCGCGACAGCTGGACGAGCGAACGGATCGACGGCCGCCAGCTGACCGTGTTCGAGCGGCGCCTGGCGCTCTACCCCGAGGCCGCCGGCACCCTCACGATCGCGCCGTTCATCCACCGCCTGACGCTGGTCGCCGCCAATGGCGAGCGCTTCGTCCACGACGTCGTCTCCGAACCGGTATCGGTGGCGGTCGAGCCTCGTCCCGCGAACACCGGCGCCTGGTGGCTTCCCGCACGCTCGCTGACCTACAGCGACGAGTGGGACCGCGATCCGGCCGTTCTGGCCAACGGCGAGACGGCCACGCGGACGGTGCGGATCGAGGCGACGGGCCTGCCCGCCAACGCCCTTCCCCCGCCGCCGAAGATGCTCGCCCCCTGGCTGATCTCCTTCATCGCGCCGGAAAAGCGCAGCGTCGAACTGACGGAGAAGGGTCCCGTCTCCACCGTCGAATGGCAATGGCGCATGCGGCCGGTGTCCTCCGAGCCCGGCCGGCTGGAGGCGTTCCATTTCCCCTGGTTCGATACGTCCACCCGCGAGATGCGCGATATCGTGCTGAAATCCCAGCGCATCAGCTTCGCCGCCATGGCCGAGCCGGCACCCGGTGGCGTCGTCGGATACTTCGCCGCCAACGCCCCGGTGCTTGCCGGGATCGGCAGCTTCCTGGCTGTGCTTGCGCTGCTCCTGCCCGGCCGCAGGCTCCGCAGCCGGGCCGAGTTGGCGCGGCTCGTTCGGCGAATGCGCCCGGACCCGGATGCCGCGTCCCTCCGCCGCGCCGCGCGCCGCCGCGACCTGCCGGCGATGCGGGCGCCGGCAAGACGCCTTCTCGCACGCTCGCAGGGTCCGCGCCTCGCCTCGCGCCGAAAGGCGCTGGCGTCCCTCGACCGGCACCTTTACGGGCGCGCGCCGGCCGCTGCATTCGACCTCGACGCGTTCCTGCGCGACATGCTCGGCAGGAACATGCGCGCCGACCGTTCCTGAACCGTCGGGATCAGGCCGCGATCGGCGTCCTGAGTTCGGCGGCCAGCGCCAGCGCCGAGAAGGGCCGCGCCGTCGTCGAACAGGTCGCGCCCGACATCGCAGTGGCACTTGCGAAGCACTTCGGAGTCCCGGACGGGGCCTGACGGGGGCTTCCGACCGGCGACCGCGCAAGGCGGACCGTGCCGCCGAGAAATCGGCGCAGTGCTCGTAGCGCCAAGGCGTTCATGGCCTATCTTCAGCCTCGACCGGACTCCAGCCGGCGAAGCGGGAAAAGAGCGTGACATGGCGGCAAGAGGCATTCACCACGTCAGCGTCATCGCCGGGCCGGCGGCGCGCAACGTCGCCTTCTACACGCAGGTCCTCGGCCTGCGGCTGGTCAAGCGGACGGTCAATTTCGAGGATCCCTACAGCTACCACCTCTATTATGGCGACGCGGCCGGTTCGCCCGGCAGCATCATCACCTTCTTCCCCTGGGAGAATGTCGCGCCGGGTCGCCTCGGCGTCGGCGAGACGCAGGAGACGGCCTTCCGGGTGCCGCAGGGCGCCATCGGCTACTGGATGCACCGCTTCATCGACAAGGGGGTGGTCCACGAGCCGCTCGAACGGCGCTTCGGCGAGACGGTTCTGCCCTTCCGCGACCCGGATGGCACGCGCCTCGCTCTTGTCGCAGTCTCCGGTGCGGAGGCCGAACTGGGTCATGCCGGCGCGGCGGTGCCGAGCGAGCATGCGCTTCGGGGTCTGCACTCGGTGACCCTGCTGGTGGAAGAGGCCGTACCGACCGGCGACATCCTCACGGACGTGCTGGGATTCGAGCAGACCGCCACGGAAGGCTTCCTGACCCGCTTTGAAAGCGGCGCTTCCCTCGGCGGCATCGTCGTCCTGCGGGCCGTGGGCGGCTTTCTGAAGCCGCGCCAGGGCGGCGGCTCGGTGCATCATGTGGCCTTTCGTGCCGCCGATGATGCGGCGCAGGCGATGATGGTAAAGCGGCTGGCCGAGAACCACGGCGTCGAGACGACGCAGCAGCAGGACCGCAACTACTTCCGCTCCGTCTATTTACGCGAGCCCGGTCACGTCCTCTTCGAGATCGCCACGGACGTTCCGGGCTTCACCGTCGACGAGCCGATGGCGGAACTGGGCGCGTCGCTGAAACTGCCTCCGCAGTTCGAGGCCATGCGCCAGCGGATCGAGGCGACGCTGCCGGATCTGGACGCCCTGCCCGGCCTCATCAGCGACACCATATGAGGGCAGCGCAAAAGCCGAACTTTGATCTGCAGCGGGAGTCGCCGTGTCTTTCTTCACATTCGTTCTTGCTGTTCTGAGCGCGGCCTGGACGCTGGTCGCCGGTTGGGACACGGTTCCCTACACCGGTCGCTGGCACGTGATCGGCGTCGATGCCGAAACCTCCGCCTCGCTGGGGGAGCAGGCTTTCGATGAGGTTCTCGCCCGGGAGGCGATCCTCGACGACGGCCCCGCCTTCGATGCTGTCGGAAGCGTCATGGCGCGTCTCGCCCCGCACGCGAACCGGCTCGCAGGCCGCGACTTCGACTGGGACTACGCGGTTCTGGAGGATCCGTCCCCGAACGCTTTCGCGCTTCCGAACGGGAATGTGGCCGTCCATACCGGGCTCTTGCCGATCACGGGGCTCGACGATGGACTCGCCGCGGTCATCGGCCACGAACTGGCGCACGTGCTTGCCCGCCATCCGGAGGAGCGCCTGACGCAGCAGGAGTTCGCGCGGCTCGGACAGCTCGCGGCCTCGCTGCTTTTCGCCGACGGCGATCCTGCGGCGCAGGCCGCCATCTTCGGCGCATTCGGCCTGGGAGCGGAATACGGAATCCTCAGGCCGTTCTCGCGGACCCACGAAAGCGAGGCGGACCGGATCGGCATGATCCTGATGGCTGAGGCCTGCTACGATCCTCGCGCCGCTCCGCAGGTCTGGCAGCGAATGCACCAGCTCGGCGGAGGCCTGCCCGAGATCCTGTCAACGCATCCGGCCCATTCCACCCGGATCGAGCAGCTCTCGGCTCATCTGGCCGAGGCGCTCGACGTTCGCGAGGAGGCGGGATGCGCGCCTCTGCCGGGTCCGTCCAGCTAGCCGGACTTCTTCTTCGTCTCGTCCAGCGCCTGGTCTTCCCGCTCTTTCGCGCCGGCGTCCTCGTAGCCCATGGCCTTGCCCGCCGCGTCCTTCGGCGAACGCCTGGCGTTGTTCTTGGCGTCCCAGCCGCCAGGGGCTTCAGCTTTCTTGTCGATCATGGCTCAACCCTCCCGAGAGGTTCCGATGCCGGTGGCATCGCCTGATAAACAGAAAGTGTCCCCGAAGGCGTGAGTTCCGAACGCATGGCTCGAGCGATTGTACGAGCCTTGCGTGCGGACGATCGCGACGTCTGCGAACAACCGGACGCAGAGGCAGACGGGCACATTCGGGAAATTTGGGTTTCCACCTCAGCGCCGGTGCTCGGGGAACGCCGACGGATGTCGGCCGTTGCCACCGCATCCGCCCGTTGGCGCAACGACCCGCGGGCTTCCCAATGCTACATGAGGAGCATCCATGAGACGTCACATTCTGACCGCCGCCTCCGCCTTCGCGCTTCTAACGGCGCCCGCCGCCGCGCAGGTTTCCTCCGTCGACGGCGCACCGCCGACCGTCAGCCAGTCGGTGGATCTGGTCAATCTGGACGCATCCAGCTTCGCCGCGCTGGCAGCCTCGACCAACACGCTGGAGATCACGGCCAGCGAGACTGCAGCGGAGATGGTGGAGGATGCCGAGGTGAAGGCCTTCGCGCTCAAGATGATCAAGCACCACAAGATGGTGACCGCAGAGCTGGCTGCTGCGGCCCGGGCTGCAGGCGTATCCCTCGACGGAGCGACCACGCCCGTCCAGATGGACCCCGCGCATGCCAGGATGCTCGACCAGATGAAGGTGGAAGGCGGCTCGAGCTTCGACGAACGCTACATGGCGCTGCAGGTCGAGGCCCATGAAAACACGATCGACCTCTACGAAGCCTACGCCGAGAACGGCGAGAACGATGAGTTGAAGGCTTTCGCGGACGAGGCGCTACCGGCCCTGAGGGAGCATCTTCAGCAGGCGCAGGCTCTCGCTCGACCTTCGTGATCGCCGGAACGGCCGTCGCCGCTTTGGCGGCGGCAGCCGCCCGCCGCGCTTCACCGGCCTGCTGCTGATGCCGGCTTCAGCCTCAGAGCTCCCCGCGCTTCGCCGAGATGATCATTCTGTCGGCGATACGCGCCGCGTTCGCGAGGATGGTCATGGACGGGTTCACCCCCCCGCCGGTCGGCATCAGCGA
>DASYHY010000123.1:0-10879 GCA_036252795.1 Aurantimonas sp. | reverse complement strand
AGTCGTTCATTCGACGAATCTCTTCGTTGCGAATGGAACCGCTGGATGCCGCGCACATTCTGCTTCCACATCAACAATGGAGACTTGACCGATGCGTAAGACTCTTCTCCCCGTCCTTCTTGCTGGCGTCGTCATGCCGTTTGCCGCTCTCGCGCAGGATAACCAGACGCCGGCCACCGGCACTGCCCCCGCCGCAACGCAGGATTCCGCACCGGCAGGCTCGATGGAGCCTGCGGCTTCCCCGACCGGTGACGCCGCCACGACGACGAGCACGACTGCTCCCGCCGGCACGGCTGCAACCACGACCGCTCCGGCTGGTACCGGTACGGCTGCCACGACCGACATGGAAGCCGACACCGACACCGCGGTGACGACCGACACGGATACCGACGACAATGTGACGGTGACCACGACCACGCCGAGCGCGGATACGGGCACCGACATGGCGTCGACCAGCGCCGTCGAGGGTCCGTTCGTGACCGTGCCGCCGAGCGGCGCATGGCGTGCGTCCGACCTGGAAGGCAAGGACGTCTACGACACGACCGGCGAGAACATCGGCTCGATCAGCGACGTGCTCCTTTCGGAGGACGGCGAGGTGATGGCCGTTCTGGTCGGCGTCGGCGGCTTCCTCGGCATCGGCCAGAAGGACGTGGCCGTTGCGATGGACGCGCTGGAGTTCGGACCGACGAAGACCGAGGGCCTGCCGACCGAGGCCGAGGTCCAGGCGACGGCCGAGACCGCTGCGCCCGCCTCTGGCGGCATGGTCGCCGATCCGGCGGCACCGGCCGGCGGCGACATGACCGCCTCGACCACCGAGACGGTGACCCCGGTCGTCGGCGAGGACAACCTGCCGGACCGCATCGTGCTCAACGTGACGCGCGATGAACTCGAGAACGCCGCCGCCTACGGCGAGGCGGAAGATGCCGACGACATGGACACGACCGGTGCGGCGCCGGCCGAGCCCGCCGGCAGCACCGGCATGGCGCCGGCCAGCGAGGCTCCGGCCGCGCAGTAAGCTGACGGATCGGTGGCGCGTCGGTTCCCGGCGCGCGACTGCCCGATCATCGACGGAAGCCCGCTCCACTTCGGTGGGGCGGGCTTTTTGTTGTCCCGGCCTGCGTCACGAAGCGGTCCGTCTGCCACTCGCCGAGTCGGCCCTCGCCCAATCAAAAGGCCGCTCCCTGTCTCCAGGAAGCGGCCCCGTGATGTCTCAATTACCGGAGGTCGTCAGACCGAAATCCGGATCTGCATATCTTATACGAAGCGGGGAGGCTGCTCCGCCGCGTTGCCAAGATACTGAGACCCAACCGGTACCTGGAAATCACTCGACATTGGATCACCTCCTTTCGCTTCGTTGAACACGAGGAGAAGTATGGGAAGAAAGATCCATTCGTGCAAGGGCCTGGCGCAATTTGCTTCAGCTTCACGCAAGGGGCAGGCGAAGGCGGCCGCGGCCGCCTTCGCGGCGCAATGCCATTTTCCGGCGACCGCCATGACCCGCGCATGCAGGGGCGCCTATTGGCGGGCGGAACACCGCTTCGGCAAGCTGCCGGCAGCAGCCGCGCCGTCGCCTCACCCCTTCCGGTTCTGCCGGTGCTCCACGAGATCGTCGACGACGCCGGGATCGGCCAGGGTCGACGTGTCGCCGAGCGCCCCGAAGTCGTCTTCCGCGATCTTCCGGAGGATCCGCCGCATGATCTTGCCCGAGCGAGTCTTGGGCAGGCCCGGCGCGAACTGGATCTTGTCCGGCGAGGCGATCGGGCCGATCTCGTTGCGCACATGCGCCACGAGTTCCTTGCGCAGATCGTCGGACTCGCTTTGGCCCTCCATCAGGGTCACGTAGCAATAGATGCCCTGCCCCTTCAGGTCGTGCGGATAGCCCACGACCGCGGCTTCCGAGACCTTCGGGTGCGAGACCAGCGCGGATTCGACCTCGGCCGTCCCCATGCGATGGCCGGAAACGTTGAGGACGTCGTCCACCCGTCCGGTGATCCACCAGTAGCCGTCGGCGTCGCGGCGGGCGCCGTCGCCGGTGAAGTACTTGCCGCGATAGGTGGAGAAATAGGTCTGCTCGAAGCGCTCGTGGTCGCCGTAGACGGTGCGCATCTGGCCCGGCCAGGAGGCGGTGATGCAGAGATTGCCGGCGCCCTCGCCTTCGATGGGTTCGCCCTCGTTGTCGACGAGCTGCGGCTGCACGCCGAAGAACGGCAGCGTCGCCGAGCCCGGCTTGAGGTCGATGGCGCCGGGCAGCGGCGTGATCAGAATGCCGCCGGTCTCGGTCTGCCACCACGTGTCGACCACCGGGCAGCGCTCCTCGCCCACCACACGGTAGTACCAGGTCCAGGCTTCCGGGTTGATCGGCTCGCCGACCGAGCCGAGCACCTTCAGGCTGGCGCGCGAGGTCGAGGTGACCTTGTCGTCGCCCGCGCCCATCAGCGCCCGGATCGCCGTCGGCGCCGTGTAGAAGATGTTGACCTTGTGCTTGTCGACGACCTGCCAGAACCGGGATGCGTCCGGGTAGTTCGGCACGCCCTCGAACATCAGCGTCGTCGCGCCGTTGGCGAGCGGGCCGTAGACGATGTAGCTGTGGCCGGTCACCCAGCCGACATCCGCCGTGCACCAGTAGATGTCGCCGTCATGGTAGTCGAAGACGTATTCGTGGGTCATCGAGGCGTAGACGAGATAGCCGCCCGACGTGTGCAGCACGCCCTTCGGCTTGCCGGTGGAACCCGAGGTGTAGAGGATGAACAGCGGATCCTCCGCCTGCATCTCCGCCGGCGGGCAGTCCGCCGGGACGCTCTCGCGGGCCTCGTGCCACCACACGTCGCGACCGTCCTGCCAAGCGATTTCGCCGCCGGTGCGCTTCACCACCAGCACCGTCGTGACCTGCTGGCCGGCCCGCGCCGCGATCTCGCAGGCCCGGTCGGCGTTCTTCTTCAGCGGCACCTTCCGGCCGCCGCGCAGCCCCTCGTCGGCGGTGATGAGCACCGAGGACTGCGCACCCTCGAGCCGGCCCGCCAGCGCGTCGGGCGAGAACCCGCCGAAGACGACGGAGTGGACTGCGCCGATGCGCGCCGAGGCCAGCATGGCGACGGCGGCCTCGGGGATCATCGGCATGTAGATGGTGACGCGATCGCCCTTCTTGACCCCGTTGCCCAGGAGGACGTTGGCCATCCGGCAGACTTCCGCGTGCAGCTCGCGATAGGTGATGGCGCGGCTCTCGGCCGGATCGTCGCCTTCCCAAAGGATCGCCGTCTGGTCTCCGCGGGTCAGAAGATGCCGGTCGAGACAGTTGGCCGAAACGTTCAGCGTCCCGTCCTCGAACCAGCGTATGTCGACATTGCCGGGCGCGAAGGAGGTGTTCTTGACCTTGGTGTAGGGCTTGATCCAGTCGACGCGGCGGCCGTGCTCGCCCCAGAAGCCTTCCGCATCCTCGACGCTGCGGCGGTACCAGTCCCGGTACGTGTCTTCGGTGAGTTTGGCGCGGGCCTTCCACTCGTCCCTGACGTGGATCGTCGTCATTCTCGTCCCTCCCATCGTCGTGCCGGTGCGGCGCCGGCATTCGGTGGGCAATCTAGTTGAGAAGGCCGCCGGGGGTCCAGTTCGCCGGCCTTAGACTTTCGCGGGACGCGGCAGGTCTGCGCGGATGACCGGGCGCGCCGCCGAGAGCTTGCCGACGAAGCATCATGCGGGCCTAGCCGAAGAGGCCGATCACCACGCTCATGATGACGATGACGCCGAACCAGTGGCCGGCATTGAGGTAGGTCAGCTTGCGCGACCGCGCCTCGTAGGAATGGTCGATGACGATGGTCGTCAGGATGAAGCCGGCCCAGGCGAGGATGCCGGTGATCAGCGCGTTGCCGACGGTGACGGCGCCGATGTGTCCGACGATCCCGGCCAGCGCCGCGGCCATCACCAGCTCGGCGAGGAAGACGATCGCCAGCGGCCCGAGCTTCAGGGCCGGGCGTCCGCCGTAGCCGCTCGCCGTCATCCACGGCTTTTCCAGCGCCCGGTGCCAGGCAAAGCCGAAGCCGAAGGCGGCGAGGGCGGCGATGACGATGCCGAGCGGGCTGAAGCTGGTGAAATCCATCATGTTCATCCTGGCTGATACTGAGGCAGCAACGATCGACAGCGCGCAGGGTTCAACGCCTGTCTCCCTGACGTCTTCGACAAGGCGCGTTGTGGACTTGCTAGCCGTCCTTCGGCGCGCCGACACCTTCGTAGCCGCCGCCGAGCGTGTCCTGCGTGTAGAGGTGCTGGACGATCACCATCAGGACGGCGGTCAGTGGCACGGCCAGGATCACGCCGAGCGTTCCGAACAAGACGCCGAACAGCAGCTGCGCGCCGAGCGTCAGGGCCGGCGGCAGCGCGCTGGTGTAACGCTGCGCCACCGGCTGCGACGCGTAGCTCTCGACGCTCTGCACCGCGACGTAGACCCCGAGGCCCCAGAGCGCCATTGACGGGCCGGCGGAAAGCCCGACGAGGACGATCGGAATACCCGCAACGAAGGGCCCCAGGGTGGGGATGAAGGCGAGGAGGCCCGCCTGGAGGGCGAGGATGAAGGCACTCGGCATGCCGACGAGGACGAGGCCGATCCAGGTGACGACGAAAACCGTCGCCATCGAGATGCCGGCCCCTGCGAGCCAGAGCACCAGTTCGTCGGCACTGGCGTGGAGCGTCTCGTCGATGCGCTGGCGCTTCGATTTCGGAAACAGGCTGACGATGCCCTTTCGGTAGAGTCCGGGCTGGGCGATGATGAACAGCGCCAGGAACAGCGCGATGAAGATGTTGCCGACGATCCCGAGAGCGTTCATCACCGCCTGCGGCGCGGAACCGACGACGTTGTTGGCCTTCGGCAGGAGGTCGCGGACATCCGTGTTGCCCTCGCCGATATTGATGCCCATCTCGTTGAACATGGTGGCGATGTTCTGCAGCTCGCTCTTCGCCATGGCCCAGAGGTCGCTGAACTGCTGCACCAGCGTCACGCCGCCGTAGATCGCGCCGCCGATGATCAGCAGGAACAGGACGACGACGACCGCGAAACGGCTGATGCCGGTCCCGAGGCCGGCCTTGCGCAGCGGGCGCGACAGGGCGTCAATCACCGCCGCCACGAGCAGTCCTGCGAAGATCAGAAGCACCGCGGACGAGGCGACCCAGCAGATCGCAACGGCGACGACCAGGCTCAGCGCGACGCTCGAGACGATGAGGGTCTTCTTGGCGAGTGTCGTTTCGGTTTGCGGTTCCATGCCGTCGGGAAGGCCTTTCGCTGCCGGGGTGCGATCAGATGGCGCCGGATGTTCGCCCTCGGCAGAAAGCCGGCGGGGAACGGCAAGGTTCCGCACCGACATGCGCCAACGCGCGCGCTAGATGGGTAGTCACGACCGGGCCAAACGGCCCTTCACGGGGGTTCTCCGCGTCCACCGGCCGCCCGTCGGCCGATCCTTGCGGACCGGCCGACGGGCTTCGATCAGAACGCCAGCCGCAGGCTGGCCGCCACGCTGTGGCCTTCCAGATCATCCCCGAAGATGCCCTCGTAGCTGACCTTCGCGGACAGATCGTCGGTGAAGCCGATGCCGAGTCCGGCACCGACCCGCATGCGCTCGTCCACCTCCGCGGAAGACGCGACGGCGAAGGCCGCGTCCGTTCCGGCGAAGCTCAGCGTCTGGGCGATCTGCGAGTCGCCGCCGACATGTTCGTACATGATCTCGACTTCCGGCCGCAGGACGACGCCGTTCAGCGCGGTTTCCGCTCCGAGGAGCAGTCCGATCCCGGCGATGTGCTGGGTGTAGTCGCCGCCGTGGAACCGCAGGTCGGCGATCGTCCCGCCATTCTCGACGCCGTCGCCGTAATCGGCATAGATCATGTCGTAGGTCGCCTTGGGAGCGAACACCAGCCCGTCCGAGAACCCGGACGCCAGGTTGTAGCTCGCCGACAGCGAGGCCGACAGAAGGTGACCGTCGAAGTCGCCGCCGGTCGAGACGCTGCCGGACGGCAGCCCGATGCGCCGGTCGACGTCGACTTCCTGGTAGCCGTAGCCGAGCGAAGCGGCCAGATCGAAGCCGCGCAGATTGCCGCCCGCATAGATCCCGAGCTGATAGCTGTCGATCCCCGCGTCCGAGCCCGTGACGTCGACGTCGGTCCGCCCGTAGCCGAAGGCGATGCCCGCGACGCCCTCGCCGTAGCCGAGGGCCGCAAGACCGGTCTCGACGCCGATCATGCCGCCATAGATGTCGGAATCGTAGCCGAGGACGTTGCCGGTCCCGTCATAGTCGAGCGATCCGCCATATCCGCCGACGAAGACGCCGTAACCCTGCGCCACGGCGGGGCCGGGAACCGGGGTGTCCTCCATCGGCAGGAACGGCGCGTCGGCTGCGAGCGCGAGGCTCGGCAGCGCCGGCTGCGGGTGTCCGGTGTAGCCGAGCACCGGCACGCCGACATTCACGCCCGGTACGGGAGCGCTGGCTTCCGCGCGGGAGCGCAAGCCAAGGGCGAAGGTGCGCTGCGTGGCCATGCCGCTCTGCACGGCAGACGCGTAGACCTGGCCCGAGAGGTCGTTGAAGAGAGCCTGGGGATCGCCGGCGAGGACGATGCCGCCGAGAATCTGCTGCGCCCGCGGGCTCGTGGAATCCGCCAGGACGTCCAGGGCGCCCGCGACGGCTCGCTGGTTGCCGCCCTGCGCATACTGCCGGAACGCATTGTCCTCGAGCCCCAGCGAGATCGTGTCGCCGGCCGCGCTGCCCGTCAGGAACGGCGAGTTGCCAACGGAGATGTTGGTCCCGGAGCCGAAATTGGCACCGGCAATCCGCTGCGACTGGTTCCCGCCGCTGGAGTTGCCCTGAACCGTGACGTTCGAGCCGGAAGCGGTGTTGATGGTGCCGCCCTGGCCGGAGTCGGGCGACAGCGAGGCGTTGCTGCCCGATTCCAGGTTGACCGTGCTGCCGCTGCCGGAGGAGACGTTGTTGACCGTGCCGCCCGACTGGACCGTTACGGAGCCGCCGCCGCTCGCATTGACGGTGTTCGCCGTGCCGCTGACACTGGCGGTGCTGCTGCCGCCCGACACGGAGAGCGTGTCCACGGTGCCGCCGGAGTTGACGTTGCCGGTGCCGCCCTGGGAGATTTCCAGCCGATCTGCCATGCCGCCGGAATTGATGTTCGCCGTGCCGTTGCCGCTGGCCCTGACCGTGCCGAGATCGGCGCCGTCGTTGACGTTCACCGTCGGGCCGGAAGCGGCGGCCGCATCGCTGCCGCCGCCGTTCGACGTGCTGCCGGCGCTGATGGTCATGCCGGAATTCGTGCCGGACCCGGCATTGATCGTGGTGCCGCTGCCGGTCGCGTTGAGCTGTTCGACCTGCCGGAACCGTGCCGCCTCGTAGGTCGCCGCGTTGGCGAGATTGCGGTGTCCATGCCGTCACCGCCGTCGACCAGCGTGTTGGAGCCCGGTGCCGAAAGCGTGCCGGTGGAGCTCACCGTCAGCTCGTCGTCGCCGCCGCCGAGCTCCACCACCGCCGCGCCATTCTGGCCGGTCACGTTGCCGTCGATCTGGACGATCTCGCGGCCCGAGCCGCTGGCGACGATCGCCTGGCCGCCGCTCGCATCGATGCCGGCGCCCTGGTTCACGTTGACCCGGTTCGTGCTGGAGGACTGCGTCGACTCCAGCCTGACCGCCGTCGCCTGGCTGGACGAAGCGACGATCGAGCCCTGCGTGTTGACATTGATGGTGGCGTTGTTGGTGGCCGCGACGCCGAGCGAGTTGCTGGAGCTCGCCCGGATCTCCCGGTTGACGTTGACCGTGCCCTGGTCGCCGACCCGGGCCGCCGCCTGTCCGCCGCCCGATCCGGCGGCCAATGCCGGCCCGGAAGCTTCCAGCGTGATCGTGGAGCCGGTTCCCGTCGCCGAGATCAGGTCCGAGCCGCTGGCGCTGGCGCGCACCTCGCCCGTGCCGGTGACCGTCACGGTGGAATTGGCGCCGGTCAGCGACACCGCGTCGGAGTTTCCGGCGCTCGACGTGACGAGGCCGCCGATCCGCACCGTGGCGCCGGAGCCGGAAAGCGAAATCGGGTTGGAGCCCGAGCTCGACGTGGCAACCTGGGCGCCTTCGTTGACATTGACCGTCACGCCGCTGCCGGTGGAGAAGATCGCGGCGGACTGGCCGCTGTTGGAGCGGACGATGCCGCCGTTCTGGATGGTGACGGTGGAGTTCCCGCCGACGACCACGGCATTCGCATTGCTGCCATTGGTGACGACGCGCCCGGAAATGTCGACCTGCGACTGCTCGCCGAGCCGGATCGCCGTGGAGCGCTCGCCCTGCGTCGTGATCTGGCCGGTGGCGTTCTGGGATCCGGATACCGTAACGGAAGAATTCGACCCGGCATCGACGCCGATCGCGTCATCGCCGGAGGTGGCGATCTGGCCGCCCTCGTTGACGTTGACGGTGGCGTCGCTTCCCAAGAGCACCGCTGTTTGGCCGGTCACCGAGTAGCCGGCGGACGAGCCGTCCGTGGTGACGGTGACGTTGCTGGCCGACGGAGCCTGGGTCGGCTCCGTCCTCAGAGGTGAGGTGCAGGTGACCGTCGCACCGGATTCCGGCGCTGCCGCGCTCCCCGCCGTGCTCGTGCAGTCTGCCGAAGCCGGTGCGGCCAAGCCCATGACCAGAAGGCTCGCGCCGCCGTAGAGCGTGAATTTCGAAGAGGTTTTCATTGCTGCCGTCCCCCGTTGCAGTTGCCGCAACCTTATCGCGTGGACCGATCAGTAAAAGCCGGTAACGGGAGGATCAGTGAACGTATCGCAGATATAGTGAGACAGTGTTGCGGATGAGGCACTTGATGTTGCAGACATACCGATAGCCGCCTATCGATTAAGTAGCGATGTTGTACGTGTAACGGCGGACAAGGCATCGCTCCGTTGCTCCATGATCCCGAGACGTCTTCTCCGATCGACTGAGCTGATGCCTTCGAATTCGGCAAAGGGGGTCTGCAGGACGCCCGGACTCTCCGCGTCATCGGGGTCCCCCGCCGGCCGCGATGCCTGAAGCGGATGCCGGAACGGAGGGGCGGCGACCAGGCGCCAACCTGGGAAGGCGTCGCCGACGATCCTGTTGACCGGTTCAGCCGTAGTCCCGCTCGCCGAAGATCGCCGAGCCGACCCGCACCGACGTCGCACCGAAGCCGATCGCCGTCTCGTAGTCGCCGGACATGCCCATCGAGAGCTTCGAAAGCCCGGCCTCGGACGCGATCTTCTCGAGCAGGGCAAAATGCGGCCCGGGGTTCTCGTCGGCCGGCGGGATGCACATCAGCCCTTCGATCGACAGGCCGTGTTCGCTTCGGCAGCGCTCGACGAAGGCAGCGGCCTCCTGCGGCGCGATCCCGGCCTTCTGCGGCTCCTCGCCGGTATTGACCTGGACGTAGAGGCGCGGCCTGCGGCCCTGCTTCGCCATCTCCTTGCCGAGCGCGCGCGCGATCTTCTCGCGGTCGACACTCTCGATCACGTCGAACAGCGCCACCGCCTCGCCGGCCTTGTTGGACTGGAGCGGGCCGATCAGCCGCAACTCGATGTCGGGGAAGGCCTCACGCAGCGCCGGCCACTTGGCCTTTGCCTCCTGCACCTTGTTCTCCCCAAAGACCCGCTGTCCAGCCTCGATCACCGGCAAGATCGCTGGCGCGTCATGGGTCTTCGACACGGCCACCAGCGTCACCGCATCGGCCGGCCGGCCGGCGGCCTCGGCCGCGGCGCGAATGGCCGAGATGACCGCAAGGTAGCGCTCCAGTATGTCGTCGCTCATGTTGCCTCGTCGTTCGATCGGGTCATTTGCCGCCTGCCGCGGAGAATCATCTTCCCCGATGTTGAACGCGGTGCCGACATGGGGGTAAGTCAACCTCGACTTATCACGTCGGCTTCCGACGAACAGGACCCCCCAACGCCGCATGACCACCGAACGCTACAATCCGCGCGCCGCCGAACCCGTGTGGCAGAAATCCTGGGACGCGGCGAAGCTCTTCGAGACCCGCACCGAGGATCCCGGCGAGAAATACTACGTCCTCGAGATGTTCCCCTATCCGTCGGGGCGCATCCACATGGGGCACGTGCGCAACTACGCGATGGGCGACGTGGTGGCGCGCTACCGCCGCGCCAAGGGCTACAACGTCCTCCACCCGATGGGCTGGGACGCCTTCGGCATGCCGGCCGAGAACGCCGCGATGCAGAACAAGGTGCATCCGCGCGAATGGACCTACCAGAACATCGCGACGATGCGCAGCCAGCTGAAATCGATGGGCCTTTCGCTGGACTGGTCCCGCGAATTCGCCACCTGCGACGTCGATTACTACCACCGCCAGCAGATGCTGTTTCTCGACCTGCTCGAGAAGGGCCTCGCCTATCGCCGGAAGTCGAAGGTCAACTGGGACCCGGTCGACATGACGGTGCTGGCCAACGAGCAGGTGATCGATGGGAAGGGCTGGCGCTCCGGCGCCGAGGTCGAGCAGCGCGAGCTGACCCAGTGGTTCTTCCGCATCACCGACTTCGCCGAGGACCTGCTGGCCGCCCTGGATCATCTGCCGGGCTGGCCGGAGAAGGTCCGGGTCATGCAGAAGAACTGGATCGGCAAGTCGGAGGGCCTGATGGTCCGCTGGGCGCTCGATGCGGCGACGCGTCCCGAGGGCTTTTCCGAGATCACCGCCTTCACCACACGCCCCGACACGCTGTTCGGGGCCTCCTTCATGGCGGTCGCCGCGGACCATCCTTTGGCGACCAAGGCGGCCGAGGCCAACCCTGCCCTGGCGAGCTTCATCGACGAGTGCCGGCGCCAGGGCACCTCCGCCGCGGCGCTGGAGACGGCGGAAAAGCGCGGCATGCCGACCGGCTACACGGTGCGCCATCCGCTGGA
>DASYHY010000122.1:0-29519 GCA_036252795.1 Aurantimonas sp. | reverse complement strand
GCGACCTGGTCTTCTCCGTGGCGAAGACGGACGGCCTCCACGACGGCGGGCCGGTGGTGCCATGAGGCGCGCCAGGCAAGCTGCCGAGGTGCTTGGCGTCGCGCGGGCGTTTCTCGGCACGCCCTACCGGCACCAGGGCAGCCGGCGCGGCATCGGCTGCGACTGCCTCGGCCTGATGCGGGGGATCTGGCGCGAACTCTACGGCAGCGAGCCGGAGGACCCGGGTCCCTATGGCACCGACTGGGCCGTGCGCGGCGGAGCCGACCGGCTGATGGAAGCCGCCCGGCGGCATCTCCTCCCGGTCCCGGCCGGCGACTTCATGCCGGGGGACGTCCTGCTGTTTCGCTGGCGCGACGGCGCCCCCGCGAGCCATTGCGGCATCGCCGAAGCGGGCGCGCGGGTAATCCACGCCTACGAGGGCAGCGCCGTCGTTTCCTCGCCGCTGCCGCACGCCTGGTCGGCACGTGTCGCGGGCATCTTTCGCTTTCCGGAGTAGACGATGGCGACGATCCTCTTGCAGGCGGCGGGCAGCTTCGTCGGCGGCGTGCTGGGCGGCCCGTTCGGCGCGATGCTCGGCCGCGCGGTGGGCGGGCTGGCGGGCGCCTCGGTCGATTCCTGGCTGTTCGGCGGGACGAGCCGCAGCGAGGGGCCGCGGCTGACCGGAAACCGGATCATGCAGGCCGACGAGGGGGCGGGCATCCCCCGCGTCTACGGCAGCGCGCGGGTGGCCGGGCAGGTGATCTGGACGACGCGCTTCGAGGAGGATTCCGAGACCGAGCGGCAGGGCGGGAAGGGCGGCGGACCGCGCGCCGAAATCACCACCTACAGCTATTACGGCAATGTCGCCGTCGGCCTTTGCGAAGGGCCCATCGCCGGCATCAGGCGCGTCTGGGCGGACGGCGAGGAACTCGATCTTTCCGACATCGTCCACCGCGTATATCTGGGCGACGAGACCCAGGCGGCCGATCCGCTGATCGAGGCGCGGCAGGGTCAGGGCAACGCCCCGGCCTATCGCGGGCTTGCGTATCTGGTCTTCGAGCGCTTGCCGCTGGAGCGCTGGGGCAACCGCATCCCGCAGATCTCTGCGAGGTGCTGCGCCCGATCGGCCGACTGGAAAAGCAGGTCCGGGCCGTGACGATCATTCCCGGCGCCAGCGAGCACGGGCTCGATCCGCGCCCCGTGCGCGAGCGGCTGGGGCCGGGCGAGGACCGGCTGATGAACCGCAACATGCTCCACAAGGCGAGCGACTGGTCCGCAGCGATCGACGAGCTCGGCGCGCTCTGTCCCAGTGTCGGGCGCGCGGCGCTGGTGGTTTCGTGGTTCGGCGACGATCTGCGTGCCGGCCACTGCGAGCTGAGGCCGGGAATCGAGCTGGCGGTGCGGGACGAGGACGAGACATGGCGGGCCGGCGGCGTCGGGCGGAGCGGCGCCCGGCTGATCAGCCGGCTCGGCGCAGGTCCCGCCTTCGGCGGCACGCCGAGCGACGCAGGCGTGCTACGGGCGATCGCCGACCTCAAGGCGCGGGGGCTCCTCGTCACCTATTACCCGTTCATCCTGATGGACGTGCCGCCCGGCAACGCGCTGCCGGATCCCTATGGCGGCACCGCGCAGGCGGCCTTTCCCTGGCGCGGCCGGCTGACGCTCGACATCGCGCCCGGCAGGCCGGGTTCCCCGGACGGCACGGCAGCGGCACGCGCCGCCCTCGAAGCGTTTCTGGGCACGGCCGATCCGTCGGATTTCGATGTCGGGACGGGCGGGGTCAGCTATTCGGGGCCGGACGAATGGTCCTATCGCCGGATGATCTTCCACCAGGCGCATCTGGCGAAGCTGGCGGGGGTCGACGCCTTCGTCATCGGCTCGGAGATGCGCGGCCTGACGCAGATCCGCGACGGCGACGGCCGGTTCCGTTCGTCGAGGGGCTGATCGCGATCGCCGAAACAGTCAAGGCGATGATGCCGGACGCGGTCGTCACCTATGCGGCGGACTGGAGCGAATATTTCGGCCATCAGCCGGCGGACGGCTCCGGCGACGTCTTCTACCATCTCGACCCGCTCTGGGCCTCGCCGTCGATCGACGTCGTCGGCATCGACAACTACCTGCCGCTCGCCGACCGGCGGGACGACGAGTTGGGTGAGGACGCAGCACCGTCCGACTACGACGTGCCGGCGCTGCGGGCGGGTATCGCAGGCGGCGAATATTTCGACTGGTACTATGCCAGCGACGCCGACCGGGCGGCCGGGCTGCGCACGCCGATCACCGACGGCGCCGCGGGCAAGCCGTGGGTCTTCCGGCCGAAGGACATCGCCGGATGGTGGTCCAACCCGCACGTGGAGCGGCGCGGCGGCATCGAGACGGCGGGCACGTCGCCATGGCTGCCGATGTCGAAGCCGATCTGGTTCACCGAACTCGGCTGCCCGGCGATCAACCGCGGCCCGAACCAGCCGAACGTCTTCGTCGATCCCAAATCCTCGGAGAGCTTCGTGCCGCATGCCTCGGCCGGCGGACGCGACGACTTGGTGCAGCGATGGTTTCTCGAGGCGCAGCTCGGCTTCTGGGACCCGGCATCGCCGGATTTCGATGCGGCGAACAACCCGCTCTCGCCGGTCTATGGCGGGCGCATGGTCAATGCGGCGGCGATCCATCTCTGCGCCCTTATGTAGCAGATGCACCAGCAAATCGGTAGGCTGGACAACGCTCTAGCCCGATAATGGGGCATGGAACGAAAGCATCGCACCACCCGAACCGACAGCTACAAGCTTACCATAGCTGGGCTGCTCACCAAACGCGCCGAGATGGCAGGGGAACGGGTGCGGGCCGTCGAGCACCTGGCCGCGATAGACCGCGACCTTGGCCACCTCGACGCTGTGCTGGCGATGTTTGGGGTGACGGACGGGCACAAGGTGAAGCCACTGCAGCGGGCCACCACGCCCCGTGCAAGGCGGGCTGACGTATTGGAGCGCCATCGGGTCATGTTCGCCGTGTTGCGCTCTACAGGGGCGGCTACGACCACCCAGCTTGCCGAGGCTGTTACGCCCCTGTTCAAGATGCACGACGACCACGAGCCGGACCCGAAAGCCGTCATGTCAGCCGTGCGGAAGATGCTGCACAGGCTGGAGCGGCAAGGCGGGGTAGTGCGTTATGGTTGGGACGGGGATGCGAGGGTTTGGCGGGTCGGGGCATAACGAAAGCCCCGCCGTGTGAGGGCGGGGCTTGGTCTAGTGATCCGTGATGTCTAGGCGGAATTTGATGAGGTCGATCATAGCCTCTCGTTCAAGAGGCTCTAGCGTTTCAGGATCTGGAATGGACATGTGATGTCCGTCCCGATCCTGATGGAGCGTCGCGCCATCATAAGATGGCTTTGCGGGCGTGAGCCCTATCGCCTTAATGCAAGCGCGATATTCGTCAGCAGTCACTATGCGGCTTCCGAGAAGCTATAAGCCCTGCGGTTCGGGATGAATGCCTGCGCCTTAACAGGGACCTCATCCACATTCGTGACGACGACCGTCGAGTTCGTATCTGCTTCTGCAATCGCCTTGATCGCCTGCGGAACGCGCGCGATCAAATCCTCCCAAGTGCGGGCATGCACGATAAGCCCGCGCATGTCTTCGCTGGTAGCTACGAACAGTCCGGTGTCCTTGTGACGGATGATGTCGACGGCCACTTCCTTCTGTACAGTTGACATTTTTGTGCACCCATTCGCTCTGTGTCGGCGACATCGTTGTCGCTCATTATCGTTGGTTGAGGCTTAACGTAAGCTTCGTATGCGTCGGCGTCCATATGCCACTTTAGCAGGAATTTCTCTTTTCATTATCGCTGCCAGTAGCCACACCACGACCGGCTGACAGGCGAGAGCATCGCATTGCCGGCCAGCGCGAAGGCGTTGCCGCCGTTGTCGCGGCGACGGTAATCCTCGCACCATGCGGCGTTCGCGGCGTAGGCGGCGAGGTACTTGGACGACACGCCGTGGTGCTGGCCAACGACCATGCGGCGAAGGCGCGAGAAGAAGCTCTCGACCCAGTTCGTGTGCTTGCCGTGGCCCTCGCTGTAGGCTTCCGAGTGATTGATGCGCTCGGTGGGGAAGAAGGCTTCCAGAACGTCCCAGTGCGTCGCCTCGTCGGCAAAGACGGTGCCGGTGGACGCGACCAGTTCGCGGGCCAGGGCAACGCCCTCGTGCTCGAAGTTGCGGACGAAGGTCAGGGTGCGGCCCATGCGCTGGCGAAGGGCGATGACAACGCGACGGGTGCCTGTCTGGTGCTCCTTAAGGCGACGGTCGATCCGGTCTTCCTTGCGGTTTTCCGGCTTGATCGAATCGCCGAAATAGGCGCCGTCGATCTCGACTTCCTCGTCCAGCGTGAAGCCGGCGGTTTCGTTCGCCATCGCCTCGCGCAGCTTGTGGCAGAGAACGAAGGCCGTCTTGTACTGGCAATCCAGATCGCGGGAGAGCTGCAGGGCAGAGATCCCCTTAACCGCATTCACGAACAGCGCGATGGCAGCGAGAAGGTCGGTGAAGCCCATCTTGCGGGAATGAAAGATCGTGCCGCTCGTCACCGAGAACTGGTCATGGCAGGCGGCGCACTTGAACCGGCGGCGGCTGGTGATCTCGTAGCTGTCGAGGCAGCCGCAACGCGGGCAAACCGGAGTTCCGCCCGTGGAGGCCCAGCGGATCGCCTTGAACTGCTCGTAAGCCTTTTCCTCACCGGCCTTGTAGATGGCGCGGATCGAGAGGGTGCGGGCTTTCGCAGAGAGGAGGAAGTGCTGTGCCATTGTCATCGTTTCCAGTGCGTGTGCATTAGATATGATGACACAGCATCATCGTGTCAAGGGCATTAGCACCTTATACGATGACATTCGCACCGCTACGCGCTACATGGCTGGTAGCGAAGCGAATGGAGCGAAGCAGATGGTCGAGCGAACGGACTGGGAAGAGAAGGCGAAAGGCATGATCCGTGGCGAGATGGCACGGCGCGGTGTGACTTATGCGCAGCTTGTCCAGAAGCTGGCGGACATCGGCGTTGACGAGAATGAACGGAACCTGCGCAATAAGGTCAGCCGGGGGAAATTCACTGCAGGATTCTTGCTTCAATGCCTGACCGCAATCGGGGTGCCATCCATTCAGCTGTAACGGCGTCCGTCGTCGTTCTTGTTGCGGCGCTCCTCGTTGTGGCTATCTGGGATGTGGCGTCACGGACCGCCTACGAGCGTATGCAAGCTGAGTCCTCCGCCCAAGACATAGCACCGAGGCCGAGGAGCAAATACAGAACCGATGCGTCCCCATGGAGCCTAGCGCCATGGCGGTATGCATACGCGAAGTAGTAGAGGCCAATCGCGAAAACCAACGCGCCGAATACGACCTTGCCGCCCAGAGAGGCATGGACAGGTGGGCGTTCTGGATGATGTGGATAGGCGCCTTCTCTGCCACCGCGACTGCGGTAGGCATCTTTCTCATTTACCGAACCCTCACCTACACTCGTGACGCCGCTACCGCTGCCCGAGATACGGTGGATGAGGCGAGAAGAGCAACGGCCGCCGCTGTCGAGACCGCTGCAATTACCCGCCAAATGGGGCAACGACAGTTGCGAGCTTATGTAACGCTCGTTAGCGCGCAGGTCGTTGGGCTCAATGACGACCAACGACCCATGATCCGTTTGATGTTCTCCAATTCGGGTCAAACATCCGCTTACAAGGCCGGCGGATGGATGAGAGTTTGTACCCAACCTAACGTTAATATATTGGGGCCAATGCTTCCGCCCTATGGAATTACTAAAGCCACAGTTGGAACAACCTCGATCTTTTCTTTCCCAAAATCTGGCGACACTCTCTTTTTGCCGAAGAGTATCCCTGAGCGTGAATATTTGAGCTACGCTGTTGAGCGCGGCGATCTTTACGTGATTGCTTACGGCGTCTTCGTTTACGAAGATGCTTTCGGCAAGGAGCGTTTCACCAATTTCCGATACTTGTTCGGTGGAGACTACGGGTTCTGGGACACCGGCGCTATGCGTCCAGCCACTTTCGGAAACGACTCCAATTAGGAACGCGCCCAAAGCCATCATCCATTTTCGTGCGCTCATAGCGCGGTCCTTTCGGTAGGACCGCCTTTCTGTCGCCTCGCACCTTTGGTGCGTTTGCTACATAAGGGCGCATCTCTGGACGTGGGACGCGCGGCCCTATCCGGCTTTCCCCGAGCGCACGGACATCTGGAGCGACGGCGGCAACTGGCGCCGCGGGCATTGGCTGAGCGGGCGGCTGGCGAACGCGCCGGTGGACGCGCTGATCGCCGCGATCCTCGCCGATCATGGGGTCGCCGACTACGACGTCTCCGCCGTCGAAGCCTCGGTCATCGGCTTCGTCGTTCCGGGCCCCGAGACGGCGCGGCGGTCGCTGGAGGAGCTGATGCGGCTGACCGGGACGCTCGCCCATGTCTCGGCGGGCCGTCTCGTCTCCCGCTCGCTGGCGCGTGTGTCGACGGATACCGAAATCGGGACCTTCGTCGACGGGGAGGGCGCCTATGTGGAGCGGCGGCGGGGCGAGGCCGGCGAGACGGCGGAGGAGATCGCGCTTGCCTTCCTCGATCCGGCGCGAGCCTACCAGCCGGGCTCCGCCGAGGCGGTGAGGGCCGGAGCCGCGCATCCCCGCAAGGAGATCGTCGAACTGCCGGTGGTGCTGGAGGAGGGCCAGGCGCGGGAACTGGCTGCCGCGATGCTCCAGGAAGCCGCCGCCGTCTCCCAATCCGCCCGTTTCGCCGTCGCCCCGTCGCTGCTCGGCCTCGAACCCGGCGACGTGGTGTCGCTGGCGGAACGGCCGGGCGACTGGCTGGTGATGCGGATCGAGACGGGCGAGGCGCACCGGATCGAGGCGCGGCTTCTGCCGCCGCGCCGCCGCGCCTGGCCCGACCAGGGAGATGCCGGGCCGGCGCCGCAGCCGGGAAGGCCCACGAGCGCTTCGCGGCCGGTCGTCCATTTTCTCGACCTGCCGCTGCCGGAGGGCGGCGAGGGCATCGCCGGCGCGCGCTTCGCGGTCGTCGCGAAGCCGTGGATCCCCTATGCCGTCACGGCCGCCCGCGCCGAGGGCGCGCAGGTGCTGCGGGCAGCCGCGACTCGCCCCGCGACCGCCGGCCGGCTGATCTCGGCGCTGGCGCCGGGGCCGGTCGGGGTGATCGACCGGGCGAACCGCCCGCGCGTCCGGCTGCATCGGGGGGCGCTGGCATCCATCGCGCCGGAGGCGCTGCTGGACGGCGGCAATCTCTGCGCGATCGAGTGCGCACCCGGCCTCTGGGAAGTGCTGCAGTTCGAGACCGCCGAGGAAGTAGGGCCCGGCGAGTTCGAACTCGGCCGGCTGCTGCGCGCGCAGGGCGGAACCGAGGACGCGATGGCGTCGGGAGCGGCAGCGGACGCGGCCTTCGTGCTGCTCGATGCCGGCGCCGGCGAACTCGGCCTGACGAGCCGGGACGTCGGGCGGAGCCTCGACTGGCGGATCGCCCCGCTGGGCCGCCCGCTCGACGACCCGGCGGTGGTGACGCTTGCGGCGGCGCTGGGCGGCCGGTCGGTCAAGCCGCTCTCGCCGGTGCATCTGCGCGGCACCTTCGCGGCGGACGGCAGCCTCGTCCTTCGCTGGGTCCGGCGGACCCGGATCGGCGGCGATGGCTGGGACGGCCTCGACGTGCCGCTCGGCGAGGAACGGGAGCTTTATCGCATCGAGATTTCGGACGGGACGGGCGCGCTGCTGCTGCGGGAAGCGGACGGTCCGGCACTGTCCGTTCCGGCAAGCGAACTGGCTGCCGCGTTCGGACCGTTGCAGGGGCCGCTGGCGGTCAGCGTGGCGCAGGTCAGCCCGCAATGGGGTCCGGGGACGGCCCGCAGTACCCTGCTCAGCCGGCCATAGACCGTGACGGCGAAGGGCAGACCGTTGTGATATTCAGATCAAATGGCGTAACCGAGTTATTCACGTATCTGATCATGATCCGGTATGATGATTGGACCGTTGCTGCCATATTTTTGGACCCAATCGATCATCTCTTTCAAATTTCCTTTGCTGTCGATTCTCTCTTCGCCGTTCAACAGGCGTCTGATGCGGGATGTCTTCATCATGATATCTTTGGCGACCTGCTGCTCCGCAGGGCCGTAACGACTATCACCAAGCACTGATCCTGCAATTTTATCGACGGCATCCAGGCGGTCTTTGACATATTTCGCCTCGAAGCTATTGCCCCTCAACATAACATAAATCAGATCCATGTTTCTCAGCATATCGTCCAAGCCATCGGAAATTTTTACAAGAACATCGAGGCTGTATATGTAATTATTATTATCTGAATGTCCCGTATGCCTGGCCCATGCATTCATTATTTGATTATATTTTTCGATATTTGGATTCGGGTTAAAATTGTTCTCAGACATAAGAATCTCCTTTCATACAAATCATTATAGATACGGCGCGAGCGGATAAAGCAGCCGGTAATATTTCGCGGTCCTGCGTGCAGAAAAATTGAACCATATAATGACGTAAGGTCAAGAAGATTTCTGATCCTGATCCTGGGCTAGATCGAAGAAGGGAGACCAGCATGAACGAGATGAAACCGTGGTACCAGTCGCGCAGCATCTGGGGCGGCATCGTTGCCCTGGCGGCGGCAATCGCCGGGCTGTTCGGGGTCCCGTTCGACGCGGCCACGCACGAGGCGCTGGCGACGGCCCTGACCAGCGCGGCCGCCGCGATCGGGGCGGTGGTCGCGATCCTCGGGCGTCTGGCGGCGCAGAAGACGCTCCGGTAGCTTGACCCAAGCGAGGCGGCGGCAGAGGCCCGCCGCCAGCATTCATTCGTCGTTCAGCGACATGTTGCTAGGTAGATGGACGACCGTCGCTGCCCGGCGGCACTCCGGCTCACATCAGGCCCTCATGACCATCACGCGCTCAATCATCGCCTGCTTCCTGATCATGATGCTGCCCGGCATGGCGGGGGCGGCAACGGCCGCGATCGGTTCGGGGCCCCAGGTGCAGGAGCCCTTCGACTGGTCCGAGCGCGCCGAGGACAGCTTCGAGATCGCGCAGGCGGACTGTTCCGGCGCTGCGGCAGAGGCAGCGGCGCAAACCGGCGGGCAGGTGCTCTCGGTGTCCAGCCGCGAGGAGAACGGGCAGACGGTGTGCGTGGTCACCGTGCTGGTGCCGGGGACCGACGGCGGGCGGCCGCGCAAGACGACGGTGACGATCCGGCCCTGACCGCAGGGCAGGGCGCCGTCATCGGGCGGCGGACAAGCAGGGGACGGATACATGCGCATCCTGGTGGTCGAGGACGACCAGACACTGAACAGGCAGTTGACCGAGGCGCTCGGCGGCGCCGGCTATGTCGTGGACCGCGCTTTCGACGGCGAGGAGGGACACTTTCTCGGCGACACGGAGCCCTACGACGCGGTGATCCTCGATGTCGGCCTGCCGGTGATGGACGGGATCAGCGTGCTCGAGCGCTGGCGCCGCGAAGGCCGGCTCATGCCGGTCCTGATCCTGACCGCCCGCGACCGCTGGAGCGACAAGGTCGCCGGCATCGACGCCGGCGCCGACGACTATGTCACCAAACCGTTCCATGTCGAGGAAGTGCTGGCGCGGGTGCGCGCGCTGATCCGCCGCGCCGCCGGCCATGCCTCCTCGGAGATCCATTGCGGCCCGCTGCGGCTCGACATGCGCGCCTCGCGCGTCACGCTGGACGGGACGCCGCTGAAGCTGACGTCGCACGAATACCGCCTGCTCGACTACCTGATGCACCACCAGGACCAGATCGTCTCGCGCACGGAACTGATCGAGCATCTCTACGACCAGGATTTCGACCGCGATTCGAACACGATCGAGGTCTTTGTCGGGCGCCTGCGCAAGAAGATCGGCGTCGATCTGATCGAGACCGTGCGCGGCCAGGGATACAGGATGCGCGATGCTGAGCCGGGCCGGTAGGTCCCTCACCGCCCGCGTCATCGTGCTGTCGAGTCTGTGGGCGGTCGTGGCGCTTGCCGTGGCGGGGGGGCTGATCTCGACGCTCTACAGGCAGACGGCGGAGAAGGGATTCGACGACCTTCTGACCGCGCAGCTCTACAATCTGGTGAACAGCGTCGGCGTCGGCCAGGGAGGCTATCTCTCCGGCTCGCCGGACCTCGGCGACCTGCGCTACGTCCAGCCGTTGTCCGGCTGGTACTGGGAGGTGGTGCCGGCGAGCGACAACACGCGGGGCCGGCTCTCCTCGGGCTCGCTCGGCATCCTCTCTATCCCCGACGTGCCGACGAGCGAAGAGCCGTTCGATCCCGCCTATCGCCGCAGCTACGAGATCGCCGGACTCGACGGCGAACGGCTCAAGGTCCTCGAGACCGAGGTCGTGCTCGACGCGCAGAACCATGCCGCGCGGTTCCGGGTGATGGGCAACGCCAGCGTTGTCGCCGACGAGATCGCGCGGTTCGACCGCACGCTCGCGCTCTATCTTGGCGCCGTCGGACTGGGGACGGTGCTGGTCAACGTTCTCGCCATCCTGTTCGGGCTGCGGCCGCTGCGCGAAGTGCGGGGGGCGCTGTCACGGGTGCGCACCGGCCGGGCCGAGCGGCTGACCGGCCGGTTCCCGAGCGAGATCGAGCCGCTGGCGGTCGAGCTGAACGCGCTGATCGACAACAATCGCCGCATCGTCGAGCGCGCCCGCACGCAGGTGGGCAACCTGGCGCATTCGCTGAAGACGCCGATCACGGTGCTGGTCAACGAGGCTTCGGCCGTCGGCGGCGAGCGCGGGCGGATCATCGCCGACCAGAGCGAGCGCATGCGCCAGCAGGTCCAGCATTATCTCGATCGCGCCCGGGTGGCGGCGCAGTCGGAGGGCGCGGTCTTCCGCACGCCGGTGCAGCCGGTTCTGGAGCGTCTGGCGCGCGTCGTCGCCAAGCTCAACCCGCATCTCGACCTGTCGTTCGATGCGGCCGCTGCCGACGGCCTGGCGTTTGCCGGCGAGCGGCAGGATCTCGAGGAGATGGTCGGCAACCTCCTGGAGAATGCCGGCAAGTGGGCGCGGGGACAGGTGCGGCTGACCGCGTCGGGGTCGTCGCCGGAGCGGCTCGCGATCGTCGTGGAGGACGACGGTCCGGGCCTGAGCGAGGCCGAGATCGCCGTGGCGACCAAGCGCGGCCGCCGCCTCGACGAGGCGGTACCCGGCAGCGGGCTCGGCCTCTCCATCGTCTCCGACATGGTGGCCGAGTATCGCGGCACCCTGGCTTTCGGCCGCTCGGCCCTCGGCGGGCTAAGGGCCGAGATCGCCCTGCCGCGCGCGCCCGGCTCGCCGGGTGCTTGACATGGCCGGGTGAAGCGACGAACTCACCCCGAGAGAAGCCGACGTTCCTTCCACAGAATGTCCCATCGGATGTACCCCATGCGCACCCTGTCGAAGTTCGTCGTCCCGATCCTGCTACTGCCCTTCGCCGGCTGCCTGAGCGCGGGAGTGGGAGGCGGCAGCCTCGGCTCCGCCTCGGCCGGCGTGACGGCGCTGGAAGGCGGCCTCATCGGACAGAACGACGCTACGGGCGCCTGGCCGTCGCAGGCCCGGTCGCGGGCGCTGGAGGCCGAGTTCCAGGCGCTGCAGTTCGGCCTGCCGGGACAGCCCGTCGTCTGGTCGGCCGACGGCTACAGCGGCGAGGTCGTGCCGACGCAGCTCTACCGGGTCGGCTCGCAGGATTGCCGCGGCTATTCGCACACCTTCAAGGGAACCGCGCAGCCGACCAAGGCGATCGGCACCGCCTGCAAGACCCAGGAAGGCTTCTGGCAGCCGGTGGCTTGAAGCGGAGAACGGCGCCGAGGTTCATGGCGCCAGCGCGCCGGGCGCGGGGCAGGGCCGACGCGCCCGTCGCGCTCCCTCCTCCCGCAACTGCGGAATCTACGTAGCCGCATTCCCTACGATTTGAATGGGCAGGCATCGCCCGCTCTGGTAGAGCCTCACGGCGACTTGCAATGAAACCGCGGGAAGCGACGGGCGGGCCTGTTCCAGCCGGGTCCCGCCGTTCGTATAAGGGTGGCATGGTTTTCTGGTTTGTCGCAGCCGGCATGACGGCTGCCGCGACGCTCATCGCCTTGTGGCCCCTGATTGCCGAAAGGTCGCGCCACGTCGCCTCCCGCGCCGAGCATGACGTCGAGGTGTATTCTTCCCAGCTGCGCGAACTCGAGGCGGACGTGGAGCGCGGCGCCATGCCGGCCGCCGAAGCCGCAACGGCGCGCGCCGAGATCGGCCGCCGCCTGCTCAAGGCCGCGGGCAAGGCCAGGCCGGCCGCCGAAGGCGGCAAGCCCGGCGCCGGGCGGCGAGGCGCCTTCGCCACCGCAGTTGCGATCGTCGCGCTGGTGCCGCTGGGCTCTGCTGCGCTCTATTACGCCTTCGGCGCGCCCGGACTTCCCGACCTGCCGCTGGCCTTGCGCCAGAGCCCTGCGCAGACGCCGGACACCGATATCGGCCGGCTGGTCGCCTCCGCCGAGGAACGGCTGCGGAACGAGCCGGAGGACGGCCGCGGCTGGGACGTGCTGGCGCCGATCTATTTGCGCATGGAACGCCCCGACGATGCGGCGCAGGCCTTCCGCCAGGCGATCCGGCTCCTCGGCTCCTCGGCGGCGCGCCAGGCGGGGCTGGGCGAGGCGCTGACCCAGCTGGCGGGCGGCGAGGTCACCGACGAGGCGCAGGCGGCGTTCGAGCAGGCTCTGGAGGACAACCCGGGTTTCCTGCCGGCGCGCTTCTTCCTGGCGCTCGACATGTCGCAGGAGGATCGCCACGAGGCGGCGGCGCTCGCCTGGTCGCAACTGATCGAGGTCAGCCCGCCCAACGCCCCGTGGATGCAGATCGCCGAGGCCGCGCTCGCCGACGCCCGCCAGAACAGCTTGCAGCCTGCCGCCGATGCCGGCGCGACCGCGCCCGGGCCGACCGCCGCCGACATCGAGGCTGCCGGGGAAATGGCCGAGGCGGACCGCCAGGCGATGATCCGGGGCATGGTGACGCAGCTCGCCCAGCGTCTGGAAAGCCGCCCCGACGACGTGGAAGGATGGAAGCGCCTGATCCGCTCCTATAAGGTGCTGGGCGACGAGGACCGGGCCGGCGAGGCGTTCAGGTCCGCCTCCCGTTCCTTCGCCGCGCAGACGGCAGCCGGCCGCGAGATCGCCGCGCTCGGCGCGGAACTCGGCCTGTCCCTGGAGGAGACACAGCAGTGACCAGAAAGACCAAGCGCCTGACCTCGATCGCCGCGATCCTGATCGTCATCGGCGCGGCGGCCGGGCTCGTGCTGACGGCACTGTCGGACTCCGTCGCCTTCTTCAATTCGCCGAGCGACATCGTCGCCAACGCGCCGGCGCCGACGCAGCGGATCCGCCTCGGCGGCATCGTCGAGGAAGGCTCCGTCGTTCGAGACGGGACGAAGCACGTGACGTTCCGCGTCACCGACACGGTGGAAAGCGTGGCGGTGGCCTACACCGGCCTGCTGCCGGATCTTTTCCGCGAGGGGCAGGGCGTCGTCACCGAGGGGCTGCTCGGACCCGACCGCGTCTTCATGGCCGACACGGTGCTCGCCAAGCATGACGCGAACTACATGCCGAAGGAAGTCGTGGACGATCTGAAGGCGAGGGGCCTCTGGGAGGACGGCAAGGGCATGATCAAGCCGGAGGCGACGCCCGTCTCGATGGATTCGGGAGCCGGCACATGATCGTCGAGATCGGCCATTACGCGCTCATCCTGGCGCTGTCGCTGTCGCTGGTCCAGTCGGTGCTGCCGGCCATCGGCGCCCGCACCGGCGACGCACGGCTGATGGAGACCGGTCCGCTGACGGCGACGGCCGGGTTCGTGCTGCTCGCGATCTCGTTCTCGGCGCTGACCGCCGCCTACGTCATGTCCGACTTCTCGGTGCTGAACGTCTTCGAGAACTCCCACTCGCTGAAGCCGATGATCTACAAGATCACCGGCGTGTGGGGGAACCATGAGGGCTCGATGCTCCTGTGGGTGCTGATCCTGTCTCTTTTCAGCGCTCTCGTGGCGCTGTTCGGCCGCGACCTGCCGGCGAGCCTCCAGGCGAACGTCCTGGCGGTGCAGGCGTGGATCACCACCGCCTTCCTCCTGTTCATCCTGATCACCTCCAACCCGTTCACGCGGCTGATGCCGGCTCCGATGGAGGGCCAGGACCTCAACCCGATCCTCCAGGATATCGGCCTCGCGATCCATCCGCCGCTGCTCTATCTCGGCTATGTCGGCTTCTCGGTCGCGTTCTCCTTCGCAGTGGCCGCGCTGATCGACGGGCGCATCGACGCCGCCTGGGCCCGCTGGGTCCGGCCCTGGACGCTGGCGGCCTGGATATTCCTTACCGCCGGCATCTCGATGGGCTCCTACTGGGCCTATTACGAGCTTGGCTGGGGCGGCTGGTGGTTCTGGGATCCGGTCGAGAACGCCTCGTTCATGCCGTGGCTCACGGGCACGGCGCTGCTCCACTCGGCGCTGGTGATGGAGAAGCGCTCGGCATTGAAGATCTGGACGATCCTGCTGGCGATCCTGACCTTCTCGCTGTCGCTGCTCGGCACGTTTCTGGTCCGCTCCGGCGTCCTCACCTCAGTGCACGCCTTCGCCGTGGACCCGACGCGCGGCGTCTTCATCCTCGTCATCCTGTGCATCTTCATCGGCGGGTCGCTGGCGCTCTTCGCGCTGCGCGCGTCGTCGCTGGAATCGGGCGGGCTGTTCGCGCCGATCAGCCGTGAGGGCGCGCTTGTCCTGAACAATCTGTTCCTGACCACGGCCGCCGCGACCGTGCTGATCGGCACGCTCTATCCGCTGCTGCTGGAATTTGTCACCGGCGAGAAGATCTCCGTCGGCGCCCCGTTCTTTGATCTCACCTTCGGGCCGCTGATGGTGCCGCTGCTGCTCGCCGTGCCGTTCGGGCCGCTGCTCGCCTGGAAGCGCGGCGACCTCCTCGCGGCGGGGCAGCGGCTCTATGTCGCCGTCGGCGCGGCGATGCTGGTGATCTTTGCGACGGTCACGGCCAATGCCGGCGAGGTTCTCGCCGCCCTCGGCTTCGGCCTCGCGGTCTGGGTGATGGCCGGCAGCCTGGTCGACCTGTTCGTGCGGGCGAACTTCGCCAAGGTCGGCTGGCGGATCGGCTGGACGCGGCTGCGCGGACTGCCGCGCTCGGCGTTCGGTACGGCGCTGGCGCATTTCGGGCTCGGCGTGACCTTGCTCGGCGTCATCGCGACCTCGGCCTTCGAGACGGAGACGGTGACCACCATGGTGCCGGGCCAGAGCGTCGACGCCGGCGGCTATTCGGTGCAGTTCGACGGCCTCGCGGCGCGGCAGGGGCCGAATTTCGAGGAGCAGGTCGGCAGCTTCACGCTGCGTCGTGACGGTGTCGGCGTCGGCACGATGGAAAGCGCCAAGCGCTTCTATCCGGCGCGGCAGATGCCGACGACCGAGGCTGGAATCAGCACCAGCTGGTTCTCCCAGCTCTACATCTCGCTGGGCGATCCGGCGCCGGATGGCGGCACCGTCGTGCGGATCTGGTGGAAGCCGCTGATCACGCTGATCTGGATTGGCACGATCTTCATGGCGGTGGGCGGCACGGTCTCTCTGGCTGACCGGCGCCTGCGGGTGGGGGCGCCGTCGCGCGGCCGCGGCCGCAAGCTCGTCGAGGCATGACGGTGATGGCCCGCCTTCGCCGCGTCCTCGTCGCATTGGCGCTGGCGCTGATGATCCTGCCCGGCGCGGGAGTCTCGGGCGTCTACGCCGTGCAGCCGGACGAGGTGCTTGCCGACCCGGCAATGGAGTCTCGGGCGCGCGACCTCTCCGCGGGACTGCGTTGCCTCGTCTGTCAGAACCAGTCGATCGACGATTCCGACGCCGAACTCGCCAAGGACCTCAGGGTGCTCGTACGCCAGCGTCTCGTCGCCGGCGACACCGACACCGAGGTGCTCGACTATCTCGTCTCGCGCTATGGCGAGTTCGTCCTGCTCAAGCCCCGCTTCAACTGGGCGACGCTCGCGCTGTGGGGCGCCCCGATCGTCGTGCTGCTCTGCGGGATCGCCCTTGCCGTCTTCAGCGTCCGGCAGCGTCGGCGCGACAGCGGGACCGAAATCCTGACGGCCGAAGAAGAGGCGGCGATCGACAAGCTCGTCGCGCCGCCACGGTGACCGAGCGCGGCAGGCCGTCCGCTTCCTCGACCTTACGAAGATTTCACCCGGCCGAAAAGCTCCCGTAATCCGCGCGTACCTATCTTCCCGTTCATCGGCGGCGTTCCGGCATGGGACGGAACCGCCGCGATGGAATTCAATGGGAAAAAAGGTCTCCGATGCGAAACCAAGCAAGCAGCAAGAAGACACGCCGCGGCGTGCTCGCGACCGTCCTCGCCGCTGGCGTCGCCGGCTCGGTTCTGGCGGGCGGAGTGGTGACGAGCACCGCACCGGTCCTGGCTGATCCGGTAACGATCAATCCGCCGGTCGAGAACTTCGGCTTCGCCGACGTCGTGGAGAAGGTGTCGCCGGCCGTCGTGTCGGTGCGCGTGACCCAGGACATCGCGCCCGCGGCCGATCGCAGCGCCCAGATGACGTCGCCCTTCGATAACCTGCCCGACGACCACCCGCTGCGCCGGTTCTTCGACGTTCCGGGGCGTGAGGGCATGCCGCGCGGCGCCAACCCGCGCCGCGAACCCCGCAACGCCATGGGTCAGGGCTCGGGCTTCTTCATCTCCGATGACGGCTTCGTGGTCACCAACAACCACGTCGTCGAGGGCGGCAGCAAGTACACGATCGTCATGGACGATGGCACCGAGTTCGATGCGGAACTGATCGGCACCGACGCGCGCACCGACCTTGCTCTGCTCAAGGTCGATGCGGAGGACCGCACCTTCACCTATGTCGAGTTCGGCGAGGACGACGGCGTGCGCGTCGGCGAATGGGTCGTCGCCGTGGGCAATCCCTTCGGCCTCGGCGGCTCGGTGACGGCCGGCATCGTCTCGGCACGTGGCCGCGACATCGGCGCGGGCCCCTATGACGACTTCCTGCAGATCGACGCGGCGGTGAACCGCGGCAATTCCGGCGGCCCGGCCTTCGACCTCAACGGCAAAGTCATCGGCGTCAACACCGCGATCTTCTCGCCGTCCGGCGGCAATGTCGGCATCGCCTTCGCCATCCCGGCCTCGGTCGCCAAGGACGTGGTCCAGTCGCTCCGCGAGGACGGCAATGTCGAGCGTGGCTGGTTGGGCGTCCAGATCGCGCCGGTCACCGCCGATATCGCGGAGGCCGTTGGCCTGGCGGACGAGAACGGCGCGATCGTCACCCTTCCGGACACCGAGACGCCGGCATCCAAGGCCGGCATCCGGACCGGCGACGTCATCACAGCCGTGAATGGCGAGACCGTCGAGGGCCCGCGCGAGCTGGCCCGCAAGGTGGCCGACTATCGGCCGAACGCCGAGGTCGAGGTGACGGTGTGGCGCGACGGTTCGGCGCAGGACATCGATGTCACGCTGGGCAATCTCTCCAGCCTCGACGAAGCGGCCTCCGCCGAGAGCTCCGGGTCGGGCCCGTCGGTGGATCCGTCCTCGCTGTCGGGCTACGGGCTGACGCTGACGCCGTCCGATGACGGTTCCGGCGTGGTCGTGACCGACGTGGACCCGGATTCGACCGCGGCAGACCGCGGCGTCCAGGCGGGCGACGTCATCGTTGCCGTCAACGGCGACGAGGTCTCCAGCCAGGAAGAGGTCGAGGACGCGATCGCGCAGGCTTCGGAAGCGGGCCGCAAGGCGGCGCTCTTCCAGCTGCGCAGCGGCGAGCAGAACCGTTTCGTCGCGCTGCCGATCGCCAAGAGCTGACCACGAGCAGGGACGGGATCCCTTCGGGGTCCCGTCCGGACAGATGGGCGGCGGGGCCGGCCGCGACTCGGGGAACCGGGCCGCTTCGGCACCGCCGCCTTTTCTTTTGGAATTGAACGACGAGATAAGGGACCGGACATGTCTTTTCCTGCAGCCGAGCGACCCACTCCCGTTCCCATGCGCATCCTCATCATCGAAGACGACCGAGAGGCGGCGGCCTATCTCGTCAAGGCCCTACGCGAAGCCGGCCATGTCGCCGATCACGCGGCGAACGGGGAGGACGGCTTCCACATGGCCGATACGAGCGCCTACGACGTCCTGATCGTCGACCGGATGCTGCCGGAGCGCGACGGACTCTCGGTGATCTCGGGATTGCGGGAGAAGGGCAACGGCACCCCGGTACTGATCCTCTCGGCGCTCGGCCAGGTCGACGACCGCGTCACCGGCCTGCGCGCCGGCGGCGACGACTATCTGCCCAAGCCCTTCGCGTTCTCCGAACTCCTCGCCCGTATCGAAGTGCTCGGCCGCCGCCGCGGCGGCAAGGAGGTCGAGACCGTCTACCGGGTCGGCGACCTGGAACTCGACCGGCTGTCGCACGAGGTGAAGCGGGCGGGGCGGACGATCGTCCTGCAGCCGCGGGAATTCCGCCTGCTCGAATACCTCATGAAGAACGCCAATCAGGTCGTGACGCGCACGATGCTCCTGGAGAACGTCTGGGACTATCATTTCGACCCGCAGACCAATGTCATCGACGTGCATGTCTCGCGGCTGCGCTCGAAGATCGAGCGCGAGTTCGGCTCTCCCTTGCTCCACACGGTCCGCGGCTCGGGATACATCATGCGCGCCGGCGAATAGGCGCTCGGCGTGGAGCGGCTACGCGCCCTGATGCGAATGACAGCCGTCCGGCTGTCCGCGGTCTACCTGGCGCTCTTCGCGATCTGCGCCGTGGTGCTGGTCTTCTATGTGACGGCGACGGCGTCCAACATCCTCAAGAACCAGAGCCGTGCTGCGATCTCCGAGGAGATCGGCGAGCTAGCCCTGATCTACGAGAGGGCGGGGATCATCGGGCTGGTGCGCACGATCGACCGGCGCTCGCGCCAGCCGGGTGCCTCGCTCTACCTGGCGACCGACGCCACCGGGCGGATCATCGCCGGCAATGTCGAGAGCCTGCAGGCCGGCGTGCTGGACGAGAGCGGCTTCACCGAACACGTCTTCGGCTACGAGCGCTTCGCCGACAATGCCGAGGATCGCTTCCACATCGCGGTCGCCGAGGTGGTGAGCCTGCCGAACGGCATGCGCATACTCGTCGGGCGGGACCAGACCGAGCAGGAGCGATTCCGCGAGGTCGTCCGCTCGGCGCTGATCCTGGCGCTGGCGCTGATGGGCGCGGCGGCGCTGCTCGCCTGGTTCTTCGTCGGGCGCACGGCCCTGCAGCGGCTCGACCGGATGTCGGCGGCCAGCAACCGGATCCTCGCCGGCGATCTCACGGAGAGACTGCCGGTGACCGGGGCGGGAGACGAGTTCGACCGTCTGTCGGAAAATCTCAACCGGCTGCTGGCGCGCATCGCCCTTCTGCAGGAGGGCCTGCGGCAGGTCTCCGACAACATCGCGCACGACCTGAAGACGCCGCTGACCCGGCTGCGCAACCGTGCCGAGGCAGCGCTCGGCGGTACTCCGGGAGAGGGTGGCCGGCGCGAGGCGCTGGAGGACATGATCGGCGAAGCCGACCAGATGATCCGCACCTTCGACGCCCTCCTGATGATTTCGCGGGTCGAGGCGGGATCGCATCCGGTGCTGAAGGACCGGATCGACGTGGCGACGATCGTCGCCGACGTTGCCGAACTCTACGAGCCACTGGCCGAGGAGGTGGGCGCGCGGCTCGTGGTGGATGCGCCGGCACCCGTTCCAGCGCTCGTGAGCCGCGAACTGATCGCTCAGGCGCTGTCGAACCTCATCGACAACGCATTGAAATATGCCGTCGGCGATGACCGCCCGACGACGGTGACGATCCGGCTCGCGGAACAGGACGGCGCGTGCCGGCTGTCGGTGGAGGATGACGGGCCGGGCATCCCGCCGGATCAGTACGAGCGGGTGCTGGAGCGCTTCTACCGGCTCGACCAGAGCCGCTCGATGCCGGGCTCCGGCCTGGGCCTGTCCCTGGTCCAGGCGATCGTTCGCGTCCATGACGGCCATCTGGCGCTTGAGGATGCCGTTCCCGGCCTTAGAGTCCTGCTGGTGTTTCCCCTGGACGGAAGGACCAGCACGGACGATGGAGGATGACCGGCCCCGCCTCGGGATCGGCGGAGCGATCCGCCCCCGTCCGCTCGACAGGAGCAAGGCAGCCGCATGGCTTGCCGATCTGCGCAAGGCTGCGGTCGAGAAGGATCTGACCCGCCTCGACACGTATCTTTCGAACGGTGGGCCGGATGTCGACGGTCTCGGCGCGATCCTCGACCTCTCGACGCATCTGAACGGCGAGATGCTGCAGCATCCCGAATGGCTGGAGACGCTGTTCGACCAGAATGCCCGCGCCCGCATCGACGAGCTCGTCGCTGAAGCTGCCGGGCTCGGGGAATCCGAACTCGGGGAGACCGCGATGATGGGCGAGCTTCGCCGGATCAAGCGCGAGGCCTGCCTGCACGTCGCGCTGCGCGACCTCTTCGGGGCGGCGTCGACGGCCGAGACGACGGAAGATCTGTCGGCCATCGCCGAAGCGACGATCGGCGCGGCGATGCGTTTCTGCCTCGCCGACGCGCACCGCGCGGGCAAGCTGAAGCTGCCGCATCCGGGCGACCCCGAACGGGGCTCCGGCATCTTCGTCCTCGGCATGGGCAAGCTCGGCGGGCGCGAACTCAACTATTCCAGCGACGTCGACCTCATCGTGTTCTTCGATGCGGGCGCCGGCGTCGCAGCGGATCCCGGCGAGGCTGTCGACGTGTTCTCGAAGCTGGTGCGCCGGCTGGTCCGGCTGATCGGCGAGCGGACGGCGCAGGGCTACGTCTTCCGCACCGACCTTCGCCTGCGTCCCGATCCGGGGGCCATGCCGCTGGCGATCTCCACCGACGCGGCGATGACCTATTACGAGGGCAGCGGGCGCAACTGGGAGCGCGCCGCGATGATCAAGGCGCGGCCCGTGGCCGGCGACAGGAAGGCCGGCGAGGCCTTCCTGCAGGAGCTGACGCCCTTCGTCTGGCGCCGCTACCTCGACTTCGCCGCCATCGCCGACATCCAGGCGATGAAGTCGCGGATCGACGCGCATCGGGGCTTCGACGACATCGCGGTGGCGGGACACAACGTGAAGCTTGGACGCGGCGGCATCCGCGAGGTCGAGTTCTTCGTCCAGGCGCAGCAGCTGATCGCCGGCGGCCGCGCGCCCGGCCTGCGGGAGCGGCGCACCGACCGGGCACTGGCAGCCCTGACCGGCGGCGGCTGGATCACCGCCGGCACCGAGGCGGAACTGCGCGACGACTACTGGTTCCTCCGCCGCGTCGAGCACTGCATCCAGATGGTCGCCGACGAGCAGACCCACACCTTGCCGGAGGATCCGGACGGGCTCGAACAGGTCGCGCGCCTAGCGGGCTTTGCCGACCGGGAAGCCTTCGCCGAAGCGCTTCTGGAGCGGCTGCGCCGCGTCGACCGCCACTTCACCCGCCTCTTCAACGAGGGGCGCGACAGGGACGAGGATGCCGTCGCGACCGGCGGCTTCGAGCGCCTCCTGTCCACCGACGATGATCCCGAGAGCCTCGCGCGCCTGGCCGAGCTCGGTTATGCGCGCCCTGCCGACATTGCGCGGATCGTGCGCTCCTGGAGCTACGGCCGCTACCGCGCGACGCGCTCGGAAGCGGCCCGCGAGCGGCTGGCGAAGGTCATGCCGATGCTGCTGGAGGCCTTCGCGGACGCACGCGACCCCGATGCCGCCATCGCCGCCTTCGACACCTTTCTCGCGGGGCTGCCGGCCGGCATCCAGTTCTTCTCGCTGATCGCGTCCAACCCGCGCATCCTCGACCTGCTGGCGCGCATCATCACCTCGTCGCCGGCGCTGACGCAGACGATGGCGGCGCGCCCGCACGTCTTCGACGCCTTGCTGGATCCGGCCTTCTTCGACGAGGTCCCGGACCGCGAGCTGATGGCGGAGCGGCTGGCGCCGTTCCTCGCCGATGCGCAGGGCTACGAGGACGTGCTGGCGCGGTTGCGCATCTTCGCCTCGGAGCAGCGCTTCCTGGTGGGCGCGCGGCTGCTCAGCGGCGTCGTGGACGTGGGCGAGGCGGGGCCGGCCTTCTCCAACATCGCCGATGTCGTGCTCGACGCGACGCTGGCGGCGGTGTCCGACGCGTTCGCCGAGCGCCACGGGCGCGTGCCCGGCGCGCGGGTGGCGCTGCTCGGCATGGGCCGGCTCGGCAGCCGCGAACTGACGGCGGGGTCGGACGTCGATCTCATCCTCCTCTACGACCATGATCCCGAAGCGGAAGAATCCGACGGCGAGAAGAAGCTGCCGGTGAACGTCTATTTCGCGCGGCTGACGCAGCGGCTGATCGCGGCGCTGACGGCGCCGATGCGCGAGGGCGTGCTCTACGAGGTCGATTTCCGCCTGCGCCCGTCCGGCAACATGGGGCCGCTCGCGACCCATATCGATCGCTTCCGGCGCTATCAGCAGGCCGAAGCCTGGACCTGGGAACGGATGGCGCTGACCCGGTCGCGAGCAGTCGCGGGTCATGAGGAACTCTGCCGGATCGCCGAGGCGACCGTCGCGGCGCTTCTGGCCGAGCCGCGCGATCCCGGCGAGACCGACCGCGACGTCGCCTCGATGCGCGCACGGCTCGAGCGCGACAAGCCGGCGAGGGGCCCGCTCGACCTGAAGCTGCGGCCGGGAGGCCTGATCGACCTCGAATTCCTGGCGCAATGGGCGCTGCTGACCGGCCGCGCACCGCTGGATCTCGTCGGGCACCCGACGGCGGCGGTGCTGGAAGCGGCGGATTTCGGCGAGGCAGCGGGAGCGATCGAGGCGGATCTGCCGGGGGCGATGCGCTGCTTCAGCGCGGTGATCCAGATCCTGCGGCTCGGCCCCGCTGGTGTCGTCCAGGTGGCGGACCTGCCGCCCGGCCTCCGGGAACGCCTTGCACGGACGATCGGCGCGGCGTCTTCCGAAGCGATCGAACCGCAGCTGGAGGCGGCGGCCATCGCCACGCGGCAGGCGTTCGAGACGTTGCTGCCGCTGCCCGAGGCAGACGACGCGGCGGCCGCGCCGGCGCGAAGCCAGCGCTGAATCCTGTCAGGCGGCGGAAGCGACGGCCGCTTCGGCCGCCGGCCGCTCCGCCGGCCGCTCCGCCGGCGCAAAGCCCGCCACCGGCAGGCGCAACGCGACGATGGTCCCGGCGCCGACCTGCGAGGAGATGCGCATCCGGCCGCCATGCAGCTCGACCAGCGAGCGCGCGATGGCCAGGCCGAGGCCGGTCCCCTTGTTGGTGCGCGTCCACTCGTTCTCGATCTGCTCGAAGGGACGCCCGAGTGTGCGCAGCGCGTCCTGCGGAATCCCCATGCCGTTGTCGCTGATCGACATCAGCACCGTGTCGCCGACCTGCCTGAGGCCGAGACGGACCGACCCGCCGTCCTCGGTGAACTTCACGGCGTTCGACAGGAGGTTGATGAGGATCTGCTTGGTCGCTCGACGGTCCGACTGGACCACCAGCGTCTCCGGCGCCTCGACGCTGAGCGTCAGATTCTTCTGCGCGGCCTGGATCTCGATGATCTTGGTCGCCTCGACGACCGTCTCGGCCAGGTCGACCTCTTCCGGGTTGAGGATCAGACGGCCGGCCTCGATCTTCGCCATGTCGAGGATGTCGTTGATCAGCCGCAGCAGATAGTGGCCGCTCTGGTGGATGTCCTCGCAATACTCGGTGTATTTCCGGCAGCCGAGCGGCCCGAACGTGCCGTCGCGCATGATCTCGGAGAAGCCGAGAATGGCGTTCAGCGGCGTGCGAAGCTCGTGCGACATGTTGGCGAGGAAGGTCGTCTTGGCGCGCGAGGCGGTCTCGGCGCGCTCCTTCTCGGCGGCGAAGCTGGTGTTCAGCTCGGTCAACTGGCCCGCCTTGCGCTCCGCGTCGCGACGGGCGATCGACAGATCCTCGATGACGGCGATGAGGCGGCGCTCGGAATCCGACAGCCGCGCCTGGTGCAGCTTCAGCTGGGTGATGTCGGTGCCGATCGAGACGAAGCCGCCATCGGCGGTGCGGCGCTCCGACATCAGCAGCCAGCGCCCGTCGGGCAGCAGCGCCTCCGATGCCCGCTCGCCGGCGGTGAAGGTGGGGCTCGTCACCAGCTGGGTGTCGATCGGCCGCCGCGCCTTGGCCATCACCGTCTCCAGCGGCGTGCCGCGGGCAACGTCGGCTTCCGTCAGCCCGAAGGTCTCCCGGTATTTCGAGTTGCACAGGACGACCCGGTCGCGATTGTCGCAGAGGACGAAGGTCTCGGAGATGTTCTCGATCGCGCTGTTGAGCTGTTCGCTCGCCTCGTCGGTGCGGCGGGCGAGTTCCTGCTGCTCGCTGACGTCGACGGCGATTCCGATGAGGTGCAGTTCGTTGTCGCCGCAGCGCGTGACGTCGGCGCGGGCGCGCAGCCAGACATGGTTGCCGTCGCTGCGCCGCATCCGGAAGACGCGGTCGAGATGGCCGATCCGCCCGGCCGCGACCGCGCGGGCGACGTCGAACAGGCTGCCGTCGTCGGGATGCAAAAGCGGGGCGATGTCGCCGAACGACAGGACGCTGTCCTTCGGCTCCATGCCGAGGATCTCGTACATCGATCGCGACCAGTACATTCGGCCGCGGCCGATGTCCCAGTCCCACAGGCCGCAATGGCCGCGCGACAGCGCCGTGTCCACCCGCAGATGCGTCTCCAGATAGAGGGCATCGGCATCTTCCGCCCGTGTCGCCTGGCGGAAATAGGCATAGAGCACCACCAGCATGATGCTGCTGGTGAGCGCGAAGAGCGTCACGTTGATGTGGATCGACTCGCGCCAGCCGGCGAAGAGTTGCGCCTCAGGCTGGATGAAGCTCACCGTGCCGGCGTCGTCGGCGAGCGTGGCGCTGGCCACGTAGGCCGCGTCTCCCTGGAATTCAGTCTCCTGGACGCCGGCCCGCTCGCCGAACATCAGCAAGGCCTGGGAATCCCCCATCAGCAGCCGCAGATCCTCGCCGATCAGCCGCTCGTAGCCGGGCATCGCAGCGGTGATCCGGCCGTTCGCGTCGCTGATCACCGCGAAGCGGCCGTGCTCGACCACCTCGTCCGGGACATGGCTGGTCAGAAGTGCGACACCGTCGACGTCGCCCGCGGCCATCTGCGCGAACTGGCTTTCGGCGCGGAGGAGGGTCGCCGCGATTTTCAGGTCGCGCGCGATGTCGCTCTCGATGCTGTAGCGCTCGCTGACCAGCGCCGACAGGCGGGCGACGGCGGCGATGGCAAGGAACAGGATGATCAGGATGGGGATGCTGCGGCGCAGGGGCCGCTCGGAGCGGAGGAGCTTTTCGTAGGCAGGGGCTGCGAGGATCTTCGCGTGTCCGACGATGTCGGTTTTGGCGCTCAGCAGGCTCTCGAATCGGGACAAACGTCCCCCTGCCGGCGCGCTTGGCGCGTCCGCTCGCATAGATCACCCCTCGTGGCCGCATTCGCTGATCCGGAACGCCGCACATCCCGAATCACCGCCAATTGATCAGAGGCGAATCACCTTGTCCAGAGTCGGAATGCGGAGGAATTAAGAAATCAATTCGACCGTGGCTTATCGCAACGATCTCCCCACAATGTCTCTTGTGTCGTTGGAAAGACCTGGAATCGCAGAGAGTTTTTCCAGGGCTTCCTGCGCGGCACGACGCCGTTCCGCCTCGAAGCTGCGCCAGGAGCGGAAGGTGGTGGCGATCCGCGCGGCAACCTGCGGATTGAGCTTGTCGAGCTCGACGATCCGCTCCGCCACCCAGCGGTAGCCGGCGCCGTCGGCGCGGTGGAACGCCCGCTGGTTGGCGCCTGCGAAGGTGCCGACGAGCGCCCGCACGCGGTTCGGGTTGCGCAGCGTGAACTTGGGATGGTTCAGCAGGCCGGCGACGACGTCGAGCGCTGCCGGATCGGGAACCGTCGCCTGCAGAGCGAACCACTTGTCCACCACCAGCCCGTCATCCTCGGAGCGGGCGTAGAAGTCCGCGAGCGCTGCCGTCGCAGCCCCTGTCCCCGGGAAGCGATGCACGAGGACCGCCAGCGCGGCGAGCCGGTCGGTCATGTTGCGGGCCGCGCGGTACTGCGCCTCGGCCGGCGCCGGGTCGCCGCTGGCCGCCGCCAAATAGCCGAGCGCGACGTTCGCCAGCGCGCGCCGGCCGGCACTGTCGGCATCGGGCGAGAACTCGGCGGCGGGTCGCGCCTCGGCCCGGATGCGCTCGAACAGTGCCCGCCCGCGCTCGCCGATGAGCCGCCGGGCCGCGTCGACAGCGGCATGGATGGCGTCCGGATCGACGTTCTCGGCGAGCATCCGGGCGATCTCCTGCTCGCTCGGCAGCGCCAGGGCCTGGGCGCGGTAGGCGGCCTCGATCGTATCGTCGCCAGCCGATCCGAGGATCGCCTCGACGATCTGCGCTGGCAGCGGCGGCTCGGCAGTGCGCTGCGGGTCGCGGCTGGCGGCGACCAGCGCCTCGGCGACGAGATCGTTGAGGATCCGCCAGCGATTGAACAGGTTCGGGTCGAGCCGGGCCAGCGCCAGCCGGTCGGAAAGGCTCTGCTCGTGGTGCAGCGTGACCGGGGCCGAGAAATCGCGGAGTACCGAGAGATACGGCCGCTCGCCGACGTTCTCGAAGATCACCGTCTCCTCTTCGCCCGTCAGGTGGATGACGTCGCCCGTCACCTCCGCCCCGTGGCGCACGGTCACGACCTTGTCCTGGCCGTTCGACCCGACGAGCCCGAAGCGCACGGGAATATGGAAGGGATCGCCGTCAGTGCCGGACGCGCCCAGTTCGAGCGCCTGCTTCAGGCCGACCGTCAGGGTGCCGCTGGCCTCGTCCCAGCTCTCGCTGACCGCCAGCGAGGGCGTGCCGGCTTGGCTGTACCAGAGGGCGAACTGCGAGAGGTCGGCGCCCGAGGCATCCTCGAAGCAGGCGATGAAGTCCTCGATCGTCGCCGCGTCCCCGTCATGGCGCTCGAAATAGAGGTCCATGCCCTTGCGGAATCCGTCGCGCCCGAGGATCGTCGCGATCATCCGGACCAGTTCGGCGCCTTTGTCGTAGACGGTCGCCGTGTAGAAATTGTTGATCTCCCGGTATTCGCGCGGCCGGACCGGGTGCTGCAGCGGACCCTGGTCCTCCGGGAACTGGTGCGCCTTCAGCCGGCGGACGGAGTTGATGCGCTGCACTGCGGCCGACCGCTCGTCGGCGGAGAATTCCTGGTCGCGATAGACCGTCAGCCCTTCCTTCAGGCACAGCTGGAACCAGTCGCGGCAGGTGATCCGGTTGCCGGTCCAGTTGTGGAAATATTCGTGCGCGATGACCGTCTCGACCCCGGCATAGTCGGCGTCGGTCGCGGTGTCGGGATCAAGCAGCACGTATTTGTGGTTGAAGACGTTGAGGCCCTTGTTCTCCATTGCCCCCATGTTGAAGTCGGGAATGGCCACGATGTTGAACACGTCGAGATCGTATTCGCGGCCGAAGCGCCGCTCGTCCCACCACATCGACCGCTTCAGCGCGTCCATGGCGTAGCCGGCCTGCCCGACGCGTCCCTTCTCGGTGTAGATGCCCAGCGTGACGGGCTTCCCGCTGGCGGTCTCGAACTCCTCGTGGATCGAATCGAGATCGCCCGCGACGAGGGCAAAGAGGTAGGAGGGCTTGTTGAACGGGTCGTCCCAGACGGCAAAATGCCGTCCGTCCGGCAGGTCGCCGTGCTCGGCGGGGTTGCCGTTGGACAACAGGATGGGGGCCGTCGCCCGATCTGCCTCGATCCGCACCCTGTAGGGCGCGAGCACGTCCGGCCGGTCGAGGAAATAGGTGATCCGGCGGAAGCCTTCGGCCTCGCACTGCGTGCACCAGACGCCGTTGGAGCGGTAGAGCCCCATCAGCTTGGTGTTCTCCTCCGGCACGATCCGCGTCGCGATGTCGAGGGTGAAGCGGCCGGTGGCCGGCAGGGAGGCGATTTCCAGCCGCTCCGGCGAGGCGGTGTAGGTCTCGGCCGGCACGGCCGTTCCATTGAGCGCAAGGCCACTGAGCGTCAGCTCGTCGCCGTCAAGCACCAGCCTGGCATCGCCGGCCACGCCCTCGCGGCGCTCCAGCTCCAGCTGCGTGTCGATCTCGGCGCGTCCCTCGAACAGCCTGACCGTCATCGCCACGGAGTGGAGGACGAAATCGGTCGGCCGGTAGTCCTCGAGCTTGATCGTCGGGCCGTCATCGGTGCGCAGCATGCGGAAAATCTCCTCGTTTCACGCCCGGAACTAATCGCGCGCGGGCCGAATGCCAACCATTGGGGTCCGAAGCCGTGCGCCCGGCGCCCTCGACGCGGGCCCCTCCGCGCAATAAATGGTGCGAAGCGGCAGCAGGGGCCGGGCCCTCGACGCACCGCCCGGGGCGCTTCGCCGCGGCCGCCTGCAAGGAATCTCCAGCATGAACGTCATGACTCCCAAGTTCGGCCTCGGCGCATCGGTCCTGCGCAAGGAGGACGACGTCTTCGTTCGCGGTGCCGGCCACTATACCGACGACGAGACGCGCGAGGGCCTGCTGCACGCCGTCGTCGTGCGCTCGCCGCACGCCCATGCCCGCTTCACGATCGGCGACCTCGAGCCGGTCCGCTCCGCGCCCGGGGTGCAACTGGTCCTGACCCACGCCGACGTGGCCGATCTCGGCGACGTGCCCTGTCTGGCGCCCGTCAGGCCCGCCGACGGCGCGCCGTTCGCGCCGCGCGACACGCCGGTGCTCTGCCGCGACACCGTCCATCACGTCGGCGATGCCGTCGCCTTCGTCGTCGCCGACAGCGTGACGGCGGCGCGCGATGCCGCCGAACTGGTGGCGGTCGAGTACGAGCCGCTGCCGGCCGTCGCGGATATCGCCAGTGCCCGCGCCGAGGGCGCCGCTGCGGCCTTCGAGAGCAGCAGCGACAATCTGGCGACGCGGCTCTACGAAGGCGACAAGGCGAAGGCCGAGGCCGCCTTCGCGGCCGCGGCGCATGTCAGCGAGATCACGCTCGCGCAGAACCGCCTCGTCTGCAACTACATGGAGACCCGCTCCGCCATCGGCGAGCACGACGGCGCCCGCTACACCCTGACCACCGGGAGCCAGGGCGTCCACGGCATGCGCAACGCGCTGGCGGGCCGGGTGCTGAAGATCGGCAACGACGAGCTGCGCGTCGTCACGCGCGACGTCGGCGGCGGCTTCGGCACCAAGGCCTTCGTCTATCGCGAGCATGCGCTGGTGCTGGTCGTCGCGCGCCGTCTCGGCCGGCCGGTGAAGTGGACCGCCGACCGCAGCGACCATTTCGTCAGCGATGCGCATGGCCGCGACAACATCGTTACCGGCCGGATGGCGATGGACGCGGACGGCCGCTTTACCGCGCTGTCGATCGACCTCGCCGCCAATCTCGGCGCCTATGCCTCGCAATACGGGCCGATGATCCCGTGGTTCGGCATGTCGATGGCGACCGGGCTCTACGACATCCCGGCGATCGACGTGGAATGCCGCGCCTACTACACCAACAC
>DASYHY010000121.1:0-5193 GCA_036252795.1 Aurantimonas sp. | reverse complement strand
CGTCGGCATCGCCGAGCAGCACGCGGTGACCTTCTGCGCCGGGCTCGCCTCGGAGGGCTACAAGCCGTTCGCCGCGATCTATTCGACCTTCCTGCAGCGCGCCTACGACCAGATCGTCCACGACGTGGCGATCCAGAAGCTCCCTGTCCGCTTCGCGATCGATCGGGCCGGCTTCGTGGGCGCCGACGGCCCGACCCATGCGGGTTCGTTCGACACCGGCTTCCTTGCGCCGCTGCCGGGCATGGTGGTGATGGCGGCGGCCGACGAGGCGGAGCTGCGCCACATGGTCCGCACGGCAGCCGCCTACGACGAAGGGCCGATCTCGTTCCGCTACCCGCGCGGCAACGGCACCGGCGTGGAGATGCCGGAGCGGGGCACGGCGCTGGAAATCGGCAGGGGCCGCATCGTGCGCGAAGGCGCCAAGGTGGCGATCCTCTCCTTCGGCAGCCGCCTCGCCGACAGTGTCGCCGCGGCCGAGGAACTGGAATCCTTCGGCCTCTCGACCACCGTCGCCGACGCCCGCTTCGCCAAGCCGCTCGACACCGACCTGATCCGGCGCCTGGCCCGCGACCACGAAGTGCTGCTCCTCATCGAGGAAGGCGCCAGTGGCGGCTTTGCGGCCCAGGTGCTGCAGCATCTGGCGACGAGCGGCCTTCTCGACCGCGGACTGAAGGTCCGGCCGCTGGTGATGCCGGACCGCTTCGTCGACCACGCCTCGCCGGAAGCGATGATCAAGGTCGCGGGACTCGACAGGCAGGGCATCGTCGATGCGGTGTTCCGGGCGCTGGGTACGCAGGCCAGCCGGGTGATGCAGGCCTGACAGGTTCCTGCCCCGCTATCGCCGCTTGCCATTTGCGCCGCCGGCCCGCATGACCGTCCGATGGCAGCCACCGAAGAGCAACATCTGTCGCGCGTTCGCCTCGACAGCCTCGTCAGCGAGCGAGGCCTCGCCGCGAGCCGCGCAAGGGCCCGCGACGCGATCCGTCGCGGGCATGTGAAGGTCGATGGTCTGACCGTCACCAAGCCGAGCCTCAACGTGCCGCCGGACAGCGTCATCACGCTCAGCGACCCGGCGGCCGATTACGTGTCGCGTGCCGGCCTGAAGCTGGAAGCCGGCCTCGATGCCTTCGGCATCGACGTCGCGGGGCGAACGGCGCTGGACATCGGCGCGTCGACCGGCGGCTTCACCGAAGCGCTGCTGCGGCGGGACGCCGTGCACGTCGTGGCGGTCGATGTCGGCCACGGGCAGCTGCATCCGCGCATCCGGGCGGACGAGCGCGTCACGGTGATCGAGGGGCTGAACGCCCGCGACATGGAGCGCGAGGACATTGGCGGCCGGCACTTCGATGTTCTGGTCGCCGACGTCAGCTTCATCTCGCTGCGGCTGGCGCTGCCTCCCGCGCTGGAGCTCGCCGAACCGGGGACAAATGCGGTATTTCTGGTCAAGCCGCAATTCGAGGCCGGACGCGAGGCGATCGCGAAGAACGGCCTGCTGCGCGATCCCGACAGCGCGCCGTCGGTCGCCGAGGCGCTACGCGCCTGGCTCGACGCGCAGCCGGACTGGCGGGCGGTCGACCTGATCCCCTCGCCGATCGCCGGCGGCGACGGCAACCAGGAGTTCCTGCTGGCCGGGGCCAAGCGGTGACCGGTCAGCTGACCATCGACCATCTCGGTGCCAAGGGCGACGGCGTCGCGGAGACGCCTGGCGGCCCCGTCTACGTGCCGTTCACGCTGCCCGGCGAAACGGTCGCGATCGAGCGCGCGGGCACGCCGTTCCGCACGACGACGATCGTCGAGGCGTCGGCGCACCGAAAGAAGCCGCCCTGCCCGCATTTCGGCGATTGCGGCGGCTGCGACCTGCAGCACGCCGACGATTCGCTCTATCGCCGGTTCAAGCGCGACCTCGTCCTCAGGGCGCTCGCCCGCGAGGGCATCGAGGCCGATGTGGCCGAGTTCGTTCACTGCCCGCCGGCATCGCGCCGGCGCGTGGTCCTTTCTGCGGCACGGGTGGATGGCGACGTCGTGCTGGGCTTCAATGCCGCGGATTCCAACCGCATCGTGCCGATCACCGTCTGCGTCATCGCGCTGCCGGTCATCGAGCGCGCCCTGCCGGCGCTGCGCCGCCTCGCGAGCCTCCTCGTCGACCGCAAGCGGCCCTTGCGCATCACCGTCACGGCGACGGCGACTGGGCTCGACGTCGCCGTCGCGGATGGAGTGAGGCTCTCGGAGTCGCTGCGCCGCAACGCCGTGAAGCTGGCCCTGGCGGAAGATTTCGCCCGCCTGACAGTGGGCGGCGAGACGGTGGTCATGACGCGGCCACCGACCCTCGCTTTCGACGGCGTGTCGGTGGAACTGCCGGCCGGCGCCTTCACCCAGGCCGTGGCGACCGCCGAGGCGGCAATGGCCGGGCTTGTCTGCGATCATCTCGCGAAGGCACGCCGCGTCGCCGATCTCTTCGCCGGCTGCGGCACGTTCTCTCTCAGGCTGGCCCGCCAGTCGGCCGTCCATGCCGTGGAAGCCGACGCGGGGGCGCTCGCCGCGCTGGACACGGCCTGGCGCCGGTCGGCCGGGCTGAAGGCCGTGACGACCGAAAGACGCGATCTCTACCGCCGGCCGATCCCGGCCAAGGAACTCGGGCGCTATGACGGGGTGGCCTTCGATCCGCCACGGGCCGGCGCGGAGGCCGTCGCGAGGGAACTCGCGGCCTCGACGGTGCGCCGCGTCGCGGCCGTCTCCTGCAATCCGGTGACACTGGCGCGCGACCTGCGGATCCTGATCGACGGCGGCTACCGCGTGAAATCGGTGACGCCGGTGGATCAGTTCCTGTGGTCGCATCATGTGGAAGTCGTGGCGCTGCTGGAGCGCTGAGGCGGCCGCCGCACCTTACCGTCACCTGCCAACCATGCGAGCCAAGGCGACCTGCCGGTTCCTGCATCCACCTGCGCAACCAGCCTGAACCGAGACCCGTGACCGAGTATCTGACAAGCTACGGCTACGCGTTCCTGTTCGTCGTCGTGCTCCTCGAATCGACCGGACTGCCGCTGCCGGGGGAGAGCCTCGTGATGGCGGCCGGCATGCTGGCCGGCGAGGGCACGCTCAGCATGACCGCCGTGTTCCTCACGGCCCTGGGCGGCTCGATCGTCGGCGACAATCTCGGCTATCTGCTCGGACGCCGCTTCGGCCGGCGCATGGTCGTGCGGTGGGGCGAGAAGGTCGGGCTCGGCGAACGCCGCTTCGCCATGGTCGAACGACGATTCGAGGACTACGGCATCTGGGTGGTGCTGGTCGCCCGCTTCATCATCATCCTGCGCCAGCTCAACGGCTTCGTCGCCGGCACGATGCACATGAACTGGCTGAAATTCCTGGCCCTGAACACGGTGAGCGCGGCGCTGTGGGCCGGCGCCTACGGCCTCGGCGCCTATGTGTTCGGCGCGGCCTTCCGGGTGTTCTTCGCCGAACACGGCACCTGGCCGATCATCATCATCGCCGCGGGGGTCTGCCTGGTCGGCTGCGTCGGCACCTACCGGTTCCTGTTCCGCGCCAGGACCGAGGAAGAACCGGCGGCTCCGGAAGAGCCGGTGCCCCCGGTTCAGAGGTGAACCGGCTCTAACGCGACATGAAGGCCATGAACGCCGCCTTCGCCTCCGCCGAGGAGAGGCGCTCGGTGAAATGGCCGATCTCCAGATCGATCCGCTGTACGATCTCCTCCTGGCTGCCACGCAACAGCGCGCGGGCGATGCGCAACGCCTCGGGCGGCTTCTTCGCCAGGCGCGTCGCCGCGTCGCGGGCGGCGGTCTCGGCATCGTCGCTCACGCCATAGACGAGACCGGCCTGCCGCGCCGCCTCGGCGTCGAACGTCTCTCCCAGCGCCAGAAGCGCAAAGGCGCGCTGATCCCCCATGATCCTCGGCGCGATCAGGCTGGATCCCGCCTCCGGCGTCACGCCGAGGTCCAGGAACGGCGTGCGGAAGGTCGAAGCGGGCGAGGCGTAGGCGAGATCGCAGTGCATCAGGATGGTCGTGCCGATGCCGATCGCGATGCCGTCGACCGCCGCCACAAGCGGCTTTTTCGATGTCGCGATCGCAATCAGGAAGTCGTAGGCGTCGCGGGGCGGCGCGCCACTGACGGCGACGGCCATGAAATCCTTGATGTCGTTGCCGGCGGAAAAGGCGCCGGGCACGCCGCAGATCATCACGGCAGCGATCGCGTCGTCTCCGCTGGCGCCCGCGATCGCGTCGGCCATCTCGCGATACATCGCGCTGGTGATGGCATTCTTCTTGTCCGGCCGGTTCATCCGGATGGTGAGGACGCCCTCCTGGACAGCCGTCTGGATCAAATCGCTCATCGTGCGTCCCGTTCGAGGAGAGACCGAGCAGCATCGAGGCTGGCGGCGCCCGTCACCACCCGGCGCCTGAGCGCGTCGGTCTCGGTCAGAAGGTTCTCGGCCATGAACCGCGCCAGCGCCACCCTGTCCGGCCGCGACGGATCGGCCAGGGCGCCGCGGGCGAGATAGATCCCGCCAGCGACGAGACCGAACAGGCGCAGATAGGCTGTCGCACCGGCGAGCGCCGTCTCCGTCTTACCCTCTGCCAGATGTCCGGACATAAAGGCGGTCGCCTGGCGCAGGTCGTCGAGCGAAGCCGCCAGTGCCTCGCCCGTGGCGCCGAACGCGGTCTCGTTCCGTGCAGAGACGGCGTCCGCCACTTCGGCAAGTTCGGTCAGATAGGCTTCCATCGCGGCGCCGCCCGACTGGCCGAGCTTGCGGACGACCAGATCGATCGCCTGGATGCCGTTGGTGCCCTCGTAGATCGGCGCGATCCGGGCATCGCGCAGGAGCCGCGCGGCACCCGTCTCCTCGACATAGCCCATGCCGCCATGGACCTGGATGCCGAGCGAGGCGACATCGACACCGACATCGGTGGCGAAGGCTTTGGCGACTGGCGTGAGCAGGTTGGCGCGCTCCTTCCAGTGCCTCGCCTCACCCTGGTCGACCGCCAGTGCCCGCGCCATGTCGGTGGCGTGGCCGCAGGCATAGGCGATCGCGCGCGCTGCCCCGGTCAGCGCCTTCATGGTGAGGATCATGCGCGCGACGTCGGGATGCTCGATGATGGGGCTCATCTGCCCCGGCGTCGCGCTCTCCCCCGTCAGCCGGGTCGCCTTGCCCTGCCGCCGTTCACGCGCGTAGGACAGCGCC
>DASYHY010000120.1:0-9837 GCA_036252795.1 Aurantimonas sp. | reverse complement strand
CCGCTTCGTCTTCGCCTACCGGCTGCTCTGGCGCCTGCAGAAGGAGAAGCAGCTCCTGGAGATCGCTTCCGATCCCGACATCATGCGGGCGCGGGAGATGGAAAAGGCGGTGCGCCGCGACAGCCACAAGATGAAGGCCTTCGTGCGCTTTCGCGAGATCGAGGACCCCGAACTCGGCCGGCATTACGCCGCCTGGTTCGAGCCCTTCCACCACATCGTCGAGCTGACCGCGCCGTTCTTCGCTCGGCGCTTCGCCGGCATGGTCTGGACCATCCTGACGCCGGAGCGCTCGGTTCACTGGGACGGGTCGGACCTGTCCTTCCTGCCGGGCGCGACGAAGGACATGCGGCCGAAGGACGACGACATGGAGGCGCTCTGGCTCACCTACTACGCGTCGATCTTCAACCCGGCGCGGCTGAAGGTGAAGGCGATGCAGGCGGAGATGCCGAAGAAGTACTGGGCGAACATGCCGGAAACCGCGCTGATCCGGCCACTGATCGGTGGGGCCGAGGCGGCGTCCCGGCGGATGATTGAAACCGCGCCCAGCCTGCCGGGTTTGCGTCACGAGAAACACGTGGAGCGGGAGCGGATGGCAAAGCCGATCGACGCAGATCCGGTCGCGGAACGTCCCAAGCCGGCGACGATCGATGCCGCGCGCGAGCAGGCGAAGCACTGCAAGGCCTGCCCGCTCTGGGAGCCGGCAACGCAGACGGTGTTCGGCCGCGGCCCGGAAGACGCGCCGGTGATCTTCGTCGGCGAGCAGCCGGGCGACCAGGAGGACCTGGCCGGCGAACCCTTCGTCGGTCCGGCGGGCAAGGTGTTCGACCAGGCGCTGGCGGCAGCCGGTATCGATCGCAGCCGCGCCTACGTCACCAACGCGGTCAAGCACTTCAAGTTCGTGCCGCGCGGCAAGCGGCGCATCCACGCCAAGCCGAATGCCGGCGAGATCCAGGCCTGCCGCTGGTGGCTCAACACCGAGCGCGAGCTGATCCGCCCGAAACTGGTGGTGGCGCTGGGTGCGACGGCTGCCGCCGCCGTGCTCGGCCGGACGGTGACGATCCGCGACACCCGCTCGAAGCTGATCGATCTGGACGAGGCGACGAGGCTGCTCGTCACCGTTCATCCGTCCTATATCCTGCGCCTGCCCGACGCGGCGGCCAAGGCGCGCGAGAGCGAGGCCTTCAATGCGGACATGGCGCTGGTGCGCCGGACGGTGCCGGAACTGGCGCTCGCCGCCTGATCAGCCGACCAGCACGCTGCGGATGACGAAGGCGAGCAGGCTGACCGCGGCCAGTCCGCCGAGCCAGAGCAGGGCGAACCAGCCGAGCCGCTTCCAAAGAGGCGAAGGGATCCGGCGGCCTCTGTCCCCCGGCGGGGTCAATGGTGGTAGCCCTCGCCCTCGGCGACCTTGCCGCGGAACACCCAGTAGGCATAGCCGGTGTAGATCAGGATCATCGGGATCAGCACCGACGCCCCGACCAGCAGGAAGACCAGCGACGCGTCGGGTGCGGCCGCGTCCCAGATGGTGATGTCCGGCGGGATGATGTTGGGATAGAAATTGATCCCGAGCCCGGCGAAGGCGAGCACGAAGATCGTCAGCGCCGACAGGAACGGCCGCACGTGCTTGCCCTGCGCCAGCGAGCTGAACAGGCTGAAGGCGGCGAAGGCGACGAGCAGCGGCACCGGGGCGACGTAGAGGATCTGTGGGAAGGTGAACCAGCGGACGTAGAATTCCGCGTCGAGGAACGGCATCCACAGGCTGACGAGCCCGATCAGCACCAGCGTGCCGATTCCGGTGATCCAGGCGAAGCCCTTCGCCATGTCGTGGAGCTCGCCCTCGGTCTTCATCACCAGCCATGTGGCGCCGAGCAGCGCGTAGCCGACGACAACCGCAACCCCGGTCATCAGCGAGAACGGCGTCAGCCAGTCGAACCAGCCGCCGGCATAGGCTCGCCCTTCGACCTCGATGCCCTGGACCAGCGTGCCCAGCGCGATGCCCTGGCTGAGTGCCGCGACCACCGAGCCGACGAAGAACGAAACGTCCCACATCCAGCGCCCGCGAACCGTCTTGAAGCGGAACTCGAAGGCGACGCCGCGGAAGATCAGCGCCAGGAGCATCGCGATGATCGGCGCGTAGATGGCCGGCATGATGATCGCGTAGGCCAGCGGGAACACGGCGAACAGGCCGCCGCCGCCAAGGATCAGCCAGGTCTCGTTGCCGTCCCAGATCGGCGCCACCGTGTTCATCGCCGTGTCGCGGTTCTCGTGGCGCCCGAGCAGCGGAAAGAGGATACCGGTACCGAGGTCGAACCCGTCGAGGATGACATACGCGATGACGGCGAAGGCGATGATGAACGCCCAGAGAACGGCGAGATCCATGACTGCCTCCCTCAGTTCTTCGCCGGTTCGGGCGTCTCGCGGCCTTCCAGCGAGGGCGCCGGCGTGATGCCCGCGGTGCGGGTCGGCTGGTGCGGCGGAGTGGGCTCTTCCAGCGGCGTCGGCGCCTTGCCCATCAGGCGCAGGATATAAAACGTCCCGGCGCCGAACAGCAGGAAGTAGACGACGACGAAGGCGATCAGCGACGTCCCGACCGCTTCTGCGGCGATCGGCGAATGGCTCTCGGCCGTGCGCAGCAGGCCGTAGACCGTGTAGGGCTGGCGGCCCACCTCGGTGGTGATCCAGCCGGCGATAACGGCGACGAAGCCCATCGGCCCCATGGCGAGCATCGCCCGTTGCAGCCACAGGCTGGCATAGAGCGAGCCCCGATAACGCTTGAACAGCGACCAGATCCCGATGCCCAGCATGGCGAAGCCGATCGCGACCATCACCCGGAAGCTCCAGAACACGATAGTCGAGTTCGGCCACTCGTCGCGTGGGAAGGCATCGAGGCCCAGCACCTCGCCTTCCAGCGAGTGCGCCAGGATGAGCGAGCCGAGATAGGGCACGTTGACGGCGTAATCGGTGCGACCGGCTTCCATGTTGGGGATGCCGAACAGGGTCAGCGGCATCGATCCGTCGCGGTTGGTCTCGAAATGCCCCTCGATGGCGGCGATCTTCGCCGGCTGGTGTTCCAGGGTGTTCACGCCATGGAAGTCGCCGGCGACGATCTGTATCGGCGCGACGACCGCCGCCATCCACAGCGCCATCGAGAACATCACGCGGGCGTGGGCATTGCTCCTGTCGCGCAGGAGATGGAAGGCGCCCACCGCGCCGACGACGAAAGCGGTCGTGAGATAGGCGGCGAGCACCATGTGCACGAGCCTGTAGGGGAAGGAGGGATTGAAGACGATCGCCCACCAGTCCTCCGGAATGAACTGGCCGACCTCGTTGATGGCGTAGCCCGCCGGCGTGTGCATCCACGAATTGACCGAGAGGATCCAGAAGGCGGAGAAGAAGGTCCCCACCGCCACGACGGTGGTCGCGGCGAAGTGCAGCTTGTCGCCGACGCGCTTCTGGCCGAACAGCATGATGCCGAGGAAGCCGGCCTCTAGGAAGAACGCCGAGAGCACCTCGTAGGCCATGAGGGGACCGAGTACGGGTCCGGTCTTGTCGGAAAACACCGACCAATTGGTGCCGAACTGGTAGCTCATGGTGATGCCCGACACGACGCCCATGCCGAAGCTGAGAGCGAAGATCTTCACCCAGTAGCGGAAGCTCTCCATGTAGACCGCACGGCCGGTGGCCAGCCACAGCCCATCCAGGACCGCCAGATACGACGCCAGGCCGATGGTGAAGGCCGGGAAGATGATGTGGAACGAGACCGTGAAGGCGAACTGGATCCGGGCGAGGAGGACGGCGTCGAAACCTTCGAACATGGCGCTGCCTGCGTTCTCATGCGGTGCGATGACCTCAGTATAGGGGTTGTGCGACGCCGAAAACAGGACGTTGCGACCATTCGCCGGCACGCCCACCCGGCGCGTCCTTTCTGCCGCGGGCGCCGCGCAGGGCCGCACTTCTCGCGCTGCTGTTTCGATTGCCGGGTTGGCTGCTATAGAGGCGGAAAACGGGCTTCGGGAGGCAGGGCATGGACATGGTGCGGAAGCGGGAGGAACTGGAGGCGATCTTCCGGCAGGCGGTCGCTGCGGCGCATCCTGCTGCGATCCTGGCGCCGCATCTACCGCCGCCCCCGTCCGGTCGCATCGTGATCCTCGCCGCCGGAAAGGCTGCCGCATCGATGGCAGCTGCCGCCGTTGATCATTACCGCCAGAGGCACGGGATTCCGGACGAACGTATCGACGGTCTTGCGGTGACCCGCGACGGCTATGCCCTCGACGCCGCGCCGATCGAGGTGGTGGAAGCCGGCCATCCGCTGCCCAATGCTCGGGGACTCGAGGCAACCGGACGGGTGCTGGAACTGGCAGGTGCCGCCGGCCCCGACGATCTCGTCCTTGCCTTGATCTCGGGCGGTGGCTCGGCCAACTGGCTGCTGCCGGCCGACGGCGTCAGCCTCGCCGACAAGCAGGCGGTGACGCGGGCGCTGCTGCGCAGCGGCGCCGGCATCGGCGAGATCAACTGCGTGCGCAAGCATCTGTCGAAGATCAAGGGAGGGCGGCTGGCCGGTGCCTGCGGCGGCGCGCCGCTGGTGACGCTGGCGATCTCGGACGTGCCGGGCGACGATCCGAGCGTCATCGCCTCGGGCCCGACGGTACCCGATGCAACGACGCTCGCCGACGCCCGCGCGATCGTCGAGCGCCGCGGCCTCGACCTGCCGGAATCCTGCCGCGCCGCACTGGCGTCCGAGGCCAACGAATCGCCGAAGCCGGGCGATCCGGTCTTCGCGCGAGCCAGCTACCGCATCATCGCGACGCCCGCAGCCTCGCTCGAAGCCGCCGCTTCGGCCGCTTCGGCCCTCGGCTACCGCGTCGAGAGCCTCGGCGCCGACATCGAGGGTGAGGCGCGCGACGTGGCTGGGGAGCACGCGCGCCTAGCAATGGCAGCAAGAGCGCGCGGCGAGCGCGTCGCGATCCTGTCGGGCGGCGAGCTGACGGTGACGATAAGCGGTGAAGGCGAGGGCGGTCCGAACCAGGAATACGCGCTGGCACTGGCGCTCGCTTTGGACGGCGCGCCGGATATCGCCGCCCTCTCCGGCGACACGGATGGCACGGACGGCGGCACCGGACTGGCCAGCGATCCCGCCGGTGCCTTCGTCCTGCCGGACACGCTGGCCCGGGCGCAAGCCGCCGGGATTGACCCGCAGGCTTGTCTTGCCGCCAACGATTCCACAAGCTTCTTCCGCACGATCGGCGATCTCTTCGTGCCGGGCCCGACCCATACCAACGTCAACGACTGCCGGATCATCCTCGTCGGCTGACGGCGTTCCTGTGGACAGAGGCCGGTGCGACCGGAGCGCTGCACCGCGGCGTGTTAGGGATACGGACGAGGCCATGGCTGCCGCGACCGGCCATGGCCCTGCTGCCTGAAACGCCAAGGGAAAAACAGTTCATGACGGTTGCCGTCGATCTCGGCACGACCCATACCGGCGAACCGGCGGAGCTCGATCTCGAGGAGCTTCTCTCGACGCGTCTCCTGGTCCAGGGCAACTCCGGCTCCGGCAAGTCGCATCTGCTGCGTCGCCTCCTGGAGAAGAGCGCCGGCTGGGTGCAGCAGTGCGTGATCGATCCGGAGGGTGACTTCGTCACGCTGGCCGAGCGCTACGGTCACGTCGTCGTCGATGCCAACCGGACGCCGGCCGAACTGGCGCGTATCGCCGCGCGCATTCGTGAGCACCGGGCCTCCGTGGTGCTCGATCTCGAGGGGCTGGACGCGGAAGTGCAGATGCTGTGCGCCGCGGCCTTTCTCAACGGCCTGTTCGAGGCCGATCGCGCCCACTGGTTCCCGATGCTGATCGCCGTCGACGAGGCGCATCTGTTCGCCCCGGCCATGGCCGGCGAGCATTCCGACGAATCGCGGCGGGCCTCTTTGGGCGCCATGACCAATCTGATGTGCCGCGGCCGCAAGCGCGGTCTGGCCGGCGTCATCGCCACCCAGCGCCTCGCCAAGCTCGCCAAGAACGTCGCTGCGGAGGCCTCGAACTTCCTGATGGGGCGCACCTTCCTCGACATCGACATGGCACGGGCGGCCGATCTCCTCGGCATGGACCGGCGCACAGCCGAGCGTTTCCGTGATCTCGAGACCGGCAATTTCGTGGCGCTCGGTCCGGCCCTGACGCGCCGGCCGGTGGCGATCCGCATCGGCCCCGTGGAGACGGCCGGGCGCAGCGGCCGGCCGTCGCTGATGCCGCTGCCCGAGACGCCGCGCGCGGCGATGGAGGACCTGATCTTCACCGCCGGTCCGGACGAGGCCGCGCAGGAGCGGCGGGGTTCCCCGCGCCCCGCACCGCAGGCCGCTCCGGTGGCGACGCGGGAACTGATGGAGCGGGTCGCCGCGGCACCGGCGCAGGCTGCTGCCCTCGAGCCGGTCGACGACGATCCGCGTTCGCCCGAGGAGCGCGGGGCGGCCGTCGACCAGATCTTCGCCGAGATGCTGGAGGACCCGGACGCCGCGTTCCGCCCTGTTCCGGTGCTCTACCAGGAATTCCTCACCCACTGCCGGCTGAAGCGGCTGCGCGGCGTCGAAACCGACATGGCGGCCTTCCGCCGCCGCCTGTCGCTGGCGCGCGCCGGGGTCTCGACCGAGACCGAGGACGAGGAGTGGCAGGCGGTCATCGAGCGCGCCGGCGATCTGCCGGAGGAGATGCAGGGCGTCTACATGATGCTCGCCCGCGCCGCCCGGGACGGATCGCAGTGCCCATCGGACGCGGCGCTCGCCCGCGCCTATGGCAGCCATTCCCCCTCGCGCGGCCGGTTCCTGCTGGGCTTCATGGCCGAGCGCGGGCTGATCACTGCCGAAGCCGATTTTCGCGGCAACAGGGTGGTGACCATCGCCGGCACCGACTGGCGGACGTCGCTGCCTCAGGTCCGGCTCGACGCGCTGGACGAGGCGCGCGCACGCCGGGCCGAGCGGCTGGCGCGCGGCGCGAACTGACGGGCGCTGTCAGATATCGACGCCGAAGAGCCGCAGCGTGCCGATGACGAAGCCGTCCTGGATCGCGAATGCGATCGACGCTTCGAGCCCCAGCGCGACAAGCACCGTCGCAAAGGCCGGCAGCCACGCTGCGGCGAGGAAGCCGAAGGCCACGAAAAGCGTGTCGCCGACCGCGTTGAGGATGGAGTCGCCGGAATAGGGGATGGCATTGGTGGCGTTGCTGAACAGGTCGATCAGCAACGGCGTGTTCTCCATTACCTCCCAGGCGGCGCTCGAGGCTATCGCAACCACGAGCTTGGCACCGGTGGCCCATCGCGGCTTCAGGGCATTCACGAAGCCGAACAGCGCCATGCCGAAGATGACGTGCAGGGCCGAGTGCCAGTCGGAAAAATGCTGGCTGTTCTCCCTTGCCGTCAACGCGCCGTGCCAGAACTCGACGGTGCCGCAGGGACAGATCCACGGCCGTTCCATTGTCCGGAGCCACCCGACCATGAACAGCAGAAGCACAAGGATCGCGGCTGCGCGCGCGGCCAGCGTCGCGAGCCGAATCTGCTCCAGCGGAGCAGCTGGCGGGTTCGCCTCGCTCATGCGGCGGAGGAGCCGGCAGCGCAAAGCCCGCAGATCGTTTGGCGTCGTGCGGACCGGTATGAGATCAAGGAGCGGCTTTCGAGGCAGGCGGGATAACTGAGGGGCATGGCTGGTTTCGGTCTTGTTTCGATCGCATATGGCGCAGCCTGCCGGGCGCGCCAACCGGAATCGGCCGTGGACCGGAACGGTCCTGCGCCGGAATCCCTTCCCGGACGGGACCTCACGCCCGAATTTGGTGAGCCATGTCTCGTATCGCGCTGATCTGCCCGCCCTTTCACAGCCATCTCCGCGTCTTCGAGGCGCTGGGCGGCGAACTGCTGCGTCGCGGTCATGGCGTCACCTTCGTGCTCAACGCAGGGGCGCCCCCGTCGGCGGGGCCGGCAGGTCTGATGCGCCGGGAGACCGGCGGCGGGGCGGGACGCGACCTCGAAGCGCTGCTCGCGCGCGCCGCCCGGCCGAACGGACCGCTGGGGATCCTGCGGACGGTGGCCGATTCGGCTGAACTGACCGGCGAGCTTTGCCGAGAGGGTCCGCGCATCCTCACGGAGATCGGCGCCGATGCCATCGTGGGGGACGCGATGGAGCCGGCCTCCGGCCTTCTCGCCGACCATCTCGGGCTGCCGCACGTCTCGCTGGCCGCCGCCCTTCCGGTGCATCACGAGCCGACGGTGCCGCTGCCGTTCCTGTCCTGGCCCTACGATGCGAGCGAGAAAGGCCTGCGGCGCAACCGCGGCGGCGAGCGGGTGGCGCGCCTGCTCCTGACCCGCCAGCGCCGCACGATCGCGCGGTGGGCGGAGCTTTTCGCGCTGCCGCCCCGCGATTCGCTGTGGGATTGTCTGTCGCGAACGGCGCAGATCTCGCAGCTCGTTCCAAGCTTCGACTTCCCCCGCGAGCCCGCGTCGCATCGCCACATGGTCGGCCCGTTGCGCGCGGCACCGCCCGTGGAAGTCGCGAACGACGATGCGGACGGCGCCCGGCCGCTGGTCTTCGCCTCGCTCGGGACCCTGCAGGGCCACCGGGTCGACATCTTCCGGGCCGTGGCTAAGGCCTGCCGAGAACTCCGAGCCCGCTGCGTCGTCGCCCATTGCGGTCGCCTCGACGCAGCCCGCGCCGCGCGCATCGATGCCGATCTCGTCACGGACTTCGTGCCGCAGGAGAAGATCCTGCGCAGCGCCTCGGTTTGCGTTACCCATGCGGGGATGAATACGGTCCTCGACTCCCTGGCTGCAGGCGTGCCCATGCTGGCGATCCCGATCGCGTTCGATCAGCCCGGTATCGCGGCGCGGATCGTCCATCACGGCGTCGGCGAGCGCATCTCCCGCATGCTGATCTCGCCAGGGCGGGTGAAGGCCTCACTTGCCCGGCTGCTGACGGAGGCTAGTGTCAGGGACAAAGCGCGCGCCATCGGGCGCGACATCGCGACCTCTGGCGGGGTGGTGCTGGCGGCGGACATCGTGGAAGACGTGATTCTGGGCAGAGTGGCGCGGGTCAAAACGGGGCGGAACGCATGACAGGGGGCGCAGATAGCATGATCGACGTCGCCTTCGTCGGCGGAGGCCTGGCGAACGGGCTCGCGGGATATCGGCTGGCGACGACGCGCCCCGATCTGACCATCCGCCTGTTCGAGGCCGGCGAGGCGCCCGGCGGCAACCACACCTGGTCCTTTCACGACGGCGACCTCGCCGCTTCCGCCCACGACTGGCTGGCGCCCTTCGTGACCTATCGCTGGAACGCCTACGAGGTCCGGTTTCCGGAACGGGATCGCCGGATCGGGACCGGCTACCGGAGCGTCGCGTCGGAGCGGTTCCGCGAGGTTCTGCAGGCGACGCTCGGTGACGCCATCGAGACGGGCGCGCCGGTCCGCGGCGTCACGCCCCAGAGCGTCGTCCTCGACGGCCGCACGGTCATGGCCCGCTGCGTCATCGACGGGCGCGGCCATTCGCCGAGCCCGCATCTGCGGCTGGGGTTCCAGAAGTTTCTCGGCCAGGAGATCGAGCTCGGTGCGCCGCACGGCCTGCCGCAGCCGATCATCATGGACGCCACCGTCGCGCAGGCCGACGGCTATCGCTTCGTCTACGTCCTGCCGCTGACGCCGACCCGGCTTCTCGTCGAGGATACCTACTATGCCGACGGCCCGGATCTCGACGAGGGCCGCCTGCGCGACTCGATCGCCGCCTACGTGAGCGCGCGCGGCTGGACCATCGAGACCGTCCTGCGCGAGGAGCGGGGTGTCCTGCCGATCGCCCTGGACGGCGACATCGAGGC
>DASYHY010000119.1:0-4157 GCA_036252795.1 Aurantimonas sp. | reverse complement strand
ACCCGGCCGCGGGCCGAGGAATGCCGCCACTTCCGCGAACACGTCGACGAACATCGCTTCGGTGAGGCGGCCGGTATTGGTGTTGTAGCGCGAGCAGTGATAGCTCGAGAACACCCGCAGGCCGCCCAAATCGTGCGCCGCGCCGTGGCCGAACGGCGCGTCCGCCAGCCGCGCTCCCAGCGTCCTTATCGTCGAATCATGTGCGATCCTGCCGAGCGTGACGAGGCAGCGAAGCCTCGGAAACGCCTCGAGCGTCGCCTCCAGAAAGCGGCGGCACGCGGCGATCTCCGCTCCGACAGGCTTGTTCTCAGGCGGCACGCAGCGAACCGAGTTGGTGATGGCGGTGCGCTTCAGTTCCAGCCCGTCGTCCGTGCGGGCGGCGAAGCAGTCATTGGCGAAGCCGAAGCGGGCAAGCGTCGCGTAGAGGAGGTCGCCGGCATAGTCGCCGGTGAAGGGCCGGCCCGTGCGATTGGCGCCGCGAAGCCCCGGCGCCAGCCCGACGACCAGCAACTCGACCGCCTCGCGCCCGCCGGCCGGCAGCAATGTCGGCACCGGCGCATTGTGCCAGAGCGGCTCGCGGCGGCGCCATTCCTCGCGGAAGCCGACCAGCCGGGGGCAGATCGGGCAGTCGCGCCCCGGCTCCGACCGCGCCTGCGGGACGGTTCCCGCGTTCGTCTCGCCCTCTGCGCTCAATAGTCGTCTTCGCTCTCGGCTGCCTCGACGGCTTCGGCGCGCCGCGCCAGCCGCGCCTCGCGCTCGGCCGGCGTGCGGCCGATATCCGCGCGCAGCGTGTTGAGCTCGATGAAATGGTCGGCCTGGCGCCGCAGATCGTCCGCGATCATCGGCGGGTTGGTCTGCAGCGTCGAGATCACCGAGACCTTGCGGCCCCGCCGCTGCAGGGCCTCCACCAGCGAGCGGAAGTCCCCGTCGCCCGAGAACAGCACGAAGTGGTCGACCGTATCGACGAGTTCCATCGCATCGACCGCGAGCTCGATGTCCATGTTGCCCTTGATCTTGCGGCGGCCGGTGGAGTCGGTGAATTCCTTCGCCGGCTTGGTGACGACCCGGTAGCCGTTGTAGTCCAGCCAGTCGATCAGCGGCCGGATCGAGGAATACTCGGTGTCGTCCAGCAGGGCAGTATAATAGTACGCACGCAGGACGTAGCCGCGCGCCTGGAAATTCTCCAGCATCCGCCGGTAGTCGATGTCGAAGCCAAGGCCGCGCGACGCCGCGTAGAGATTGGCGCCGTCGATGAACAGGGCGATCTTTTCCCTCTGATCGAACATCAATGAGCTTCCGTTGGTAGTGGCGTGGGGCGGCCATGCCGGCGTCGCACGGGCCGCCGATGCGCGGTCGGCGCGACCATAGGCTCGCTCGCGCGGGTTGCCAACCGCAGCGCCGACCGCAGCGAATGGGCAGGAAGACGGCGAAGGGACCTTGTACCGCGGCGCCGAAAAGTCTATGTCGGCGACTTCATTCTGAGATTTTCGTTCAGGCAGGAGACAGGCATGGCCCGCGTCACCGTAGAAGATTGCGTCGACAAGGTCGAAAACCGCTTCGAGCTCGTCCTCCTGGCCAGTCACCGCGCGCGCCAGATCGCGCAGGGGCAGCAGATCACCATCGATCGCGACAACGACAAGAACCCCGTCGTCGCGCTGCGCGAGATCGCCGACGAGACGCTCTCGCCGGGTGATCTGAAGGAGGATCTGATCCACTCGCTGCAGAAGCATGTCGAGGTGGACGAGCCCGAGCCGGCACCGGCACCGTCCGAGATGCGCGGCATCGCCGGCGAGGCGCAGGCGGGTCAGGCCAGTGCCGCCGCGGACGGCGACGACCCGGTCTCGTTCGACCGGATGTCGGAAGACGAGCTTCTCGCCGGAATCGAGGGACTGGTGCCGCCCGAGAAGACCGAGGATTTTTGATCCGATCGGCCGCCCGCCCCTTCCGGTGCGGGCCGATGCGATCCTATATTGAGAGGCGCCACCGCACAGGGCGGGGCGCCTCTTTCCGTTTGCGGGTAATCTCCACAAGCCAATGATGCGGCAATACGAACTCGTCGAGAAGGTCGCTGCCTACAAGCCCGACCTCGACGAAGCGCTCCTCAACCGCGCCTATGTCTATGCCATGCAGAAGCATGGCACGCAGAAGCGTGCGAGCGGCGACCCGTATTTTTCCCATCCGCTGGAAGTCGCCGCGATCCTGACGGAGATGCGGCTCGACGAGGCGACCGTCGCCGTCGCGCTGCTTCACGACACGATCGAGGACACCGACGCGACCCGCAAGGAGATCGACCAGCTCTTCGGGCCGACCATCGGCCAGCTGGTCGAGGGGCTGACGAAGCTGAAGCGCCTCGATCTGGTCTCCAAGCGCGCGGCGCAGGCGGAAAACCTGCGCAAGCTGCTGCTGGCGATCGCCGACGACGTGCGTGTCCTGCTGGTCAAGCTGGCGGACCGGCTGCACAACATGCGCACGCTCGGCCCGATGGCGCCGGACAAGCGCGCCCGGATCGCCCAGGAGACGATGGACATCTATGCGCCGCTCGCCGGGCGCATGGGCATGCAGGACATGCGCGAGGAACTCGAGGATCTCGCGTTTCGCCATGTCAACATCGAGGCCTACGAGACGATCACGGCGCGGCTCGCCGAACTCAACGACCGCCATGCAGACCGGATTGGCAGCATCGAGCACGATCTCGCCGCGCTGCTGGAGGAGAGCGGCATCAAGGCGAAGGTCTACGGCCGGCAGAAGAAGCCCTACTCGGTTTTCTCCAAGATGCAGCGCAAGGCGCTGTCGCTCGAGCAGCTTTCCGACATCTTCGGGTTTCGCGTGCTCGTCGATACCGAGGAGGAGTGCTACCGCACGCTCGGGATCGTCCATCGGCGGTGGCCGATGGTACCCGGCCGCTTCAAGGACTACATCTCGACCCCCAAGCAGAACGACTACCGCTCGATCCACACCACCATCGTCGGACCGTCGCGGCAGCGCGTCGAGCTGCAGATCCGCACCCATCTGATGCACGACATCGCCGAGTTCGGCGTCGCCGCGCACTCGCTCTACAAGGACTGCGAGGACGTGGAGGCGAAGGTCCATCTGTCGAAGGACTCCAACGCCTACGCCTGGCTGCGGCGGACCATCCAGCTTCTGGCCGAAGGCGATACGTCGGAGGAATTCCTCGAGCACACCAAGCTCGAACTGTTCCAGGACCAGGTCTTCTGCTTCACCCCCAAGGGGCGGCTGATCGCGTTGCCGCGCGGCGCGACGCCGATCGATTTCGCCTATGCGGTCCATACCGACATCGGCGACACCTGCGTCGGCTGCAAGATCGACGGCCGGATCATGCCGGTGGTCACCGAACTCGCCAATGGCGACGAGGTGGAGATCATCCGCGCCAAGGGCGCGACGCCGCCACAGGCGTGGGAGAGCATCGCGGTGACCGGCAAGGCGCGATCGGCGATCCGCCGCGCCGCCCGCACCTCCATCCGCCGGCAGTATTCCGGCCTCGGCCAGCAGATACTGGAGCGCACCTTCACCCGGCAGGGCAAGCAATTCGCCCGCGACCAGCTGAAGCCGCTGCTGGGCAAGCTCGGCCATCGCGAGGTGGATGACGCGCTGGCCGCCGTGGGGCGCGGCGAACTCACCTCCTCGGACGTCCTCAAGGCCGCCTATCCGGACTTCCAGGACAGCCGGGTCACGCGGCGCAGCCCGCGGCGCGAGGAGGAAGGCTGGTTCAACCTGCGCACTGCCGCCGGCATGATCTTCAAGGTGCCGGGCCGGAGCAAGTCGAAGGCCCGCAAGCAGGCCGGTGCGATCCCCATTCGCGGTGTGGGCGACGACATGCCGGTGCGCTTCGGTCCGGACGGTGCGGTGCCGGGGGACCGCATCGTCGGCATCATCGAGCCGGGGCAGGGGATCACCATCTATCCGATCCAGTCGCCGGCGCTCACGGCCTACGACGAGCAGCCGGACCGCTGGGTCGACGTCCGCTGGGACATCGATTCCGAGCTCAAGGCGCGCTTTCCGGCCCGCATCACCATCTCCGCGCTCAATGAGCCGGGTTCGCTCGCCGAGATCGCCGAGACGATCGCGGCCAACGACGCCAACATCCACAATCTCTCGATGGTCGCGACGGCCGCCGATTTCACCAAGATGGTGCTGGA